>JBBQVB010000006.1:0-45059 GCA_038211965.1 Sphingomonadales bacterium
GGGGCCGCTATTCCAGACGCCGGCCGAAACCGCCGAGCTGGCGATCAAGTCCGAGGTCGACGTCGTCGGCGCGTCGTCGCTGGCGGGGGCGCACCTGACGTTGCTGCCCGAACTGGTGACACAACTCCGCGAGGCGGGCCGCCCCGACATCCGCGTCGTCGTCGGCGGCGTCATCCCGGCAGGCGATTACGAGGCGCTCTACGCGGCCGGCGTCGCAGCGGTGTTCGGCCCGGGCACGCACATCCTCGATTCGGCAGCGCAGGTGCTGCGGCTGCTGGGGCAGAATTTGCCTGAAGCCGAAGCTGCGGAGTAGTCGATGTTCCTGAACTTCCTCGACGAACTCCGCGCCGCGAAGATCCCCGCGTCGACCAAGGAGCATCTGACGCTGCTCGCGGCGCTGCAGGCCGATGTCATCGACCGCAACATCGACGATTTCTACTATCTCGCGCGCGCGACGTACGTGAAGGACGAAGGCCTGCTCGACCGCTTCGATCAGGTCTTCGCCAAGGTCTTCAAGGGACTCGAGACGACGATCGAGACCGGCGCCGTGGAAATCCCCGAGGAGTGGCTGCGGCGCGTCGCCGAACTCAACCTCAGCGCCGAGGAGATGGCCGAGCTGCAGAAACTCGGCTGGGACAAGCTCATGGAGACGTTGAAGCAACGCCTCGAGGAGCAGAAGGAACGCCACCAGGGCGGCAACAAGTGGATCGGCACCGGCGGCAAGTCGCCCTTCGGCGCGTATGGCTCGCACCCGGAGGGCGTCCGCATCGGGCAGGACGGCAATCGCAAGAACTCGGCGGTCAAGGTCTGGGACAAGCGCGAGTTCAAGAACCTCGACTCATCGGTCGAACTCGGCACGCGCAACATCAAGGTCGCGCTGCGCCGCCTGCGCAAGTTCGCGCGCGACGGTGCGGCGGACGAGCTCGACCTCGACGCGACGGTCAACGGCACCGCGAAGAAGGCCTATCTCGACATCGTCATGCGCCCCGAGCGGCACAATGCGGTCAAGCTGCTGCTGATGCTCGATGTCGGCGGGTCGATGGACCCGCATATCAAGCTCTGCGAAGAGCTGTTTTCGGCGGCGAAGTCCGAATTCAAGCACCTCGAGTTCTTCTACTTCCACAACTGCCCGTACGAGGCGCTGTGGCAGGACAACAAGCGGCGCTGGTCGGAGCGCACGCCGACGATGGATCTGCTTCACAAGTTCCCCCACGATTACAAGCTGGTGTTCGTCGGCGACGCGTCGATGAGCCCGTACGAGATCAACTATCCCGGCGGCTCGGTCGAGCATTGGAACGAGGAAGCGGGCGACGTCTGGCTGGGGCGAATGCTCGACGTCTACCACTCGGCGGCGTGGCTCAACCCCATCCCCGAGGCAAGCTGGGGTCACGCCCAGTCGATCCAGATGATCAAAAGCGCGATGAAGGACCGCATGTATCCGCTGACGCTGGAGGGTCTGGACCGGGCGATGCGGGCGTTGACGCGGACGCACTAGTGACGATTTTCGTTCACCGCCACGCTAGAAACTGCTTTCGGTCACAGGCTGAAAGTTGCGCGCTATAGCGATGCGGGGAAACCGGCTTTCGGCCTTCGCCGGAATGACGGTACAATTGGGTGTCACCAAGATCGAGCGAGCGAGGCAATCCGATGCGCTACGAAATCTCCGGCACCACCATGCAGACAGTGGCGATCGACCTCGCGCCCGGCGAGGCGATCTACAGCCAGACGCACAGCATGGCGTGGATGAACGACGCCATCGAGATGGACACGCACACCGGCGGCGGGCTGTTCGCGGGGCTTAAGCGCATGGCGGGGGGCGGTGGGCTGTTCGTCACCGATTACCGCGCCGAGGGCGGGCCGGGCCATGTCGCCTTCGCGCCGCGCTTCCCGGGCCAGATCGTGCCGATGACGCTCGCCCCCGGCGAGTCGCTGATCTGCCGCAAGGAGACCTTCCTCGTCGCCGAGAAGTCGGTGACGCTCGACATTGCGTTCCAGCAGCGTTTCGGCGCGGGGCTGTTCGCGGGCGAGGGCTTCATCCTGCAACGCGTCACCGGGCCGGGCACCGTGTTCCTCGACCTGTCGGGCGAGGTCGTCGAGAAGACGCTGGCCCCCGGCGAGCGGCTGCGCGTCCACGCCGGACATATCGGCATTCAGGAGCCATCGGTCGACACCGACATCCAACTGATGCGCGGTTTCCGCAATATCCTGTTCGGCGGCGACGGACTGTTCCTTGCGACGCTGACCGGACCCGGCAGAATCTGGCTCCAGTCGATGCCGATCATGAATTTGGCCGAGGAAATCGCGCGCCATCTACCCTCGGGCGAGCGCAGCAGCGGCGGCGGCAACGCGCTGGGCGGCGGCATCGCCGCCGCAGCGCTCGGTGGCATTTTGGGCAGCGCGTTCGGCGGCGACGACCGCAGCTAGGCTCCCGCCTTGCCCGCCGCAGCCGTGCTGGCTACACGGCGCCCCAATCCTGCATGCGAGGCCGACGATGTCCGACACCATAACCCTGACGCTGACCGAAGACGAGGCCGAGATCGTGCTGTCGGCGCTTGAGGACGACGGCGAGTCGTACATGGACGCCGCGCGCGAGGCGTTTGCCGAAGGGGACAAGACCAACGGTCAGACCTTCGGCGAGGCGGCGGACCGCATCAAGCTGCTCGCCGGCCGTCTCAAGGGCATGATGTCGGGGCTTTGAGCAGCGAACCGCTCCCCGCCGCACTACCACTCGCCGGGATCAAGGTTCTCGACCTCGGCTCGGTGGTGTTCGCGCCCTATGCGGGCCAGTGGCTCGCCGACCTCGGTGCCGATGTCGTCAAGGTCGAGGCGCCCGGCGGGTGCAGCACGCGCTACACCGGGCCGGCACACGAGCGCGGCATGTCGGCGATCTTCCTCGGGGTGAACCGCTCGAAGCGGTCGATCGTCCTCGATCTGTCGGACCCAACCGGACGCGACGCGCTGCTCCGTCTGGTCGATGGGGCGGATGTCCTTCTGCACTCGATCCGCCCCCAGAAGCTGGCGAAGCTCGGCCTCGATCCCGCGACGCTGCTGGCGCGCAACCCGCGCCTCGTCTTCGCGGGGCTGCACGGCTTTGCCGACGGCGGGCCGTATGCGGGCAAGCCGGCCTATGACGACGTCATTCAGGGCATGACGGGGATCGCCGACCTGATGTCACGGCAGGGGGGAACGCCTGCCTATTTCCCCGGCATCAACGCCGACAAGGTCAGCGGACTGACCGCCGCGATCGCCATTCTCGCGGCGCTCGTGCGCCGCAACGCAACCGGGCAGGGCGGCTTCGTCGAGATCCCGATGTTCGAGAGCGTCGTCGCGTTCAATCTCGTCGAGCATCTCTACGGCGAGCAGTTCGTGCCCGCGCGCGGGACGATGGGGTATGCTCGCGCGATGGCGCCGTGGCGGCGCCCGCTGCCGACCAGCGACGGGTACCTGTGCACGATGCCCTATACCGACGCGCACTGGCGGGCGTTCTTCGCCGAGGCCGGGCGGCCCGATCTGGCGACCGACCCGCGCTTCGCCGATGTGGCAGTGCGCACGGTCAACATCGCCGCGCTGTACGCGTTTGCGGGCGAGGTCATCGCGACGCGGACGACCGCCGACTGGGTGGCTACGCTCGAACGCCTGCAGATCCCCGCCGCGCCGATGGCGACGCTCGAGGATCTGCTCGACGACCCGCAACTCGCCGCGACGGGCTTCTTCGAGGAACTCCCCGATCCGGCGGGGACGCTGCGTTATCCCGGCGTGCCGGTGCGCTTCGACGGCGTACGTCCGCCGCTGCGCTACCCGCCGCGGCTCGGCGAGCATACGCGCGCGGTGCTGGCGGAGGCGGGGTTTGCGGATGCCGACATCGACGCGCTGGTCGCGAGCCGCGCGGCGCGCGAGCCGGGATGATACCCCTCAGTGCAGCTCAGTGCAGCTTCAGCTTCGGCCGCACGACCTGGTTGACGTGGCCGACCACCAGCAGCGACAGCCCCTTTGCCCAGCCGTGGATCGCCAGCAGGTGCATGCGGTACAGCGACGTATAGACCAGCCGCGCCAGCCGCCCCTCGATCGCCATGCGACCGCCGACGAGGTTGCCCATCAGGCTGCCCACCGTCGTGTACTTGGCGAGACTGACCAGCGAGCCATTATCCTTGTAGACGAACGGGCGCAGCGGCTTGCCGTCGATCAGCGCGCGCAGATTCTTGTACGCCGTCGTCGCCATCTGATGCGCCGCCTGGGCGCGCGGCGGGACGGGGCGCTCGCCGGGCGCGGGGATAAAACTGGCACAGTCGCCGATCGCGAAGATGCGCGGGTCGCGCGTCGTTTGCAGCGTCGGTAGCACGACCAGCTGGTTGCCGCGCGTCGTCTCCAATCCCGCGATATCCTTGAGGAAATCCGCGCCCTTGACCCCCGCTGCCCAGACCTTGAGATCGGCGGGGATCGTCTCGCCGTCCTTGGTGATGATCGCGTCGGCGGTCGCCTCGACGACCTGCGTACCGGTCAGCACACGCACGCCGAGCGCTTCGAGTTCGGCGGTCGCGGCCGCTGCGAGCTTCTCGGGCAATGCCGGGAGCAGGCGCGGTCCCGCCTCGATCAGCGTCACCTGTAGCCGCGAACTGTCGAACACCTCGAGCCCGTAGAAGCCGAGCGCATCGGCGGCGCTGTAGAGTTCGGCGGATAGTTCGACCCCCGTCGCGCCGCCGCCGACGATGGCGACGCGGGCCTGCGCGTCGCTCGCCGGGTCGGCGGTCATCGCGCGCGACACGCGCAGACACTGGTTGAGCAGGCGGCGGCGGAAGCGGTCGGCCTCGGCGCGCGTGTCGAGCGCCAGCGTGTGCTCGCGTACCCCGGGCGTGCCGAAGTCGTTCGACACCGAGCCGATTGCGAGGACGAGATAATCGAAGCGGATGCGATGGCGTCCGATGACCTCCTGCCCGTCCTCGTCGACGATGGGTGCGACGATGATCTGGCCGGCGTCGCGGTCGATGTCTTCGAGCGCCCCGTCGAAGTAGCGGTAGCCCCAGCGATAGGCGTGGCTGCGATAGCCGACCTCGTCGAGATTGGCGTCGAGCGATCCCGCCGCGACCTCGTGGAGCAGCGGCTTCCAGATGTGGGTCGGGTTAGGGTCGACGAGGATGATGTCGAAGTCGGTACGCGACAGGTTCGCGCCGAGCTTGGCGACGAGCTCGAGCCCCCCGGCGCCGCCGCCAACGACGACGATCTGTGTCTTGCGCCCGTCGCTCCGCCGTCCCGCCATGCCGCCCCCTGAGCCCGTACGCGAGCAGCCTAGGCGGTCGCGCCGAATGCACCAAGGGGCTGCGCGTGGCGGCACGCAAACACCGCTGCCGCGTCGTGCGGCCGGAGCGCGCGGTGGAAGACATCTCCTTGTCCGAAGGCACAGCCGAGACCGGCGAGGGCGTCGGCCTGCGCCGCGTCGGCGATCCCGTCGGCGATGACCGCGAGGCCGAGGCTCGCCCCGAGACCGGTGATCGCGCTGACGATCGCCAGACCGCCGCTCGTCGTCACGGCCTGCACGAAGCTGCGGTCGATCTTGATCGCGCCGAGCGTCAGCCGCGTCAGGTGGGTCAGCGAGGCGTAGCCGGTGCCGAAGGCATCGAGGGTGATGCACACCCCCGCCGTGCTGAGCGCCGCCAGCGCCGCCGCGCTGCGGTCGGCACCGCGTCCAAGCAACACCGTCTCGACGACTTCGACGCGGAGCAGATTGGGCGGCAGGCCGAAATGCGCGAGGCGCGCGAGCAGTCGTTCCGCATAGTCGCCCCGCCGCAGTTCGGCCGACGAGACGTTGATCCCGACGCGGCCCGTGACCAGCCCCGCCGCGCGCCAGTCGCGCAGGTCGCCGAGCACCGCATCGAGCATCGAATCGCCGAGGCGCACCGCGAGGTCGGCGTCGTCACCTGCGAAGCTGGCATCGAGCGGCGCGATGGCCCCGGCGGGACTGACGATATGCGCCAGCGCCTCGCAGCCGATGACCGCGCCGCTGACGATGCGGACTACGGGCTGGTAGCACGGCTTGACCCGCCCCGCGTCAAGCGCTTCGCGCAGGCTGCCGAGTGCGGCGGCGTCGCGGCGCACCTGCGCGCCGAGCGCCGGCTCGAACATCGTCACCGCGCCGCGCCTGAGACCCTTGGAGCTATACATCGCGATATCGGCGTTCTTGAGCAGGGCCGAGGCGTCGCGCCCATGATAGGGGGCCAATGTCACGCCAATGCTCGACCGGCAGGTCAGCGTCCGGCCGTCGTGGACGAACGGCTGCGCGAGTTGCGTGCGCAAATTTTCAAGCCGTGCCAGCACGCTCGGCCCATCGCGGCAGTCGGGTATCAGCACGGTGAACTCGTCGCCGCCGAGCCGCGCCACGGTCTCGTGTGGATAGGCAAAGTCGCGCAGACGCTTGGCCAGGACGACCAGCAGGGCGTCGCCGGCGGCATGGCCAAGCAGATCGTTGACCGCCTTGAAGTCGTCGATGTCGAGCAGCGCCAGCGCGACGCAATTCCCGTCACCGGCGGCAAGCAGCGCCTCGTCGAGCCGCGTATTGAACCGGGTGCGATTGGCCAGCCCGGTCAGGGCGTCGTGCTCAACCGTCCAGCGCAGCTCCGCCTCGGCGCGCTTGGCGTCCTCGATATTGGTCAGCGTCCCGACCATGCGCAGCGCGCGACCCTCGGCGTTCCGCTCGAGAGCCGTGCCGCGGTCGAGGACCCAGACCCAGCCACCGTCCTTGGTACGAATGCGCATCTCGACCGCGAATTCGGTCGTATGACCCGCAACGTAATCGGCCATCGCCTTGAAGAAGCGTTCGGTATCGTCGCGGTGGACCATCCGGTGGTAGTCGATCGGGATATAATCGACATCGGTATCGCGAAACCCCGAGATATGCAGGGCGCTGCCGCTGATCATCACGGTGTCGGTCGCCGCATCCCATTCCCAGACGCCGACGCCGGTGCCGTCGAGGGCGCGCGACAGGCGTTGCTGCATCGCCGACAGCGCCTGCTCGGCGACCTTGCGCGCGTGGATGTCGGTCAGCGAGCCGGCATAGCCGATGAGTTCGCCCGCGCTGTCGAGGCGCGCCCGGCCCGCACTGTGCAGCCAGCGATAGCTGCCGTCGTGCGCCCGCACGCGGAAATCGAGATCGAAGGGCTGCCGCCGCTGGAAGAACTCGCTCACCGGCGCGAGACCGCCGACATCGTCGGGGTGGATCGTCTTCATCCAGCCGCGATCGACCGCTTCAGCTTCGGTCTGCCCGGTCAGCTCGTACCAACCCTTCGATTGATAGGTCGATCGCCCGCGTGCGTCGGTCAGCCAGACCATCACGGGAATATCGTCGGCGAGGGTCTTGAAGCGCGCCTCGCTTTCGATCAGCGCTTCGGTCGCCGCGCGGCGCTCGTGGACGTCGTCGCTGGTGCCGTACCAGCCGACGATCCGGCCGTCGGCGTGGTCGGGAAACGCTTGCAGGCGCGTCCAGCGGTACGGCGCGCCGTCCATGCCGCGCGCGCGGACTTCGATGTCGTAGGCCGTCCCCTCCGCCATCGAGCGCGTCCAGGTGGCGACGGCAAAGGCGCGGTCGTCGGGGTGGATCAGTGCCGCCTGCGCCTCGGCACTGTCGAGTTCGGCATCGGTGCCCAGCCGGTCGGCGGTCGTCCGGCTGACAAAGGCGACGCGGCCCGCCGCGTCGGCGGTCCAGAATGCTACGTTAGAGACCTCGAAGAAACGGGCATAAAG
The DNA here is from genome assembly GCA_038211965.1 of Sphingomonadales bacterium. GTDB lineage: Bacteria > Pseudomonadota > Alphaproteobacteria > Sphingomonadales > Sphingomonadaceae > Glacieibacterium. Next base: position 7,732 of record JBBQVB010000006.1, read on the forward strand.
CCGGTCGACATCGCGTCGTGCCGTCTCGGCGCGCTTGGATGCCGTCAGGTCGATGACGAACACGGTGACGAGGTCGCTGTCGGCACTGTCGATGGTGAAGCCGACGATGACCGGCCAGCGGCTGCCGTCCTTGCGCCAGAATTCTTTCTCGTAGGTCTCCGAATAGCCGACGACGCGCGCCGCAGCGAGGCGCGCGCTATCCTCGGCCGCCCATTCGTCCGGGGTCATCGCGTCCCAGTCGAGCCCGCACCCCTCGATATCGCTACGGTCGTATCCCGACATCGCGAGGAAGCGATCGTTGGCCCATGTCGGACCGTAGGCGATGCTGCCGCGCACCACCCCGACGACCCCGTTGGCGAACATCCGCGCCAGCTCGTGCGGCATTCCGGCCGCGCGCCGCCGATCGGAGTCGTTGGCCGGCACGGTCGCGATCGCGACCGCCGCCATCATACGCTCCGAGTGCTCGCCGTACCGCGTCGCCATGTCTGTAACCGTGGCCCCTTGCCCCTGCGCGCACCGCCCAATTAACGGCGCGCCGACGTCACACCTGCACTCCCCCCCGGGAGTTTCAGGACTTTGCGCGACATTGCCAGGGTCGCGCGCTCGCTGAGGTCAGGCGAACTTGATATGCACCGAAAACTTTAACAAAGTTTGGCAGACCGCGCGCCCGGTCGACGAACGCCGGTGCCAAGTTACGCAATTGCCTCCAGTTCGGTTGCATCTGCACTGCCGCTCGACACGGCGTCGCCGGGCGCTAGAGTCGGATAGCGAGAGCCTGCCAGGAGAAATCGGATGCGTGCCACCATCGTCATGCTGTTGCTGGTCGCTGCGCCGGTCGCCGCGCGAACGCTCGACGTCGCGCCCGGCGCGGGTGCGCAGGCGCGGCTGCAGGCGGCGCTGATCGACGCACGGCCCGGCGACACGGTACGGCTCGGCGCCGGACGTTTCGCCTTGACCGAGGGGCTGTCGCTCGACGTCGCGGGGGTCACGGTGGCGGGCGCCGGTGCGACCCGCTCGGTGCTGTCGTTCGATGGCCAGAAGGGCGCGGGCGAGGGGCTGCTGGTGACCTCGAACGACGTGCTGCTGCGCGACTTCGGCGTCGAGAACGCCAAGGGCAACGGCATCAAGGCGAAGGGCGCGAAGGGCATCAGCTTCGTCCGCCTGCGCGTCGAATGGACTGGTACGCCGAAGGAAACCAATGGCGCGTACGGCGTCTACCCGGTCAGCTCGACCGACGTACTCATCGACCGTGTCACGGTGCGCGGGGCGTCCGACGCGGGCATCTACGTCGGCCAGTCGAAGAACATCGTCGTCCGCGACAGTCGCGCCGAATTCAACGTCGCGGGCATCGAGATCGAGAACAGCTACGACGCCGACGTGTTCTGCAACACCGCGACGCGCAACGCCGGGGGCATACTGGTGTTCGATCTCCCCGGCCTGCCGCAAATGGGCGGCCACTCGATCCGGGTGTTCAACAACGAGGTCGTCGCCAACGACACGCCGAATTTCGCCGCGAAGGGCAACATCGTCGCGCAGGTGCCGACGGGGACGGGGATCATGGTCATGGCGAACCGCGACGTCCACGTCTTCGACAACCGCATCGACGGCAATGGCGGGTCGGCGGTGATGCTGGTGAGCTATCGCAGCGCCTTCACCGATGCGAGCTACAACCCGCTGCCGCGCGCCGTCGCGGTGCACGGCAACCGCTTCGGCCGGAACGGCTTCGCCCCGGCGTTCGAGGGCGGCAAGGAACTGGCGGCGGCGGTCGGCGGTACGCTGCCGCCGGTGATGTGGGACGGGGTGACGGGGTTCAAGGTTCCCGGCGGCGAGATGGTCGGCGCGCCCCTCGGCCTCGCGGTCGCGGACGGCCCGATGCTGACGCTCGGTCTGGTAACGCAGGGCACGCCGGTCAGCGCGGCGCGGCCGACGCTGGCTGCGCCCTATACCGGCGCGGCGCTGCCCGAACCGGCGGCGATCGTGTTGCCTGCCGCGCAGCTGGCGCGGGCGAGCGTGGGTGCCGCGACGGCGGTGCGATGAGGCTCAGCACAGTCCTCGCGGCCTGGGCAGCACTCGCCGGTTTCGCGCCAAGCCCACCGCCGGTCGACCTCGCGCTGGTGCTCGCGCCCGACCCGGCGCCGACCCTCGCCGCGTACCGGCTGTTTACCGACGCGAGCGCGCGGACCCCGAATGCGGGGCTGACGCCCTACGCGCTCAACACGCCACTGTTCAGCGACTATGCCGAAAAGCATCGGCTGGTGTTCATGCCGCCGGGGACCGCCGCGAAGTACACATCGGTCGGCGTCCTCGATTTCCCGGTCGGTACCGTGCTGATCAAGACCTTCGCTTACCCGGCGGCGGCCCGCGAGCGCTTCGTCGAGACGCGGCTGCTAATCCGCAAGGCCGATGGCTGGGTGCCCAACACCTATGTCTGGAACGGCGCGCAGACCGAGGCGCGGCTGGTGCGCGTCGGCGCGCGGGTCGCGGTCTCGTACCAGGGCCGCGCGATCGATTACACCGTGCCCAACGTCAATCAGTGCAAGCAATGCCACCTCGCTGGCGATGCGGTGACGCCGATCGGGCCGAAGGCACGCAACCTCAATGGTAGCCTTGGGGGCGAGAACCAATTGGCGCATTGGAGCCAGGGAGGCCTGCTGAGCGCCGCGCCGCCATCCCCGCTGGTACACGCCACGCCCCGCTGGGATGACGCCACAGCCCCCCTCCAGGCCCGCGCACGGGCCTATCTCGACGGCAACTGCGCGCACTGCCACAGCCGCGCCGGCTTTGCGTCGAATTCGGGCCTGTATCTCGACCTCGAGGAAACCGACCCCGCCGTGCTCGGCGTCGGCAAACGCCCGGTTGCGGCGGGGCGCGGTTCGGGCGGGCTGGCGTTCGCGATTGCGCCGGGCCATCCCGAGGCGTCGATCCTCGTGCATCGCATGAAGTCCGACGAACCGGGGGTGATGATGCCGCAGTTCGGCCGGACGGTGACGCATGCCGAAGGCGTCACGCTGATCGAGGCGTGGATCGCGGCGATGCCTGAAGATTGATCTGCACTCCTAGTCTCGGCATCGCCGCCCAGACCGTGTCGCTACTTTACTTTATCATCCAGAACGACAGCAGCCGACGGCAGTCGTTCTTCTGGCACCCGACGGGATTGAGCGAGGAATCTGTCCTGAACACAATCCTGACGACCATGCCCGTCTGCATGGCGGCGGCCCCCAGAGTTGCGACGTGGCCAGCGAGGGGCGTGCTCGACTCGACCGCAAAATATGGCGTCTGATCATACAGAAATTTGTCGAGTTTCGCCTCGGCTGCGCTGCTCGAACTGTTACCCGTCGACGGCGTCGGCGGTTGCGTGCACCGGATATGGACACGGTTCTCAAAGGCCGTGACGTCGGTAATCAGACAATAGCGTTCGGTTGTCGTCGCGGCGACGGCTGGCATGGCGACGCCCGCGATCGCTGCCGACGTCAGGAGCAACGATTGCAATGCTCGCACCGGCGGCTCTCCTCTGTTGGCCAGCGCCTAGACTAGCCCCGCGCGCGCCGTGCTCGCAAGGTGCGCCAGCATCGCCGTCGTCACGCCGCCGCTCGCCCGCGCTCGCGCCACCGGTGCGGCGATGCGTTCGACCCGCCCGGCGTTCGCGCGCAGCCAGCCATCGACCGCCGCCACCGGGTCGCCGCCGCCCGGTACGATCCGGCGCAGCAGCTCGAGCCGCAGCTGCTCGAACTCGCGTTCGAGCCCCGCCTGCAACAGCCGCTCCCACGGATCGGTCGGCGACAGCGCGGCAGCGGCACCCTTGGCCCAGTCTAGGCCAAGCGTCTCGCCCAGCCGGGTATAGGCCATCGCCGCCGCCGCCTCGTCGAGACCGAGGTCGGCCGCCAGCAGCCCGACGCCGACCGCGCCGTCGAGCGCCTCGATGGTCAGCAGCCGGTCGGCGATGTCGGCGGGCGTGCCCCAGCCGGTCAGCCGCGCGCGCGCGCGTTCGAGCTGCGCGCGCGGCTCGGGGCGCAACAGGTCGAACACCCCGATACCGAGCCGCGCCACCCCCGGCTTGAGCCGCGCGACGAGTTCGGAAGGCAGCAGCCCGCCGCCCGAGCGCAGCAGGTCGCCCATCTGCGTCCGCAGCACCGCAACGGCATCGACGTGCAGGTCGAGCGCCACAGGACCGGGCACGTCGGCCGCCTCGATCGCCGCCCACAGGTCGCGGAAATCGAACAGCGCGCGCGCCGCGACGAAGGCGCTGGCGACCTCGGCGAGCCCGACGCCCATCTCCTCCGCCAGCTCGAAGGGCATCGTCAGCCCGCCGCGGTTGATCAGCGCGTTGGCGAGCTTGGTGGCGATCAATTCGCGGCGCAGGCGGTGGCCGTCAATCGCGGCCGGAAAGCGTTCCTGCATTGCCCTGGGGAAGGCCATGTGGAGGTCGGCGGCGAGCAGCGCGTCGTCGCACAACGCGCTCGTCACCAGCACGTCGTACACCGCCATCTTGGCATAGGCCATGACGACCGCGAGTTCGGGGCGCTCGAGATGCCCGCCGCCGCGCCCGCGCTGCGCCAGCGCTTCGTCCGACGCGAGGCCTTCGACCGCGCGGTCGAGCTGCGCGGGACCATCCTCGAGCGCCTCGATCAGCCGGATATGCCCGGGCAGCGCCGCCGCGCCGCCGCGCTCGGCAATGCTCAGCGCCTGCGTCTGGAGGGTGTTGTCGCGCAGCACCAGCGCCGCCAATTCGGGGGACATCTCGACGAGCAGCGCGTCGCGCCCCGCCTCGTCGAGCCGCCCGGCGGCGACCTCGCCGTTCAAGGCGATCTTGATGTTGACCTCGTTGTCGGAGCAGTCGACGCCCGCCGAATTGTCGATGAAATCGGTGTTGAGGCGGCCCCCGGCGAGCGCGAATTCGAGGCGCCCGGCCTGCGTCAGCGCGAGATTGGCCCCCTCGCCGACGACCTTCGCGCCGACTTGCGCACCGTTGACGCGGTGCGCGTCGTTGGCGCGGTCGCCGGCGTCGGCGTTGCTCTCGGTCGTGGCCTTCACATAGGTGCCGATGCCGCCGAACCACAGCAGGTCGACCTTCGCCTCGAGGATCGCGACGATCAGCGCGTCGGGCGACAGTTCGTCGGCCGCGATGCCGAGCGCGGCCTTGACCTCGGGGCTGATCGGGATCGATTTCTGCGTCCGCGAAAACACGCCGCCGCCCTTCGAAATCAGCGCCTTGTCGTAATCGTCCCACGACGAGCGCGGCAGCGCGAACATCCGCGCGCGCTCGGCGAAGCTGACCGCCGCCTCGGGCGCGGGGTCGAGGAAGATGTGGCGGTGGTCGAACGCCGCGAGCAGCAGGATGGTCTTCGACAGCAGCATGCCGTTGCCGAACACGTCGCCCGACATGTCGCCGCAGCCGACGGTGCTGATCAGATCGGCCTGCACATCGACGCCCAGTTCGCGGAAGTGCCGCGTCACCGAAATCCATGCGCCCTTGGCGGTGATCGCCATCGCCTTGTGATCGTAGCCGTTCTTGCCGCCGCTGGCGAAGGCATCGCCGAGCCAGAATTTGTGATCGAGCGAGATCGCGTTGGCGATGTCGGAGAAGGTCGCGGTGCCCTTGTCGGCAGCGACCACGAGATAGGGGTCGGGGGCATCGCGGCAGACGACGTGCTCAGGCGGCAGGACCTTCCCCGCCGCGTCGAGGTTGTCGGTCACCGACAGCAGGGCGCGGATGTAGATACGATACGCCTCGGTGCCTTCGGCCAGCCACGCATCGCGGTTGGCGGGGCTCGGCAGCTGCTTGGGGTAGAAGCCACCCTTCGAGCCGGTCGGGACGATGACGGTGTTCTTGACCTTCTGCGCCTTGACCAGCCCCAGCACCTCGGTGCGGAAATCGTCGCGGCGGTCGGACCAGCGCAAGCCCCCGCGCGCGATCGGCCCGGCACGAAGGTGGATACCCTCGACGCGGCTGCTGAACACCCAGATCTCGCGGTACGGCACCGGCGGCGGCAGGTCGGGGACCTTGCGGCTGTCGAGCTTGAACGCGAGTGCTTCGGGGCCATGCGGTACGAAAGCGTTGGTGCGCAGCGTCGCCATGATGACGCTGCGGTAGAGGCGCAGGATGCGGTCGTCGTCGATCGCGGTCACGGCGGCGAGACTGTCCTCGAGGCGCGTCTTGACGTCGTGTTCGGCGTCGTCGCGCGCGCTCGTCGCGGCGTCGGGTTCAAGCCCCTCGGCGGCGGGGGTGAAACGCGCGCGGAACAGCCCGATCAGGTCGCGGGTCAGCGCCGGGTAGCGCCGCAGCGCATCGACGACGGTCTGCTGGCCGTATGCCACGCCGGTTTGGCGCAGATACCGGAAATAGGCGCGCAGCCAGCCGACGGTCTCGGTATCGAGCCCCGCGCCGAGCACCAGCGCATTGAAGGGGTCGTTCTCCTGCGCGCCGATCAGCACCTCGCGCAGCGCGGGCTCGACACGGCGCTGAAGGTCGTCGAGGTCGATCTCGGCGCCGGCCGGCGCTTCGAGCAGGAAGTCGTGAATCCAGCCGAGCCTGCCACCCGCGAGGTCGAAGGGGAATTCCTCGATCACCCGCAGCCCGAAATTCTCGAGCACCGGCACCGCGTCGCTGAGCGCGATGATCTGGCCGAGGCGGTAGATCTTGAGGCGCAGCTGGTTCGGCGCATCGCCGTCGCGGCGATAGAGGTCGACCGCGCGCTGGCCCTCGTTTTCGAGACCCGAGAGCAGGATGATGTCGGCGGCAGCTTCGGCAGGCGTGTACTGGGCGCGGTAGCTTGCCGAGAAGGTCCGGCCATAGGTCAGTGACAGCCGTGCCGCGCGCGTACCGCCCGTCGCCTCGACGAGCGCGGTTTCGAGCGCCTCGTCCCAGCCGCGCACCAGCGCGTTGAGACGCGCGTCCAGGTCGGCCTCGTCGAAGGCGCGGCCGGAAACGTCGCCCGAAACGTCAATCGTGTAGTGAACGCGCGCGAGGCCCTCGGCGCGCAGTTCGACGTCGTAGCGCGCCACCGTGCCGCCGAGCGCCTTGCCGAGCATCGCGCCGACGCTCTCGCGGATGCCGCTGTTGTACGCGTCGCGCGGCACGTAGACGAGCACCGAGACGAAGCGCCCGAACGGATCGCCACGCGCGAACAGCTTGGGGCGCGGACGGTCGAGCAGCGACAGCAGGCCGAGCGCCATCGTCCGCAGCCGCTCGGGCGCCGCCTCGAACAATTCCTCGCGCGGAAAGGCCTCGAGGACATGGATCAGCGCCTTGCCGGTATGCCCGCCTTTGGCGAAGCCGAGCGCGTCGATGACCTCGGCGACTTTGCGGCGCAGCAACGGCACGAGGCGTGGCGAGGTCTGCAACGCCGACGACGTGAACAACCCGACGAAGCGCGTCTCGGCAACCACGCGCCCCGCGTGGTCGAAGCCTTTGGCCGCGATCAGGTCGGCATTGACCCGCCGGTGGACGGTAGAGACCGCGCCGGCCTTGGTGATCAGGAGCGGTTCGGGCGACCGGAGCAGGCGGCGCGCCTGCGGCGGCGCGTCGGCGGTCGCGCCGTCCCACAGCGGGTATGCGGGATCGCGCAGCAACCCGAGCCCCGGCTCCGCCACCGGCTCGAACGCCGCATCGTCGAGGTCGCCCGTCAGCGCATAGCGGCGCGCGCCGAGCAGCGTGAAATTATCCTGCGCCAGCCAGTCGAGAAAGGCATTGGCCTCGGCGGCGACGTGCGGCGCGACCGGCGGCGGGTTCTCGGCGAGCGCGCGCGTCGTGGCACGCAGCATGGCCAGCATCGCCGGCCAGTCGGCGACGGCGGCGCGGACATCGGCCAGCACGCCGCGCAACGCGTCGAGAAGTTCGCCGCGCGCCTTCGCCGAGGCGCGTTCGAGTTCGATGTAGATGATCGACTCGCGCGTCACGTCCGCGGCGAGGGGACCGTGTGCCAGACCGACGATCTCGATCAGCGCACCCGCGCCGTCGCGCCGCACGTCGACGATCGGATGCAGCAGGCGGTCGATGCCCAGCCCCGCTGCGGTGATCGCCGCCGACACCGAATCGACCAGAAACGGCATGTCGTCGTTGACGATGGCCAGCGCGAGACGACGCCGTGCACTCGCCTGCGACCCCGGCGCGGTGTCGAGCGCGAGCACCGGCTGACCCGACGGCCGCCGCACCGCCGCCGCCGCGACGAAATCGACGATGGCATCCCGAACCGGGCCGGCGATGCCTTCGGCCTCGCCCGGCAGGGCGCTATCGAACAGCGCGGCAGCGAGCGCGACGCCGCAGCGGCTGTCGAAACTCGCGGTTGCAGGCCCCGCGCCGCTATCGACGTGGGGCGTCGCTGTCGTCGTCGCCATCCCTGCACTCCGCCACTATGGTCCGCGCGCCTTATGCGGCGCGCGTGTGACAGCGGCAAGGCGAGCGACGGTCGGGCCGGTCGTTGCGGGGTCGCGGCGGAACACGTCCGATGCGGTCGTGGACGGTCCGGCGCGGCGCAGCGTCGCGAGCAACTCGGCGCGCAGGCGCGCGGTCGCGTCGTCGTCGAGCACCGCCTTCCAGCTCAGCACTGCCTCGACGCGTGCGCCGTCCGCGAGCGGGAGCAGGACGCCGCGCAGCATGACGCAAGCGGCGCGCGGCGTGGCCACGACGCCTTCGAAGGGCAACGAGCCGGGCGCGACACGCAGCACCGCGCAGGCATCGCGCAGCAGTCGCGCCAGCGTCCCTTCGACCGGCGGCGGCAATCCCCCCGTCCCCAGCCCGAACGTCGCGGCAACCACGTCGCCGACCGCGACGACCGCAATGTCTGCGCCGGGCATCAACGTCACCGCATTGGCGCGAAACTCGTGCTCGCATCGCCCGTCGACACCGCCCGCCAGCGCCCGCGCGGTCAGCCGCCGCTCGGGCCGCGCCGACAGTTGCGGCGGCATTTCGAAGTAGGGCTCGGCGTCGGTAGTCCGGGCAAGCGAGCGGTGGCGCATGATGCACTCCTCCCCCCGCTCAACGGCGCGCCGCGCGCAAACTTGCGCGGCTTGTAAGCCCGCGCGACCGCTGCTACAGCCCCGCCTCCCGGAGACGCCGCTTTAGCTCAGCCGGTAGAGCACATCATTCGTAATGATGGGGTCAGGTGTTCGAGTCACCTAAGCGGCACCACCACCCCGTTCGCCAAAGCGCGCTGACGGTTGAAAAAATCGAGAAATTAGGGTAGGTTAGAGGCTGGCTTGGTCGCCAGCGACGATATCAAGGGGTTCCACGACCTGCCGGTCGCCTCGGGGTCGCAGCCGCTGCCGATCCTCGAACGCCGGGTGAACGACTGGATCACCGCGACGAAATAAGCATGACCGCATAGATCGTCAGGCGTTCGTCCTGCGCCAGCGCGATGAGGTGGTGGAGCGCGTCTGCGCGCTCTTTGGCCAGCGCGGACGCCGGGCATTTCGTCGCCGCCTAGTCAAGCGCGACGTCATTCAGCGTGACACCCTCGGGTGTGAAGCGCAACCGCGTGGTGAGCAGCGCGCGAAAGGCGTTGTAGCCCCCGGTGCCGGGGGCGAAGGCGTGGAAGAACAACTGCGGCGTACCATCGAGCCCCGGCGCGACCGAGGCGTGACCCGGGGCCCACCAGTCGGCACGCGTCTTGAGCAGCGGCTCGGGCTGCTTTACGTAGGGCCCGAGCGGGTGGTCGGCGACCGCGACGCCGATGCCGTAGGCGGGGGTGCCGAAGTCGTTGCCCGCATAGAACAGCCAGTAGCGCCCCTGCTGATACGTCACCCACGGCCCCTCGATCAGATGACCCTCCCAGCCGAGATCGTTGACGAGCACCAGCCGATCCTCACCAATGAGCGCACCGTTTTCGTCGAGGCGCTGTGCGTGGATCGGCGTCGTCATCGCGGCGACGATCATCGCCGCGTCGGGGTCGGTGGCGAGCACCGTCTTGACGTGGTCCCAGCTGTCCAGCACGGCCTCGATCAGCAGCCCCATGAGAAAAAAGCGCTCCATCGGTCGCCTTGTGTTCGCCCAAGGCTGGATCGCCGCCGACCATGCCCCCGTGCGCCGGTCGGTATCGCTGGTAAACAGCCGTTCGATCAGTTCGGGCTTGCGGCGCAGCAGTCCGGCAAGCGGGCGCGGCCAGATTCCGTTCGAATCGCGCTTCCAGAACAGATAACGATCGCCATTCGTGTCGATGAAGATGTGCGAGTCGATGACCCCGCCGCTGAGTAACGGACGGTCTGCTCCGTCGGGTTGCTCGGTGGTATCGATTGCCCAGCCGCTAAGCAGGGGCTTACCGAGGTCAATCCAGGGTCCCGTCGGATGCGGCGCGCGCGCGAGGCCGATGGCAAGCGCGTGCGAATGCTCGCGCGCAGTATAGACCAGCCAGTATTCGTCACCGACGCGCGCCATCTCGGGAGCCCAGAAATCGCCGACCTTGCGCCCGCTCGCGGTCCACGCCGGGGTGGTTCCCGATGGAAAGACGAAGCCCTCGTGCGTCCAAGTCTTGAGATCGTCCGATCGCAGGATCGGAAAGGCGTCGGGCGCATCGTTCGAGGTTGCCGTCAGGAAGTAGCCCCCGTCGGTCTTGAGCACCGCCGGGTCGCCGTATCCCGCCGTGGTCAACGGACTGAGATTGTCGACGATCAGCGGCTCCCAGCCCGCCGCGCGTGTCTGCGTCGGGTCGCCGCTGTGCAGATTCTCGCGTCGCGTCCCAAAATCTTCCGCGAGAGCCTCGAAGAACATGCGGTAGTCGGCGCGTTCGTTGCTCGGGATACAATAGTGTCTTGTGACGCCGTCGCCGGTGACGGTCATGCGGGTCGCGCTGCCTTCGGTGGTGGCGTCGACGGAAAAGGTTGGAAGGGAACTCATTCTGGCCCCCTAGCCAGAACGTGCGCGGCATGAAAAGCTATTTATCTTATAATTCTGGATCGACGCCGATGAACAGCCTCCCGGCCTCCGAGTTCGAACCCGCGGATATCCTGCGCGGGTTGTACGGCGACGGCATCATCGCGTGTCCCGGTGCCTTCGGTGCGGAGTTCGGGGACCGGCTCCGTGCGGACATCGAGACGCTGTTCGCGAAGGCCATCGCGATCCCGGGCGGCGCGCTGCCGCGCGGTCCAGAGCGCTGGTACGTCGAAGTCAGCCCCGAGACGATTCGCGGCTTCGTCGAGATCGCGACGCACCCGTGGTTCGTCGCCGTCTGCGAGGCGGTGCTCGGGCCGGACTATCGCATCGTCGAGACAGGCTTCGACATTCCGTTTCCAGGGGCCGCCGATCAGCCGTGGCACCGCGACTTCGCGGTTCCCGAAGCGACCAGCCGGGGCCGCCGCCTCGACAGCCTGGCGTTCAACCTGACCGCTGTCGATACAGTGCCCGAGATGGGCCCGTTCGAGATCGCGCCGGGAACGCAGTGGGACAGCTTCGACGGCTGCGCCAAGGGCATGTTCCCGCCCCGCGCGCTGTGGCCGCGCTACATCGAACGGGCGCGCGCGGCGCTGCCCCGGCGCGGCGACATGTCGGCGCGCTCGGCGCTGACCATTCACCGCGGCACCGCCAACCGTTCGGACCGCGCGCGCCCGGTGTTCGTTGTCGGTGTCGACGCGCCCGACGGCGGCAACGCGGCGCACCACGACCTTCAGGTGACGCGCGGGTACCTCGACGCGCTGCCGCCGCGTGTGCGCGACCATCTGACGTGCCGAGTCGTTGAAACCCTCGAACCGGTCATCCAGAATCATGTGATCGGCGGCCTGCTCGAACCCGCTTATTGACGCCCCCGCGAGGTTCGCCGAAGGTAATTATCAGATAATAGAAAGCCGCGCTTGAGCAGCCCCGGAGCCAGTCTCGTCCTCGACCAGGTCCGCAAGGCCTATGGCGCGACGCAGGTCCTCGACGGCGTCTCGCTGACGATGGCGGCGAACGAATTCGTCGCGTTCCTCGGGCCTTCGGGCAGCGGCAAGTCGACCCTGCTGCGGATCATCGCGGGGCTCGAAAGCCTCGACGGCGGCGAGGTGCGGCTGGGCGAGCGGCGTATCGACGGACTTGCGCCGGGCGACCGCGACGTCGCGATGGTCTTCCAGCACTACGCGCTCTATCCGCACATGAGCGTGCGCGACAACATGGCGTTCGGCCTGCGCAACGCGAAGGTTCCGGCGGGCGAGATCGCGACGCGCATCGCCGGCGCGGCGAAGTCGCTCGAGATCGAGGCGCTGCTCGACCGCAAGCCGGGGCAGCTGTCGGGCGGCCAGCGCCAGCGCGTCGCGATCGGTCGCGCGATCATCAAGAACCCCGCGCTGTTCCTCCTCGACGAGCCGCTGTCGAATCTCGATGCGGCGCTGCGCAACCGCACGCGCGTCGAACTCGCGCAGCTGCGCCAGCGCACCGACGCGGCATTCATCATGGTCACCCACGACCAGGCCGAGGCGATGACGCTCGCCGACCGCATCGTCGTGATGAACGACCGCCGTATTCAGCAGGTCGGCACGCCGATGGAGATCTACGCGCGCCCCGCCAACAGCTTCGTCGCCCGCTTCGTCGGCACGCCGGCGATGACGCTCGCGGCGGGCACCGCGACGACGGACGCGGACGGCTTCGCGCAGGTCCGCCTCGGCGACGGCAGCGTGGTCGCGACGCGCGTGCCCTTCGCGCACCTCGGGAACGACACGAACGTCCAGCTCGGGCTGCGGCCCGAACAAGTCGCGTGCGTCGCGCCGGGCGACACCGGCGTCCAGGCCGAGGCGATTCTGGTCGAACGCCTCGGCGACCGCAGCTTCGTCTATGCACGCCTCGCCGACGGGCAGGACATCATCGCGCACGACGGCGGCGGCTGCGGCGTCCGTATCGGCGACCGCATCGGGATGCGCATCGACGGCGCCGCCGCGGCGGTGTTCGGCAGCGACGGCACGGCGCATCACGCGGACGCGGCCCCATGACCGGCGACGGTCGCGCGGCACCGGCGCGCTTGACCGGCTTCGCCTTCGTCGCGCCGTTCCTCGCGCTCTACGTCTTCCTGCTCATCGTCCCGCTGGTCATGGGCATCGCCATCAGTTTCCACCGCGCCGACCTGTTCGGTACACGGCGCTGGGCGGGGCTCGACAACTACGCGCGGCTGGCGACCGATCCGGTGTTCCACCAGTCGCTCGGCAACACCTTCGCACTGACGCTGCTGATCGTGCCCGTGCTGACCGCGATCACGCTCGCGCTGGCGCTGGCGCTCAACCGCCCGGCACGCTCGGCGGCGGTGTTTCGCGGCATCTTCTTTTCGTCGTCGGTGCTGTCGGTGACGATCGTCACGCTGATCTGGCGCTTCGTGCTGACGCCTGACGGCGGGCTTGCCGCCAAGCTGCTGACCGCCTTCGGTTACGCACCGCTACCGTTTCTCAGCGATCCCGCGCTGACCATTCCAGCAATCGCGATCACGACGATCTGGTGGTGCCTCGGCCTGCCGATGATGCTGTTCCTCGCCGGGCTGCAGCAAATCCCGCACGACCTGTACGAAGCGGCTGCGCTCGACGGCGCACGCGGCTGGACGGTGTTCCGCCGCGTCACCCTGCCGTCGCTGCGCGGCACGCTGGTCACCGTCGTCATGCTCCAGACGGCAGGGCAGCTGCAGCTGTTCGGGCAGGCACAGCTGCTCACGGGCGGCGGGCCGGGCGGCGCGTCGCGTCCCGTCGTGCTGTTCATCTACGAAGTCGCCTTCGGGCGCTGGGAGCTGGGCTATGCCACCGCCGCGGCGCAGGTGCTGTTCGTCCTCGTCCTCGCGTTGACCGGCCTGCAATACTGGCTCGTCGCGCGCCGCGAGCCCGTCCGATGAGCCGGGGTGCCGACCGCCTGTCCGTCCCCGCGCTGATCGGGCTGCTGATCGGTGCGGGTATCATGGTCGCGCCGCTGGTCTGGACGCTGCTGCTGTCGTTGAAGAGCAATGCTGAACTGCTGCGCGACAGCGCCAGCGCCTTTTCGGTGCCGTACACCGCCGATAACTACCGCGCGATCTTCGCCGGCTCGCTGGTGCCGCGCTGGCTGCTCAACAGCAGCATCGTCGCGCTCGGCACGACGGCGGGCGTGCTGGTTCTGTGCAGTCTCGCTGGCTATGGCTTCGCGCGATTCGAGTTTCCGTTCCGGCGCACCTTGTTCGCCTTCGTCGTCGTTGGGCTGGCAATCCCCGAGCAGGCGGTGATCCTGCCGCGCCACCAGCTGTTCGCGTGGCTCGGCCTGCACAACAGCTATCCGGGACTGATCCTGCCGGGTCTCGTCGCGCCGTTCGGCGTGCTGTTCATGACGCAGTATATCCGCGCCATCCCGCGCGAGCTCGACGAGGCGGCGATGCTCGACGGCGCGTCGCGGCTCAAGCTGTTCCTGACCGTGCTGCTGCCGCTGACCATCCCCGCGCAGGCGACGCTCGGCGTCTTCACCTTTCTCGGCGCGTGGAACGACTATTGGTGGCCGCTGATCTCGGCGACGACCAGCGATCGCTACACGCTGACCGTCGGGCTCGCGTCGTCGCAGATGAACTATGCGCAGACCAGCGGCCTGGGCTTCCTGATGGCGCAGGCGGTGTTCGCGTCGGTGCCGATTCTCGTCGTCTACGTGCTGTTCCAGAAGCAGATCGTGCGCGCGATGGCGGGGACTGCGGTCCGGTGAAAGGCTGGCTGCTCGCCCTCGCGCTGCTTCTTGGCGGCTGTGCGAGCACCGACAAGCGCCCCGAAATCGTCGTCCAGCGCTTCTTCGGCGAATGCGGCGCGGTCTATGGGCACAGCATCGACACCGCGCACGCCGAGAGCGAGTGCGGCATCCTGACGACGCTGATCAACCGCTTCGTCGCCGAGAACTCCGATATCCGTGTCCGCCTCAACGTCGTTGCGTGGCCGGGCTACCCGCAACTGTCGGCGCAGATCGCCGCGCGCGACCCGCCCGACCTCGTCATCATGCACCAGTCGGTGATCTCTGACTATCAAGGCCTCGGCCTGCTCGAACCGCTCGATGGCCTGCTGGCGCGCGAGGGTATCCACGCGGCGGACTTCACCGATGCCGGGCGGCGCGGCGTCGTCAAGGCGGGCCGCGTCTATGCGATGCCGTGGGACACGATCGGCGGGCTGTGGCACATCAATACCGCGCTGATGGCCAGGGCGGGGCTGATGCGCGGCGGCCAGCCGGTGCTGCCGCGCTCGCCGCAGGAACTGCTGGTGCAGGCGCGGCAGTTCCGCGCCGCGACGGGCAAGCCGTATCTCATCCAGGCGCAGGTCAACGACCCCGCGACGCATGTCCGCAACCTTTATACCTACCTGATGGCGCAGGACGCGGTGATCTTCCCCGACGCCAAGCATGCCGTCATCGATACCGCCAAGGCGCGGGCGATCGTCGCGCTGCTGCGGCAGGTGCAGGCCGAGAACCTGACGACCAAGAACCAGGATTTCTCGGCAGCGACGCAGAGCTTCACCAACGGGCAGGGCGGCATCTTCCCCGTCGGCACGTGGATGATCGGCCCGTACGACGAAGAGGCGGCGAAGCCGGGGCGGCCGCTGTACCGGAGCTATGCCGTGCTGCCCTATCCGCGCCTGTGGGGCCACGACGCGGCGTTCGTCGACGGGCATGCGTGGGTCGTGCCGCGCCACCAGCGCGGTGCAGCGGAGATGGCGGCGATGGGGCGCTTCCTCGGCTTTCTGGCGAGGCACAACCTCGACTGGACGCGCACCGGGCATCTGCCGGCGTTCCGCGCGGTGCTCGACCTGCCTGCGTTCAAGGTGCTGCCGCACCGCGCCGATATCGCCGCAATGGCCGCGACCGGCGGCCAGCTGCCGGATTATGTCCAGCGCCAGTCGGCGATCCAGTCGACGCTCGGCGAGGAGCTCGAATCGGCAGTCAGCGGTGCCAAACCCGTGGATCGCGCACTCGCCGACGCGCAGCGTCGCATCGACGAATTGCTCGGGGAAATGCTCTAGGCCGCGACGGCCTCGGCGACCGCGATCTTCTCGAGGACATCGTCGATGAGCGTCGCCATCGCGCGCCGGGCAGCGTCGGCATCGCCCGCTTGAATCGCAGTCAGGACGGCGCGGTGTTGCGGCAGGCTGGCAGCGTGGCCGTCGAGGCCGCTGGTGAAGCGGATCGATGTGCGCAGCGCGGTCGCCACGAGATCCTGAAACTGCGCGTAGAAGGGGTTCGCGGAAGCGCGCAGGACCGCAAGGTGGAACGCGATGTCGGCTGCAAGCGGCTCGTCGTGCCCCGCCGCCGCATCGACCATGCGCGTATAGCCCGCCGCGATTTCCGCGACGGTCTTCGGGGCGCCGGCACGCGCCGCGAGTGCTGCAGCCGCAGGCTCGATGGCGATCCGCAACTCGTTGAAGTGGCGCAGCAATTCCGGGGAGAACTTGCGTTCGAGCAGCCAGCGCAGCACGTCGGGGTCGAACAAATTCCATTGCCCGGCCGGCTGAACCGTCGTTCCCTTGCGCGGCCGAGCGGTCAAAATACCTTTTGCAGTTAGCATTTTGACGGCTTCACGCGTCACCGAGCGGCTGACCCCGTATTGTTTGGCCAGCGCTGCCTCGGTCGGGAAGACGGCAGCGTCATAACGTCCGACGACGATCGCCCGCCCCAGCTGATCGAGCAGCCCGTAGGTCAGGTTGCGCCCGCCGCTCATGCCTTCGCGCTCGTTCTCCGTTGCGGTCAATCCGCTTCCCCCCCCGCTGCGCTTCCCCGCCTCGCTCGCTGCGGCACGCACAGGTTCGCCCCGAACCGTGCAGCAAAGCAACACAAAAGCGGGAATTTACGGTCCGACTGAATATATCAGATAAATGACTTGTAACGGTGCCGGACAAGACCCTATCGAGCGTCCAAGAGCCGCGCCTGCGGTCGTCAACTTGGGGAGTTCGACATGCGCCATAACTTGATCCTGCGGAGCACCGTCTCTTTCGCCGCGCTCTGTCTCGCCGCACCGGGCATCGCGCAGACCGCGCCTGCCGCGACGCCCGCCGCTGTTCCATCCGCCGCCGCCGAGACCGCCGACGCCGGCGACACCGACATCGTCGTCACGGGTTTCCGCGAGGCACTCGCCTCGGCGCAGGCGCTCAAACGCAAGGCCCCGCAGATCGTCGACAGCGTCGTCGCCGAGGACATCGGCAAGCTACCCGACCTGTCGGTGTCCGACACCGCCGCGCGCATTCCGGGCGTCCAGGTCTATCGCCAGGGCGGCGAAGCGGCGCGCGTCCTCGTGCGCGGCCTGCCCGACTATACGACGACCTACAACGGCCGCGAGATCTTCACCGCCGAGACGCGCGTCGTCGCGCTGCAGGATTTTCCGTCGGCGAACATCGCCGCGCTCGAAGTCTTCAAGACCTCGACCGCCGACCTCGTCGAGCCGGGCCTGGCAGGCGTCGTCAACGTCCGCTCGCGCCGCCCGTTCGACTTCGAGGAAGGCCAGTTCGCCGGGTCGGTGTGGGGCCTCCACACGCGCCAGGCCGACAAGTACACGCCGAACTTCAACCTCCTCGCGACCAAGCGCTGGAACACCAGCGCGGGCGAGTTCGGCATCCTCGTCAACGGCTCGTACACCTCGCTGACCTATCTCGACAGCGAGCCGTCGAACACCGACTTCATCGCGACGCCGAACATCAACGGCCAGAACGTGCGCCTTCCCGACATTCAGCGCGTCTTCTACCGCTCGGGCAACCGCGTCCGGCCCTCGGTCAACGCGGCAGTGCAGTGGAAGCCGTCACCCGAGCTCGAATTCTACGGCGACTTCCTCTGGCAGGGTTTCCGCAACGAGATCGACGACCGGCTGATCGAGGCCCCGCTCTACGGCGGCTCGTCGTACACCAATATCGTCCTGCGCCCCGGCACCAACCTCGTGCGCAGCGGCACGGTCGTCGGCCAGCCCAATTCGATCTTCACCTTCCAGGGCGGAACCTACAACAAGACCAACACCTTCCAGTATGCGGGCGGGGTCAAGTACGACAAGGGGCCATTGAAGCTCAGCGCCGACATCGCGCGCACCACCTCGACCTTCACCGGTTCGACCGAGTCGGTCGACCGGCGCTTCGCGGGCACCCCGACGATCACCTTCAACACCGACGTGCCCGAATTCAACATCGCCGGGCTCAACCAGAGCAGCCCGAACGGTTTCCTTTTCCAGGGCCTGTACGAGCAAAACCAGCGTTCGGCGGGCCGCGACTGGCAAGGTCGCGCCGACGCGACCTACGAGTTCGACGACTTCTTCATCCGCAACATTCAGATCGGTGGGCGCTTCACCGACCGCAATGCGACGCGCAACTTCTCCGACCGCTACGCCTTCCTGCTGCCGCTCAATCTCAACGCCTCGACGCTGCCGCTGACCTTCGAGCAGACGCCAGGTGGCTTCAGCGGTACCGACATTCAGCCGTTCCGCAGCTTCAGTTCGCCGACCTACGACAGCATCCGCAACAACCTGACGGCGCTGCGCCAGTACGTCATCACCGCCTGCCCGGCGATCCTCGTCACCGATCCGGGTAACGGATGCAAGAATTACACGACGACGCCGGTCGTTGCAGGCCTGCTCTATACCGCTAAGGAAGAGACGCAGGCGGGGTATGCGCAGGCGAATTATGCATTCGGCGACAACATCGACGGGACGATCGGGGTGCGGGTCGAGCACGTCAAGACGCGCGTTGCGGGTCCGAAGCCGACCGGCATCCCGTCGATCGACGAAGGCAACGAGAGCACCGTCTGGCTGCCCAACGCCAGCATCCGGTTCAAATTCACCCCCGAAATCCAACTGCGGCTATCGGCGACCAAGACGCGCACGCGCCCGACGTTTGCGGACCTGCAGCCCAACATCACCCTCGGCGCGCCTCCGTCGGGCGGCAAGGGCACCGATAGCGCACCGTTCCCCGCGACCGGCGGCAATCCGTTCCTCAAGCCTTTCACCTCGAAGAACTACGATGCCAGCCTCGAATACTATTTCGCCAAGGCGGGCTTTATGTCGGGCGCTGTGTTCCGTCGCGATCTGGACGGCTTTATCCAGAACTCGACATTCCGCTTCGTCGATCCGACGTTCGGCGTCGTCCAGGCAACCGGGCGGACTAATGCGGGCAAGGGCCGCATCACTGGCGTCGAGGTGCAGGGCCAGACCTTCTTCGACTATGACTTCCTGCCCGAATGGGCGCGCGGCTTCGGCATCCAGGGCAACGTCACCTACCTCGATGCCAAGGTCGAACAGGTCAATCCGAACGGGCCCGGCCTCGTTCTCGACCGCATCCTCGACGGCTCGGCTGGCGTCGCCAACGGCGTGTCGAAGTGGAACTACAACCTCGTCGGGCTTTACGAAAAGGGCCCGCTGTCGGTGCGCCTGTCCTACAACGGTCGCTCGAGCTTCCTCGCGCAGCGCCAGACCCGCGGCAACGACTTCTACACCGAGGAGGGCAAGCCCGCCGACCGCCTCGACCTGTCGGTGAACTACGGCATCATCGATGCCGCGACTGTGTTCGTCGACTGGACCAACATCACCAACTCGGCGTTCAAGCAGACCTTCAGTTCGGCACGCGACGGTGCGCCGCGCGCCGACTACATCCGCTACCTGCGCTACGACGAGAGCACGATATCGGTCGGCGTGCGCTTCCGCTTCGGGGGGTAGGGCGATCGGCCCCGGCGCAGCGCGCCGGGGCTTCAGGGCGCAGGGCGGAGGCTGACGCCGATCTTCGGCGTGTCGCCGTCCCAGCGCAGCGGCGCGACATACAAATAGCGCGCATTGCCTGTCTTGCGGCAGCCAGGCGACGCCGCCCAGGCGTGGAAGGCGATGAACTGGCGCTCGCCGACGTCGAACACCGTCTGGTGGCCCGGTCCGCTGAGGCAGCCCACCCCCCGCGCATCATAGCTGTGCAGCACGGGATTGTCGGGGGCGTCGGTGCACGGTCCCATGGGCCCCGCGCAGGTCGCGTAGCCGATCGCATAGACCGACAGGGTCTGGTCGGGCTCCCAGCCATAGTGATTGGCGGAATAGAACAGCGTGTAGCGCGCGCCGTGACGGACCATCGTCGGGGCCTCGATGACGTGCGCCTCCCAAGGCGCGTCGTTGCGCGCCAGCGGCACCGGCTCGCCGACCACCGTCAGCCCGTCGGCGCTGAGCTTCTGGACGAAAATCGACGTGCCCTGGCGAAAGCGCGGGTTGTTGCCGTCGTTCTTGAAATACAAATACAGCTGTCCGTCGGCGTCGCGAAACGGGCTCGAATCGATCGAGCCGCCCTTTTCCTTCTGGCAGGCCAGCGGCTCGGTCGCCGCCGACGTGAACGGTCCCCTTGGGTCGGTCGCGAATGCCGCACCGAGGCACTGCAACCCGCTGCTGCGGTCCTTTGCGGTGAAGTGCAGAACATAGCCCGCCGCGGTGCGGATGACCTCGGGCGCCCAGGTGAAGCCTTCGCGCGCCCATGGCGGCAAAATCGGCATCGCATCGTGGAGGCGGTCCCCGTCGCGCAGCGGAGCCCAGTCAACGAGGGTCTTCGACGATGCCATCTGGACATTCGCCCGACCGCGCGTCGCGTTGGTCGCGTAGGCGAGAAATTCCGAACCGACATTCAGCACGAACGCATCGGGAAAGTCGGCCGC
Organism: Sphingomonadales bacterium; assembly: GCA_038211965.1. Taxonomy (GTDB): domain Bacteria; phylum Pseudomonadota; class Alphaproteobacteria; order Sphingomonadales; family Sphingomonadaceae; genus Glacieibacterium. The sequence goes on from JBBQVB010000006.1 coordinate 28,256, forward strand.
GTACACCGGCACGAAGGGCGGCACCGAGGCGGCGCGTGCAGCTCCCGACACCGAAGATACGGCTGCCGATGCGGCGAGCAGGCAAAGCAGGTATTTGCGCAAACGCTGGTCCTTGTCCGAATCTCTTTTATCATACTTATTCAGGCGCAACAGTCGAGGAGCAAGCGGTGACCGTGGCGTTGGCGGGGGCAGGGATGGGCAGGCTGTCTTGGCGGTCGATTGCAGCGGCGGCGATGCTCGGCCTGACTGTGACCGCGCACGCGGCGCCGCGCGCCGACCTGAAGCCTGCCATCAACGCCGACTTTCCCGACCCCGCGCTACTCAGGGCGAAGGACGGCTATACCTATGTCTATGCGACGCAAGGCGAAGTCGACGGGCGTATGCACAATATTCAGGTCGCCCGCTCGCGCGACCTGGCGCATTGGCAACGCCTGCCTGACGCGCTGCCGATCAAGCCTGCCTGGGCGACGCAGACACAGGACTTCTGGGCGCCGCACGTCAGCGCGCACGGCGGGCGCTATTATCTCTACTATTCGGCCAAGCCCGACGCGGCGCTGCGCGACGCGGCCCAAGGCCTGTGCCTCGCCGTCGCGGTCGCCGCGCGACCGACCGGCCCGTTCACCGACACCGGCACGCCGCTGCAGTGCGGTCCCGGCTTCGTCAATATCGACCCGATGGCGTTCGACGACCCGGCGACGGGCAAGCGCCTGCTTTTCTGGGGTTCGGGCTTTGAACCGATCAAGGTCCGCGAACTTGCACCCGATCGCGTGTCGTTCGCGCGGGGCAGCGTGGCCATCGACCTGGTGCCGACCGACCCCACCGACGCCCCGGCAAACTACCGCCGCCTCGTCGAGGGCGCGTGGGTGGTCCGCCACGCGGGCAGCTATTACCTGTTCTATTCGGGCGACAATTGCTGCGGGGCCAAGGCGCATTATGCCACGCTGGTCGCGCGCGGGCGCAGCGCCACCGGACCGTTCGAGATCGTCCCGCTTGAGCGTGGCGGCATCGTCCTCGAAGCCGATACGCGCTGGAACGCGCCGGGGCATAACAGCGTGATGCAGGACGCGCGCGGCCGCTGGTGGATTGCGTGGCACGCCGTCGACCGCAATCGCCCGCGGGACAAGCCGGAGGCGGACGTCAACAGCCGGCGCGTGATGATGATCGCACCGCTGATCTGGAAGGACGGCCTGCCTCGAGCGCAGAAGTGAACATTCGGCCAGCCCAGGACGCGGGGGGAGTTGCTGCGCGCCCGACGTGCCGGATCGCGCGGCAGACGGCAGCCCGCAAGGAGGCTTCTATAATCGGCGCTCGATCGTCAGCAGCAGTCGCCGCCCGGGCAAGCGGTAGAATTGCGCGTCGCCCAGTTCGCTTTCGACAACGGCATCGCGGCGGTCGGTGATGTTCTCGCTCTCGACGAAGACGCCCCAGCCGCCCGACCAGCGCCAGCCGAGGCGCGCATCGAGGTCGGCATAGGCACCGGCGACCGAGGTATTGCCTTTGTTGAGAAAGCGCTTGCCGGTGTAGCGCAGCGTTGCCGACGCCTGCACGCCCGTCGCCGGCGCGTAGCTCGCGACACCCGAAGCTAGATCCTTCGGCGATAGTTCGAGGCGCTTGCCCGCCAGCTGCTGGATCGAGCCGTCGGGGCGCAACCGGGCATAATCGACGAACTGCGCGAGGTGATGTGCATAGCCGGCCGACAGCGTGAAGTCGGCGAACGGTGTGGCGCGCAGCTCGACCTCGAAACCGCGCAGTCGCGATTTGCCCGCGCTCGCGAGCCCCGGCAAACCGCCGATGTTCTCGCGGATGACGAGATTGTTGAAACGCGTCTCGAAATAGCTCGCCTCGAGCGCGACGCGGCCGCCGGCGGCGCGCGTTTTGATGCCGCCTTCCCAGCTACGCGTCGTCTCAGGGGCCAGGATATCGCCCTCGGCCTCGGGGCCGAAGTCGATCGCGGCGGGCTTGTAGGTATCGCGGTAGTCGCCGAACAGCGCGACCGAGTCGTCGCCCCGGCTCCATACCGCATAGCTCGCTCCTGCCGACCCGGCGAGGCGCGTCTTGCTACGGCGGTGACAGTCGTCGGCGTCGGGGCGCGTATCACCCTCGGCCTCACCACCGCAGCGCCGCTCGCTGGTGCGGTTGAGGCGCAGGCCGCCGAGCAGTGTCAGCCCGGGAACGGGGCGCGCGACGACCTGCCCGTATAGCCCGCCGAAGACACGGTGGTCGGTCAGCACGGTTGATTCGTCGATGGTCCGGCTCGTCGAAGTCGGGGCGTTGCTGCCGTCCGGACGCACCGCATATTCGAAGTTGCTGCTGCGCTGGCTGCCGCGCCCGTAGAGCAAGTCGACGCCGGCGATCCAGTCGAACGTCGCGCTGGCATGACCGATGTGGCTGTCGAGATAGCCCTCGGTGGTGCGGACACGCTGGCGGAAACCGTCGGCGTTGATCGTGATGCCGTCGCTCGCGAAGCCTTCGCGCAGGAAGCCGCGCGTGTTGCGCCCCCAGTTCTGAGCGACCGAGGCGAGCGTCACCCAGTCGAGTTCGCCGAGCCGCGCGTCGAGACCGAGATTGGCCTGCAGCCGGTCCTGGTCCTGACGCGCGTCGGTCGGGTTGACGTTGGCGTCGCGCGGGAAGCGCGGGGTTAACACATTGCCCTCGCGCGGATGCGGGCTGTACGGCGTCTGATCGACGCTGACACCCTCGAGGTCGAAGTGAACGCGGCCCGCGGTATCGGCTCGCGCGCGGTAGAGCAGATGATAGCGTTCGAAGCCGCCGCGATCCTGACTGAAGCGGCGCGTCTCGGCACTGCCGAGCAAGGACTGTCCCTTGGCGATCGTCGTCGCGAACGACCCGCGCGCGCTGCTGCGCGTGCCGCCCTGCACGAGCAGGCGTGTCGGTTGCTCGCCAGCGTCGTAGCGGACCGCGTTGAGCACGCCGACGAAGCTCGTCGCGCCGTAGGTGACGGGAGCGGCGCCCTTGAGCACCTCGAAGCGCTCGACATCGATCAGGTCGAGCGTCGTCACCGCCGGATTGAACGCGCCACCGAACGGCACACCGTCGACGACGAGCAGATACGCGTCCATCTCGGCGAGGCCCTGGAAGGCGACCACCGCACCCGCCGGGCCCATGTCACCGCCGGGATTGGCCTGTACCCCGGCGACACCCGCGAGCGCGTCGCGCAGATCGACCGCGCCGCGCGCGCGCAACGTGTCGTTGGGAAGCGAGGCGATGACCAAGGGCAGGGAGATCGCCGGCTCGGGCAGCCGCGTTGCAGTGACGGTGATCGCTTCCTCGGCGGCCGCGGGTATCGCCGCTGCGAGCAGGGCGAGCGGAACGAGGCACCGCGCGCGGTGAATAGCCGTCATCGGTTGAACTACCACCCTAGTCTTTTTCGCCGGCCGCGACGATTGAGCCGAAGCTACCGGTGAAGCGCGTTCCGACCAGCCCGCGCGCCAGCGCCGATGCTGCACCGCCGCGTGACTCGTCATCGTCGACGACGACCGCAGCGAGGTCGAGCGCGGGTGCGCCGCGTGCGACGAGCGCCGCGCTGAGCTTCGCCGCGTCCCCTGCCTTCAGCGCCGCGAAGCTGTCCTCGACCTCCTTCAGCTCGCGCTCGAGCGCGTCGATGCGCGCGAGCGCATAGGGCGTCGGTGCGGCTTCGGTCGAGGTCACCGCGCCATAGGCGTAGTCCATGTTCTCGCGCAGCCGTTCCTCACCCGTGATCGCGCCGCCCTCCTTGGTGGCCACGACAAGCCTGCGAAGCGTGTCGGCCTTGCCCGACAGGCGTTCGGCCTGCTCACGCAGCGCGGGCGCGGTTGCCTTGTTCTCGCCCAGCTGCTCGGACTGCGCGCGAATGCCGTTGAGTCCCGCGACGAGAACGCTCATCCGGGCAAACAAGCCCTTGACGCGCTCGGCGGCGGCGAACTGCGCCTGGCGATCGGCGACGGTAAAGGTCGCGCGCCGGTCGAGGCCGACGACCAAAGGCATCGTTGTCGCCACTCCTGCCTTGGTCAGCCTCACGGTATAGGTGCCCGGCAGGAAGCGCTGTCCTTGCGCCGAAGCGAAGGCGAGGCTGGCCGCAGGCGGCACCTGCGGCGGTCGCGTCCGCATCGACCAGACGACGCGGTTGAGCCCGCGCCGCTTCGACGCCGGCAGCTCGTCGACGACCTTGCCCTGCGCGTCGAGAATTTCGAGCTTCATGCGCCCAACGACATGGCGCGCCTTCTGATAGTAGCTGATCACGGCACCATCGGGCGGGTTCTGGCCCTGATAGGTCGCATCGCCCTCGGCCCAGCCGCCTTGTCCGCCGATGCGCTGCTGCACCGGCGCACTCCCGATCAGCGCCGCGCCGGCCGCCAGCGTCGCGGGGGTCAGCGCGCGGATCGGCGACACGTCGTCGATGATCCAGATCCCTCGCCCGTGCGTCGCGAGCACCAGCGCGTCGTCGCGCTCTTGCAGGTAGATATCGCGCACCGCGACGTCGGGGAAGTTGTTCGGCTTGAACTGCGCCCAGTGTGCGCCGCCGTCATTCGACGCGAACAGCCCGAACTCGGTGCCAACGTAGAGGATGCGCGGATCGCTGCGGTCTTCCTTGACGACATGGACATAGCCACGCACCCCGGCGGTCCTGGCATTCAGCAAGGGCTGCCACGTTCGCCCATAATCGCCGGTGCGCAGCAGATAGGGCGCGAAGTCACCATAGGCGTGGCGGTCGACCGCGACGTAGGCGACAGCCGCGTCGTAACGGCTCGCCTCGACCCAGCTGATCCACTCGCCCTTGGGCAGCTTGAGATTGGCGGTCACGTTGGTCCACGCCTTGCCGCCGTCGCGTGTAAGCTGGACGTTGCCGTCGTCGGTGCCGACCCAGATCTGGCTCGCCGCCTTGGGGCTCTCGGAGATCGAATAGATCGTCGTGTGCATTTCGGCGGCCGAGTTGTCGACGGTGATGCCGCCCGACTCCTCCTGCTTCTGCCGCGCCGGATCGTTGGTCGTCAGGTCGGGGGAGATACGGTCCCACGTCGTGCCGTGATCGCGGCTGCGGAACAGGAACTGCGACCCGACGTAGATCGCGCCTTTCTCGTTCGGCGACAGGTGGATCGGGGTATTCCAGTTGAAGCGCAGCTTTTCCTTGTAGCCGCCCTTGGGCTGGATATCGCGGCTCTCGTGCGTCTTGCGGTTGATGCGCGCGACCGTCCCGCCCTGGTATTCAGCGTAGACGAAGTCGGCGTCCGCGGGGTCGGTAAAGGTCCACATGCCGTCGCCGCCGAAGAGATTTTCCCAGCGGCTATTCGAGATGCCCCCGGGGTAGGCGCTGTCGCCGACCCAGCTCGAATTGTCCTGCAGCCCGCCATAGACCTGATACGGATCGCGGTCGTCGGCGCTGACGTGGTAGAACTGGCTGACGGGGAGGTTGTAGCCCTTCCACCATTTGACGCCGCCGTCGTGCGAGAACCAGATACCGCCATCGTCGCCGCCGACGATCTCCTTGGGATTGTTCGGGTTGATCCAGATGTCGTGCCAGTCGCCGTGGCTGTTGCCGGCCGCGTCGGCGAAGCTCTTGCCGCCATCCTCCGAAACGATCATGCGAAGGTTCATCTTGAACAGCCGCTTGTCGTCCTTGGGGTCAACGACGATCCGGCTGAAGTAGAACGGCCGCCAGACCATATTGCGGCTGCGGTCGCGCTCCTCGAAGCTCGTGCCACCGTCCTGCGAGACGTAGAGCGCCGAGCGGACGTTTTCGATGAAGGCATAGACCTGCTTGGGGTTCGACGGTGCAAACGCGACCTCGAGCCGTCCCCATGGCCCCTTGGGCAGGCCCTTGGCATCGCTGCGCTTGATCCACGTCGTGCCCCCGTCGGTCGATTCCATCAGCGCGCTGGCCGACGGCGCATCGGGGCCCTCGCCGCCCGAGCGGAAGGTCCACCCCTTGCGGCGGAAGTCCCACAGCCCGGCGAGTAGCCGCTCGGGGTTCGACGGATCGAGCGCCACGGTCGAGCAGCCGGTCGACAGGTTGGCACCTTTCAGGATGTGCGCCCAGGTCTTGCCGCCGTCGGTCGTCTTGTACAGGCCGCGGTCGGCGCTGTCGGACCACAGCCGCCCGGGCACACAGGCATACACGGTGTTCGAATCCTTCGGATGGACGACGATGCGCACGATCCGCTCGCTGTTCGGCAGGCCCATGTTGGTCCAGCTCTCGCCGCTATCGACCGACTTGTAGATACCGTCGCCAACCGACACCGAATTGCGCGTCCACGCCTCGCCGGTGCCCGCCCAGACGATCTTCGGATTGCTGGGATCGAGCGCCAGCGCGCCGATCGACTGGACCGGCTGCTTGTCGAACACCGGGTGGAACGAGGTGCCGCTATCCTCCGATTTCCAGATGCCGCCCGATGCGGCACCCGCGAAGATCGTTGTCTTGCCGTCGGCTTCTTGCCGTGCGGCGATCGCGGCAATGCGCCCCGACATCGCAGCCGAGCCGATGTTCCGGACGCCGAGCCCCGAGATTGCCGCCGAGTCGAGCGCGGTGGCGGGCGAGGGCGCGGCGACGGCCGGAACGGCGAGTGCGAGCGCGGTCGTTGCAAGGAGCATGTTGCGCATGATCACAGGCCCTTCGGCGAGGTGGCGGGCTTCGGGTCGGCAGGCGGCGGCGTGTCGCCCGGCGGGCGCGCCGCACCCTGCGCAGCGTCGGCCTGCCCGCTCGTCCCCGCCGCGCCCTGCGCTGCCTTGGGTCCGATCGGCATCGCGAACAGCGCGGGCGTCACCGGCGGATTGGCGGTCGCGGAGGCGACGATGATGCGTTGGCGCTCGCTATCGCGCCCCAGCGGCCAGCTTTCGACCGACATCGGGTACATCACCCCGCCGACCGCTTCATAGTCGCCCAGCTCGTATTCGGTGACCTGCTGCGCGCCGCGCAGCTTCCGGGTCTCGGTCAGTTTGATTTCGAGCCACGAATCGGGGTCGATCAAATAGACGAACTCGTCGCCGTCCTTCTCGCTGACCTTGACCTTGTAAGCGAGCGTTCCATCGAAATCCTCGCGGCCGAGCGCGGTCAAAATGCTCCCTTCGGCGCGCGCCGACAGCATCGGGCCGTCGAGGCGACCGCCATCGGCGAGCGCGCGCGCCTCGTCGTCCGACATGCGCTCGGCATCCTTGCGCCCCTCGAACGGGTTGACGCGCCAGCCGGTACTCCCGTCGTACGCCTGGATGACCGTCAAGCCCTGCAGCGCGGCATCGACGCGCACCGAGTCAGCCTTGTCACCCCGCGCCCGCGTTTCCTGATAGCTCAGCTGGAAATCGCCGGGAAAGATCAGCCTTCCATCGAAGCGCACGCTCTTGAGCGCCGCCAGCTTTTCCGCCCCGCCACGCGCGGCGAGGTTCTTTGCGGCAAGGTCGGTGGCCGTGAGGTCGGTCGCAGCAAGCGCCGCGCCCGATAGTAGAACGGCAGCGATCGCCGCCAGACACTTTTCGTTTCGCACCGAAATTCCCCCATCCCTGTCCAACGTGTATTAGCTAACCAATACGGGCGCCGCAAGCACGTCAGTCGTTCGCCGCCAAATGGATACATTATGTCAGGTGGATAAATAGGCCGGTTTTAGCCGTTGGAGCTGAACGGCAATTGATGATTGTGCCAGCGCACAGTCTGCGCGGGCAGCTTGTCGAAATCCGGGTGACGAATGCTGGCGAGCCCACGCCGGTCCAGGAAAAATGAACAGGACCGGTTCGGTACCGGCTGCGTCGCGTACCGGTGTCCAGACCTTATTCGGCGGCTAATCGCGCGGGTTCGATCGTTGGCAGCGCGACGGTAGTGGGGGCACGGCGGCGGCGCTGACCGAGGCCCTCGATCGCGAGATAGACCACCGGCGTGATGAACAGCGTCAGGACCTGGCTGACGAGCAGCCCGCCCATCACCGCGACGCCGAGCGGCTGGCGTAGCTCGGCTCCCGCGCCCAGCCCCAGCGCCAGTGGCAGAGCGGCGGCGATGGCCGCGAAGGTCGTCATCATGATCGGGCGGAAACGCTTGATGCACGCCTCGCGGATCGCGTGCTCGGGCGTCCAGCCCTGTTCGCGCTGCCCCGACAGCGCGAAGTCGATCATCATGATCGCGTTCTTCTTGACGATGCCGATCAGCATGACGACGCCGATGATGCCGATGACATCGAGCGGCATCCCCGCGATCGTCAGCGCCGCGACCGCGCCGATGCCTGCCGCCGGTAATCCCGACAGGATGGTGATCGGGTGCTTGAAGCTCTCGTAGAGCACGCCGAGCACGATGTAGATGACGACGACGGCAGCGAGGAAGAGGATCGGCATCGAACTCGTCGAGGCCTCGAAGGCCTGCGCATTCCCCTGGAACGAGCCGTTGATTGCGGCGGGCTTGCCGATGTCGCTCTCGGCCGCATCGATCATCGTCTTGGCCTGCGACAGCGCGATGCCCTTGGCGAGGTTGAACGACAGCGTGACGGCGGGCAGCTGCGACTGGTGGCTGACCGACAGCGGCGCGCCTTCGATGACGACGTGCGTCACCGACGACAGCGGCACCGTCGCGCCGTTCGCGCCGCGCACATACAGGCCGGCGATGCTGTCGGGGGTCAGCTGCAGGTCGGGACGGATTTCGAGGATGACCTGATAACTGTCGACGTCGTTGTAGATCGTCGAAACCTGGCCATTGCCGAACGCCGCGTAGAGCGTCGAACGGATCGTCTGTACGGGTACGCCGACGCGGCTTGCGGCGTCGCGGTCGATAACGACGCGCGCCTGGCGGCTGCCGAGCTGATAATCCGAAGTCACGTCCTCGAACCCCGGCGTCGCGCGTAGCTTCGCCTCCAACTGCGGTGCGAAGGCGTACAGCACGTCCTTGTCGTTGGCGGCGAGCGTGTACTGATAGTTCGACGACGACTGCCGTCCGCCGAGCGTCAGGTTCTGCGGGATGTTGGGGAAGGCGTTCGCGCCGGGCACCTGCGCGAACTTCTTGCGGAGGCGATTCTGGATGACTTCGGCTGAATCGCGCTCGTTGCGAGGTTTGAGTGCGGCGAACATCCGCCCGCCCTGACCACCGGTGCCGGTCGCGTGCATCACGCGCAGCACGGCAGGGTCGGCGCGCAGGATCTTGCTGATCGCGTCCTGCTTGGCCTGGATCGTCGGATAGGCGGCGTCGGCAGCGAATTCGGTGCCCACGAAAAGACTGCCGGTGTCCTCGGTCGGGAAGAAGCCCTTGGGCACGATAGTGAAGCCCCACACCGCGACACCGATCGACACGACCGTGAAGATCAGCGTGGCGCGCCGGTGGCGCAGCGTCGAGTCGAGCGCGCGCCCATAGCCGCGCTGCAACCGGTCGAAGGCCCCCGTGGTGACCCGCGCAACGCGCCCCGGTTCCTCGTGGCCGGATTTTAGAACGCGTGCTGCAACCATCGGGATGAGCGTCAGCGCGAGCACCGCCGAGACCCCGATGGCAATCGTCATGGTGACCGCGAACTCGTGGAACAGCCGCCCGACGACACCGCCCATGAACAGCAGCGGGATGAACACCGCGACGAGGCTGACCGAGATCGAGACGACGGTGAAGGCGATCTCGCGCGTCGCGACAACAGCGGCCTCGCGCGGCTTCTTGCCCATCTCGATGTGGCGGACGATGTTCTCGAGGACGACGATCGCGTCGTCGACAACGAAGCCCGTCGCCAGCGTCAGCGCCAGCAGGCTGAGATTGTCGAGGCTGTAGCCGAACGCGAACATGCCCGCGAAGGTGCCGATCGCCGCGACCGGCAGCACCAGCGCCGGGATCAAGGTGGCGCGCAGGTCGCCAAGCACGAGATAGATGACGAGCACGACGAGGACGGCAGTCCCGAGCAGGGTATATTGCGCGTCGCTGACCGAATGGCGGATCGACTGCGAACGGTCGATCATGACGTCGATCGACGCCGAACGCGGGAGTGTTTCGCGCAACACCGGCATTTTCTTGAGCACGGCGTCGACGAGCGCGACGACGTTGGCGCCCGGCTGGCGCTGGATCGCCATCATGATCGCCGGCTCGCCGTTGAACTGCGCCATGCCGCGCAGGTTTTCGACCGAGTCGAGAACTGTGGCGACGTCGCCGACACGCACCGGCACGCCGTTCTTCTGCGCGATGACGACATCGGCGAACTGCGCGGCGTTCTGCAGCGTGCCAGTGGCATCGAGGACGTACGAGCGTGGGCCGTTGGCGATGACGCCGACGGCGGTATTGCTGTTGGCGGCGGCAAGGCCCGCGCGCAGGTCTTCGGGAGTCAGGCTGCGCGCCGCCAGCCGCGCGGGATCGAACTGCACCCGCACTGCGAATTTCTTCGCGCCGAACACATTGACCTGAGAGACCCCCGCGATGGTCGAAATCTGCGGGACGATGGTGGTGTCGAGGATGCGCTGCAGGTCCGACATCTGCCGTGCAGGATCGCGCACCGCGAGCACCAGCACCGCCTGATCCGACGGGTTGACCTTCTGGAACGACGGCGGGTCGGGCAGCTCCTTGGGTAGCCGCCGTGTCACCGCCGACAACGCGGTCTGCACATCGAGCGCCGCAGCATCGATGTTGCGGTCGAGCGAGAACTGGACGGTGATGTTTGTCGAGCCCGTCGAACTCGACGAGATGATCTGGTCGATCCCCGCGATCGTCGACAGCTGGCGCTCGATTGGGGTCGCTACCGCGCTCGCCATCGTCGACGGGTTGGCGCCGGGCAGGCTGGCGTTGATCTGGATCGTCGGGAAATCGACCTGCGGCAGCGCTGCGACGGGCAGTTCGCGGTAGCCGAACAGCCCCGCGACGACGATCGCAATGGTGAGCAGGATGGTCGCGACCGGACGCGAGACGATCAGCGCGACGATATTCATGCCGCTGGATCCTTCGCTCCGCCACCGCTGCCCGCGCCCGCGCCCGCGCCTGCGCCGCTGCCGCCCGGTCGCTTGTCGCCCTTGACGCGCACGGCGTCGCCCGCCTTGAGCTTGGCGAGTGCGTCGGAGACGACGCGCGTCCCCGGCGCGACGCCACCGGCAAGAAACGCGACGCCGCCCGCGCGTCCGGCGATGCTGACCGGGGTCATCGCGACCTTGTTACCCTTGCCGACCGCCCAGACGAAGCTGCCGTCGCGACCGTTCTGGATCGCCGCCTCGGGAAGTCCGACGAGGCGCCGCGCGCCGCTCAGCGGCACCGTGACGTTGACCAGTCCGCCCGGCCACAGCTCGCCCTTCCGGTTGTCGAACTGGGCCTTGGCGGCAAGCAGCCCCGTCGTCGCATCGACGCTGTTGTCGAGAAAGACCAGCCGCCCGGTCGCCAGCGCATCGCCACTCGTCTGATCGCGCGCCGTGATGGTCACGGGCCCCGCCGCCATCTCGCTGCGCATCGTCTGGATCGTCGCGGGCGGCAGCGCGAAGCGCACGGTGATCGGCGACAGCTGGTTGACCGTGACCAAGGGCGTCGTGTCGCTGGCGCGCACTGTCGCACCGACCTTGTAGCCGATCTCGCCGGTCCGCCCGCTGACCGGCGCGCGCACGGTCAGATAGCTCAGCGAGGTTTCCGACGCGGTGATCGTCGCGCGCGCCGAATTGATCGACGCATTGCCCGTCGCGGCGGCGGCCTGTTTCTGGTCGAGCGTCGCCTTCGAGATGAAGCCCTTGCCAACCAGCGACTGTGCGCGCGCGAGGTCGGCGGCGGCCTGGGCAGCGGTCGCCTGCGCACTGACCAGCCCGGCGCGGTTCTGCGCGATCTGCGCGCGGATCAGCCGGTCGTCGAGACGGAAAAGCGGTTGGCCCGCCGTCACTTGCTGACCCTCGCGGAACAGCACCGCAACGATCTGCCCGTCGACGCGCGGGCGCACCGCGACCGATTGCAATGGCGTCACGGTCCCTAGAGCGGTCAGCGTCGCGTCGTAATCGGTGAGCCGCGCGGTCTCGACCGCGACCATCATCGGCGGACGCTTTTTGGTCTTGTCCGCTGCCGCATCGCCGCCGCTACCGCCGCCGCATCCGGCGAGGAGGATCGGGACAAGCGACAGGGCAACGAGGCGTGTCGGCATCATGCAGGCGGTCATCCGGAAACTACGCGGGCGCTCATGCCATGCCCCCGCGACACGTCAACCGCCGAAGCGCCGATCCGGGCGCATCGCTTGTGCGCTGCACCATGGCCCATGCGGCATCGTGCCTCGTGTCCGCCCTGCCGTCCGGTGGGTTGAGCGCGCGCCACCCCGGTAACCACAGGAGTATTTATGCCTGCCCGTTTCACCGCCACCGCGACCGCTTTCGAAAACGGCATCGAGGGCACCAAGCCCGCCACCGCCGTCAAGATCATCGAGGGCTGGGAGGAAGCACTGAAAGATGTCGATATCCCCGGCAGCAAGGGTATCGTCCGCGATCTCGAAGCACTGAAGAAGGCGCTCGACAACGATACCCCCGACGGTGACCGTATCAAGACGCTGCTCGGCAAGCTGGCCGACGAAGTCATCACGATCGCCCCGCGCACCGAAGGCGCGGTCACGCCGAAGCTCGAGAACCTCGGCGAGGCGCTCAAGGCCGCCTGAACGCCGCATTCATTCATCCTGTCGTCAGCGACACACCGCCATGGTGAACGCCGACGACAGGAGAGAGCGATGACGATGTTGCGTTCGGTATTGCTAGCGGGCCTTGCACTCGCCGGAACGTCCACGGCTTTTGCGCAGGATTACCGCGACCCGTCGCCGTATTACGACGCGGGGCGCGCCGGATACGACGATCCGCGCGGGCGCGACGTGCGCTCGGTCGCCGACTTTGAGGCCCCGCTGGCGCGCTATGGCCGCTGGGTGCCGAGCCGCTTCGGACGGGCCTGGGCTCCAAACGTCGGACGCGACTGGCGTCCCTATACCATCGGCCACTGGGAGCAGACCGAGCAGTATGGCTGGCTGTGGCAGAGCGACGAGCCGTTCGGCTGGGCAACCTATCACTACGGCCGCTGGGGCTTCGACGACCGCTTCGGCTGGGTGTGGCTGCCCGATACCGTATGGGGCCCGGCATGGGTCGCGTGGCGCGATGGCGACGATTATGCGGGTTGGGCACCATTGCCGCCGCAGGTCAGCTTCAGCGTCGGTTTTGGGTCTTGGGACTACGACCGCTGGTATGCGCCGAGCTGGGTCTATGTGCCGCGCGGTTCGCTTAGTCAGCGCCGGATGTACGGCTCGATCCTGCCCTACCGCGACAACCGTCGCTACTGGGATCGAACGCGCGGTGATGCGCATCGCGATGGTCGTTGGAGCGACGACGGGTGGCGCGGTCGTGGACCCGACTCGTGGCGCAGCGGGCAGGGCAATGCAGGGACGGTTACCCGGCCCGACGACCGTCGCTTCGACGGCCGACGCTCTGACAGCCGAGGATTCGACGACCGACGTCCCGGCTGGCAACAGCGCAGCGACGGCGGCGACCGGCGTCAGGGCGGCTACGAGCGTCCCGATGGCGGGCGCGGCAATCGCGATGCTTTGGCGCGCCCGCCCGAAGCGCGCGGTCGCGACGGCGCAGTGAGCCGTCCGCTCGATCCGGTTCCGCCCGCGGTGGCACCAACCGCTCCGCCGGTTACGTCCGAGCGCGGCTGGCAGGGGCGTGGCGAGCGCGAAAATGGCCGCGACGGGCGTCCGGGTGGGCTTGAGGGACGCGGCGGCTTCAACGACGGGGGCCGGCGCGATGGTCGCACCGATGGGGGCGGGCGTGCCGGGGCCGGCTTGAGAACGCCTGACCCAATGTCGGGAGGTCGCGGCGGCGATGTCGGCGGGGCGGCTGTCGCGCCGCCGCGCGCGGCTTCGCCGGCGATTGCACCGCCGCCGCCTCAGCCCGCGCCGCCAGCGCCGCGCGTCGAGCGTCCGGCACCCGCCGAGCGTCCGGCGCCGCAGCAGCATAACGAGCGTCGTGACCGCGCCGAGGGTCCGGTGCGCGACCAATAGGCGGGGCGCGCACAAAGCCGCTTGACCCGCGTGCCGCACTGCACACTATGCCCCCCGGACTTCAGCAGACCGGGGGGCAATTGCCACAGATTGCGGCTTTCGACGAGATGTTCGGCCATGCTGCGGCGGACGCGGGCGCGGTGCGCGATGCCTATCGGCCGATCCGCGACTGGCTGGAGAATTCGCCGCACGCGCTGATGGAAACGCGGCAGCGCCAGGCCGAGCTGTTCTTCCGCCGCATCGGCATCACCTTTGCCGTCTATGGCGACCCAGACGCCGCCGAGCGCTTGATCCCCTTCGATATCGTGCCGCGTATTTTGCCGCGTTCGGAATGGGTGACGCTCGAGATGGGCCTCGTCCAGCGAGTCGGGGTGCTCAACGCCTTCCTGTCGGACATCTACGGCCAGCGCGAGATCCTGCGCGCGGGGATTATCCCCGAAGACCTCGTGCTGCTCAACCCCGGCTATTGCCTGCCGATGATCGGGCGGCGACCCGCCAAGGACATCTGGGTTCACATTGCCGGCATCGACCTCGTCCGCACCGACGCGCACGATTTCTACGTGCTCGAGGACAATGCGCGGACGCCGTCGGGGGTCAGCTACATGCTCGAGAACCGCGAGGTGATGCTCAAGCTCGTCCCCGAACTGTTCCAGCGCATCAAGGTCGCGCCGGTCGAAATCTATCCCGAGGCGCTGCTCGAAACATTGCAGTCGGTCGCGCCGCGCGCCGGAAACGGCGATCCCGTCGTCGTGCTGCTGACGCCGGGCCAGCACAACAGCGCGTTCTACGAACACAGCTTCCTCGCCGACAAGCTCGGTATCGAGCTCGTCGAGGGCAGCGATCTCGCGGTCAAGGACGACGTCGTCTTCATGCGGACGACACAGGGGCCGCGCCGCGTCGACGTCATCTACCGGCGGCTCGACGACGCCTTCATCGACCCGCTGACCTTTCGCGCCGATTCCATGCTGGGCGTACCGGGACTGATGAGCGCCTATTTTGCGGGCAATGTGACGATCGCCAACGCGCCCGGCACCGGCGTTGCCGACGACAAGGCGATCTACAGCTACATGCCCGAGATCGTGAAGTTCTACACCGGCGAGGAGCCGATCCTGAAGAACGTGCCCACCTGGCGCTGCCGCGAGCCCGAGGCGCTGGGCTATGTCCTCGATCACCTCGCCGAGCTCGTGGTCAAGGAGGTCGATGGGTCGGGCGGCTACGGCATGCTCGTCGGGCCGCACGCACCCGCCGCAACCATCGCCGCCTTCGCCGCCAAGCTACGCGCCCAGCCCGAGAAGTTCATCGCCCAGCCGACGCTGGCGCTGTCGACCTGCCCGACCTTGTGCCCGACCGGCGTCGCGCCGCGCCACGTCGATCTGCGCCCTTTCGTGCTGACCGGTGCGAATGGCACGCGCATCGTGCCGGGCGGCCTGACGCGCGTGGCACTCGACCCGGGCTCGCTGGTCGTCAATTCGAGCCAGGGCGGGGGGACGAAAGACACGTGGGTGGTCGATGATTGAGCCGTGCTGTGATATGGTTGTGTCATTAACATGATGGAGCCGGAAATGACGATGAGCGCGCGGATGGTCGTGCTGATGACGCCTACCGAGAAGCAGGCCATCGAGCGTCGCGCGCGTTCGCACCGTATCACGCCGAGCGAATGGATCAGGCAGGCGGCGCGCGAATACGATCCGACGGAAGACGAAGCTGCGCTGACGCTGATCGCCGAGGAAATCGAGGCGAGTGCCGAGCGCATGAAGCGACGCCTCGACGAATCCATCGCCTATGCCGACGCGCGGATGGCGGATATCCGGGCGCTGCGCGAAGCGCATGGCTTGCCGGTCCTGTGAGCATTCTCGATCGGATCTATGCGGGGCTGCGCAACGTCCTAGCACTTGAGGATCGCGTCACGCGGATCGCGGCTCAGAACGACGATCAGGCAAAGCAGCTCTTCGACCACGAGAAACGCCTGATCCGAATCGAAACGATGATCGAAATGGGCGGGCGGGCAGCGACGCCCAAACGATTGCCGAAGCCCTAGCCATGCTGAGCCGGACCGCCGCCAACCTCTACTGGGTCGGACGCTATATCGAGCGCGCCGATTTCCTGTCGCGGTTGATCGAGGCGACGCTCAGGCTGTCGTCCCTCCCGCAGTCCTATGGCGGCGCGACCAACGCCTGGGAAAGTGCGCTCGCGGCGGCGTGGATGACCAAGGCGCACAAGGATCGCGGGCTGGCGCTCGACGAGGCGGGCGTGTCGGCGTTCCTGACGCTCGATCCCGCCAATCCGGGGTCGATCCGCAGCTGCGTCGAGGCGGCACGCGCCAATGCCCGCGCGGTGCGCACTGCGCTGACGCTCGAAGGCTGGGAGGCGATCAACGGCGCGTGGCTGGAGGTGCAGAAGTTCGGCACGCGGCTGATCGACCGCGACGCGCTGATCGGGTTGCTCGATACCGTCAAGGCGGCGATGCAGTCGTTCGACGGCGCGGCGCACCGCTCGATGCTGCGCGGCGATGCCTATTGGTTCATCCGCCTTGGCAGCGCGATCGAGCGCGCCGACAACACCGCGCGCGTCCTTGACGTGAAGTATCACCTGCTGTTGCCGCGCGGCGAGGCGGTCGGCGGCAGCCTCGATTATTTCCAGTGGACGACGATCCTGCGGACCGTCTCGGCGTTGACCGCCTATCGCTGGGTCTATCGCGACACGGTCAAGCCGTGGCTGGTTGCCGACCTGCTGATCCTCAACCGCGAGATCCCGCGCTCGCTTGCGTGCTGCTACTCGGACATCCTGCGCTACCTCGACCTGCTGGCGAATGCCGCCGGGGGGCGGCGCGGCGCGGCGCATCGCATGGCCGCACACGAGCATGCGCGGCTCGGCAACCTGAC
>JBBQVB010000007.1:0-42485 GCA_038211965.1 Sphingomonadales bacterium
TCCCCTCGCAGCTGATCGACCGGCCGTTGCCGGCGTTCAAGCTGGCTGGCCTGACCGCCGACGCGCCGGGCTTCGGCAGCGCCGACCTGACGGGCAAGCCGCTGCTCCTCAACGTCTTCGCGTCGTGGTGCGCGGCGTGCCCGCAGGAGCATCCGATGCTGACGCGGATCGCCGGTGAGGGCGTGCCGGTCTACGGCCTCAACTGGAAGGACACGCCGCCCGAGGCGCTGGCGTGGCTCGCCAAGCTCGGCAACCCCTATGCGCGTGTCGCCAGCGACCCGACCGCGCGCACCGGCATCGATCTGGGCGTCACGGGCGTCCCCGAAACCTTCGTCGTCGATAAGCGCGGGCGCGTGCGCTACAAGCAGATCGGCCCGATCGACGCCGCGACGTGGGAGGGGACGCTCAAGCCGATGCTCGCGAAACTGGCGGCGGAGGCGTGATGCGATCCCCGCTGTCGATTGCCCTGATTGCGCTCGCGGTCGCTACCCCCCTCGCCGCCGTCCAGCCCTCCGAACAACTCGCCGACCCTGCACTCGAAGCCCGCGCCCGCGAGATCAGCAAGGAACTGCGCTGCGTCGTCTGCCAAAACCAATCGATCGACGATTCGGACGCGCCGCTGGCACACGACCTGCGCGTCATCGTCCGCGAGCAGCTACGCCTCGGACGCTCGGACGATCAGACCAAGGCCTATCTGGTTAGCCGGTACGGCAGCTATGTCCTGCTGCGCCCGCCGCTGCGGCCCGACACGTGGCTGCTCTGGCTCGGGCCGTTCGCGGTTCTGCTGGCAGGCGCGATCGGCGTCGCGCTGTGGCTGCGTGCGGGGCGCGGCGCGGTGGACGCAGCCCCGCTGAGCGCGCAGGAGGACGCGGCGGCGGACGCGCTGGCGCGGGGGGAATCGATTTAGTGCTACTCTGGACGATATTGACGATCATCGCCGTGGTCGTAGCGGCAACCGCGACGATCCCGCTGGTCCGGCGCTACGATGCGCGACAGTCCCCGCGCGACGCGACGCTCGGCGTGCTTCGCGACCAGCTCGGCGAGGTCGACGCGCAGGTTGCCGGCGGCGCCATCGACGCACGCGAGGCCGAGGCGCTGCGGACCGAGATCAAGCGCCGCATGCTCGGTACGGCGCGCGAGGTCGATGCCGTGCCGCGACCGCTCGGCGGCGGCGCACTCGGCGGTTTCGCCATCGGGCTGGCGGCGGCGGTCGGCATTGCGGCGACCCTGCTCTACTCGACGCTGGGTCGTCCCGAACTTGCGAGCGTCGCGCCGGTTCCCGAGGTGGCCGCGGCGAGCGCCGACACCGCCGCCAACCCGGCAGCCGCGACCGAGGTCGCGGCGATGGTCGCCAAGCTCGAAGCGCGGATGAAGGACCACCCGCAGGATGCCGAAGGCTGGCGGATGCTCGGCTGGTCGTATTTCCAGACGCAACGCTTCGCCGAATCTGCCGATGCCTATGGCCGTGCGGTCAAGCTCGCGCCGTCCGCGCCCGGCAACGCCAGCGCCTATGGCGAGGCGCTCGTCCAGGCGGCGGGGGGCATCGTCAAGCCCGACGCGCGGTTGCAGTTCGCCGCCGCCGTCGCGCTCGACAAGACCGATGCGCGCGCGCGCTATTTCCTCGGACTCGCCAAGGAACAGGCGGGCGATCCCAAGGCGGCGGTCGCCGACTGGCTGGCGCTGCTCCGCGAGTCGCCGCCAGGGGCGCCCTGGGCTGGCGAACTCCGCCGTGTCATCGCCGACACCGCAGGCCGTGCCGGGGTCGATGTCGCGGCGCAACTCGCGGCATCGGGTGCCGTCGCTGTGGCCGGCAGCGCGCCACCCAGCCCGAGCGCTGAACAGGTCAAGGCGGTGCAGGCAATGGCCCCGACAGATCAGCAGGCGATGATCCGCGGGATGGTCGATCGCCTTGCCGCCAGGCTCAAGGCCAATCCCAAGGACGCGGGCGGCTGGGTCCGCCTGATGCGCGCGCGCATGGTGCTCGGCGACCCGGCGGCGGCGGCGGCGGCGCGGCGTGACGCTCTGGCGGCACTGGCGGGCGATGCGGCGGGCACGGCGGCGATCGCCGCAGCAGCGGGCGAATTGGGCATCAAGGGTTAGTCGGTTGCACGTGCCGCCGCGTCGAGCCGGTCGCCGCCACGGACGAAGAACAGCATGAACAAACCGGTGCCGAGCAGGCCGACGATCGGCAGCAGGCCGATCTGCTGCGATCCGCTGGCGCGCGTCGCGATCTCGACGAGCAGCGGGCCGAGCCACATCGTCGCCGCGCCAGCCAGCGAATAAAGCCCGAAAAAAATGCCGATCCGCGACGGCGGCGCGACGCGGGTGAGCAGCGTCCGGCTTGTCGCGTAGGCGCTCGCCACCGACACCGCCGAGACGAAGCCGATCAGCAGCAGCCCGACCTCGGGCACCGTGCGAAACATCGGGCCGTCCCACAGCGGCGCGTGGGCAGCGGCGTCCCACGGCTGGTACAGGAATTCGCTGCGGCCCATGCCGAGCCCGGCCAATTGCGCGAGGATGACCACGGCAAGTTCGAGCTGGAGCGCGCGACGTGGTCCCACGGCGGCCTCGAAGCGTGCGGCGGACAGGCCACCTGCGACCGCAAAGACGCTGAGCAAGATGCCGTAGGCGAGGAGTTCGAGCGCCTGCCACCCCATCCGGCCCGACGCATAGACGCCGCTGAACACCAGCACGCCGGTCAGCCCGTCGGTGAAGACCATCCGCGTCAGGATGTAGAACAGCGTGTTCGAATGGCCGCGCGCGTCGCGTATGAGGTCGCGCAGGTCGCCGGCCCCCGCACGCACCGCCGCGCCCAGCCGCATGCCCGTCGCGGCGACGTCGGGGACGACGCGGAACAGCGGGATCGACCCGACCGCCATCGCCGCGGCGACGATCAGTGCGGTGACGCGGTCCTGCTCGTGCAGCGCGGTATCGAGACCGAACAGGGGCACCTTCGGGATCCAGCCCCACGGCGTCTTGCCGGGCAGTGCAAAGGCCCACAGCACGAAGCTGAGCATGAAGACCGAGACGAAATTGCCGAACGCCAGCGCCAGCCCCGATGCCTGTCCCGCCGCGCGCATGCCAGCGGCGGGCAGCAGCAGCGCGTTGTGAAAGACCTCCGACAGCGAAAACAGCACGGTGATCGCGGCGATCAGCGCGATACCGCCGGCAATCCCGATACCGCTACCGTCGGGTGCGACGAGCCACAGCGCGGCGATGCACGGGATCATCAGCGCGGTGACCGCGAACAGCGCGGGTTTGCGCCGCCCGGTGCGGTCGACGACGGCCCCGGCGAGGGGCGCGATCAGCATCACCGCCCAGCCGGCGTATTTGGTCGCCATCGCGACCGTCGCCTGACCGCGCACCGGGTCGCCGACGACGACCGTCGCGAAATACGGCGCGAAGACGTAGATGACGATGAGGATGACATAGGGGTCGCGGACCCCCTGGAAGAGCGCCCACGCCCATGCGGCGGGGCCGAGGCGCACGGGCGTAACGGTGAGGCTGGACGCGGGCGCGGCAGTCGGCGTGGTGTCGATGACGAACCTCCCCAGGTTGCTGCCGACGAGAATGGCCGAAACCGCGTGGGCAGGGAAGCGCCGTCGCGCTAGTCTTCGGCGATGACGCGTATCCGCCTGTCGCTGCGCCTGCTGCACGGCGACGATATCGCCATCGGACCGGGCAAGGCCGACCTGCTCGACGCCATCGCATCGCACGGCTCGATCTCGGCCGCCGGTCGCGCCATGGGGCTGAGCTATCGCCGGGCATGGCTGCTCGTCGATACGATGAACCGCGCCTTCGCCGCGCCGCTGGTGGCGATGGCCAAGGGCGGCAGTCACGGCGGGGGCGCGGTGCTGACTGCCGACGGCGCGGCGGTGTGCGCCGCCTATCGCGATGCCGAGGCCGCCGCCCGCGCCGCTGCCACCGCGCCGTTCGAGGCGATCGTCGCACGCCTGGCGAAACCCTGACCGACCGGCGGCGGGGTCGCCGCTGCTAGGCCGCGAGCGTTGTAGCGGCGTAGACCGCGCCGCCGAGGATCGCGACGGCGTACGGCAGCGGACCGCCCGCGGTGAACGCCGGGTAAGTCGCCCCCGGGCCGGCCGCGCGCCGCCCCGCCAACGCCGCGAGCGCCAGCGCGCCGCCGCATGCCACGGTCCCGCCGAGGAGCTGCGGCAGCGCGTCGAAGCCACTCCACACGCCGCACGCCGCGAGGAGCTTGACGTCGCCGCCGCCGAGCCAGCCGCGGGCGAACAGCCACGCGCCGATTCCGAACAGCGCAGCCCCGACCGCGGCATGCGGCCACCACGCCGCGAGCGGCAGCGCGGCAGCCGCATAGGCGGCGAACAGACCGACGACCGCGAGCGACCAGTGGTCGGGAATTTCGAAATGCCGGAGATCGGCGAGTGCGGCAGCGGCGACGCAGCCCAGCGCGACGCTGCCGAAGACGAGGAGCGGCAGCGCCGTCACTTCGCTGCCAGGCTGGGCAGCAGGTCGCGCTTGACGAGGATCGCGCCGGGCAGGATCAGCACGCCGATCATCGTCGGCAGCATGAATGCCACGAGGGGAATCGAGATCAAAACCGGCAGGCGGTGCGCCTTTTCTTCGGCGCGCATCTTGCGGCCCTCGCGCATCTCGATGGCATAGCATTTGAGCGCCTGCGCAATGCTCGACCCGAGTTTGTCGGACTGGATGATCAGCGTCACGAACGAGCCGATCTCGGGCACGCCGGTACGCCGCACCAGCCCCTTCAGAGCGTCCTCGCGGCTGCGTCCGGCACGCAGTTCGAGCGCCACCAGCGCGAACTGTTCAGCAAGGAGCGGGTGCGAGCGGTGAACCTCGGTGCCGACGCGCGTAAAGCACGCATCGATGCCGAGCCCCGCCTCGACGCAGACGAGCATCAGGTCGAGCGTGTCGGGAAAGCCGTTGAGGATCGCCTTGGCGCGCGCCGCGGCGCGGTTGCCGACGATGAAGCCGGGCAGATACAGCCCCGCGACCGCCAGCCCGCCGATGATCATGTAGAGTTTGACCGGCTTGACCTCGCCCGACAGCAGCACGACCGTGGCTCCGATCAGCGGTAGCGCCAGCGTCAACGTCGTGCGGATCAGCATGAACAGCCGCGGCGCGTAGCTTTGCGCGTAGCCCGCCTGCACCAGCTTGGCGATCATGGGGCCGCCCTTGGTGTCGGCGAGCGACAGCCCGCGCCGCTCGACGCCGCGCACCAGCCGCGCCCAGATCGACAGCCCCGAGTCGACGCGCAGGCTGGCGCGCGGGATGACGGCGGCGGGGGCGGCCGTCCCCGCCAGCCGGTGGCGCAGGTCGACTTTGTGCGCGAACAGCGGCGCGAGGCCGAGGAACAGCAGGCAGCCCGCCCCGAACACCAGCACGACGAGCAGCGCCTGGCCGACGGCGGGGCTCATACTTTCAGGTCCACCATCTTGCGGATCGTCATGACGCCCATCGCATAGACGCCGAGCAGGCCGACGAGGCCGGGCATGAACCACGGGTCGTCGGAGACATCGAGGTAGAATTCGGGCGACGACGAGAACACCACCGAAAAGGTGAAGACGGGCAGGATCGACAGCATCGTGCCGGTCATCTTGCCCTCGCTCGCCAGCGCCTTGACCTTCATCACCATCGACGCGCGTTCGCGGATGACCTTGGTCAGGCCTTCGAGGATTTCGGCAAGGTTGCCGCCGGTCTCGTTCTGGATCGCGACGCAGACGACGAACATCTGGACGTCCTGGCTGCCGATGCGGTGCGACAGGTTGGTCAGCGCCTCACGCAGGTCGAGACCATAGTTGACCTCGTCGATGACGATGCCGAATTCGGAGCCGCACGGGTCGGCCATCTCGCTGGTCAGCAAGTCGAGCGCCGAACTCACCGGGTGACCGGCGCGCAGGCCGCGCACGAAAATGTCGAGCGCCACCGGGAACTGCTTGTCGAACGCCTTGATGCGCTTGGCGGCGCGCAGGTTGAGATAGACGATCGGCACGCCCATGCCGAGCGCGGCCGCGAAGACGAGCAGCAACACCAGCGACGGCAGGCTGTTGAAGCGCCCGCTGACCTGCGCGACGATCGGGAAGACGATGCCAATCACGAGCGTCGCGATGCTCATGCCGGTCAACAGCTTCGCCGGGCCGATGCGCATCCCCGCCTGCGATAGCTTCGGCTCGAGCCAAGCCAGGACGGCCGCGAGCGGCGAGCGGCTGGTGGTCGTCGCGCGGCGGCCGGGGCGGAGCAGCTGCATCACCTCGGCGCGCGATTTACCCGCGGCGATCAGCCCGAGGCGGCGGTTGACGTGCTGGCGCGACTTGCCCGCCGCGAGCGCGGCGAAGGCGAAATCGGCGAGCAGCAGCGCGGCGACGAACGCCAGCGCGTAGGCGATCATCAGCGGCCACGGCGGCAGGCTTTCGAACATCTACGCCACCTGCCGTGTCGGATCGAACAGCTCAGGCGGCAGCTGGATACCGCGCGCGTTGAGATGCTCCATGAACTTGGGCCGGATGCCGGTCGCTTCGAAATGGCCGATGACCTTGCCGTCGTCAGCGACGCCGGTGCGCTTGTAGCGGAAAATCTCCTGCATCAGCACGGTCTCGCCCTCCATGCCGGTCACTTCGCTGATCGACATGACGCGGCGCGAGCCGTCGCTCAATCGCGCCAGCTGGAGGACGACGTTGATCGCCGCGGCGATCTGGCTGCGCGCCGACTTCGGGCTGATGTCGATGCCCGACATGCCGATCATCTGCTCGATGCGGCTCAGCGCGTCGCGCGGCGTGTTGGCATGAACGGTGGTCATCGAGCCGTCGTGGCCGGTGTTCATCGCCTGGAGCATGTCGAAGGCTTCACCGGCGCGGATTTCGCCGAGCACGATGCGGTCGGGGCGCATGCGCAGCGCGTTCTTGACGAGTTCGCGCTGGCTGATCTCGCCGCGCCCCTCGATGTTGGCGGGGCGGGTCTCGAGGCGCACGACGTGGCGCTGCTGAAGCTGGAGCTCGGCCGAATCCTCGATGGTCAGGATGCGCTCGGTGCCGTCGATGGCTGCCGACAGCGCGTTGAGCATCGTCGTCTTGCCCGAGCCCGTGCCGCCCGAAATGATGACGTTGCGCCGCGCTTCGACGATCGCCAGCAGCACGTCGGCGGCAGCCTGCGGCAGCGCGCCGTAACCGACGAGCTTCGACATATCGATCGGCGTCTTGGAGAATTTCCGGATCGACAGCAGCGGGCCGTCGACCGCGAGCGGCGGAATGATCGCATTGAGGCGGCTACCGTCCGCCAGCCGCGCGTCGACCATCGGCGAGCTTTCGTCGACACGCCGTCCGACCGCGCCGACGATCTTCTGGATGATCCTCAGCAGGTGGCGGTCGTCTTTGAAGCGTGTCTTGACCTCCTCGATCTTGCCGCGCCGCTCGACGAAGACGACGTTGCAGGTGTTGACCATGATGTCGGTGATCGTCGGGTCCTTGAGCAGCGGCTCGAGGGGACCGAGGCCGAGAAGCTCGTCGAGGATATCCTCGACGAGCTCGCCGCGCTCGGCGAGATTGAGCGCGTGGTTCTGCTCGATCAGCATGTCCTGGACGATGCCCCCGACGTCGACGCCGATCTGTTCGCGCGTCATCGTCTCGAGCGCCGCGAGGTTGATGCGCTCGATCAGCCGCTGGTGCAGGTCGACCTTGAGGTCGGTATGGCGTTCGCCGCGCGACGCGGGCGTGGGCATGACGACCGTCGCTGCCGCCTTGGCCGGACGCGGCACCGCTTCGGGGACCGACGGCGGCACCAGCGTGACGATCTTGCGGGTCGGCCAGATCATGCGGCGATCACCTGCGTCAGCCCGGCGATGAGCTGCTTGAGGTCGCCTTCGACCTTGGTCTTGGTCCTGACCGCTGCGAGCGCGCGGCCCTGGTCGATCGCGCTGCTCATCGTCGCCCAGTCGTTGGCGATCGTGTAGTCGGCCTTGCGCCGCAACGCCTTTTCACTGTCACCGAGGTCGATCGTGCGGAACACCGTCTTGGGAACCCGGTTGACGACGATCTTTAGCGGCACGGTCAGTTCGTTGGCCTCGACAAGGTCGAGCTGGCGTCGCGCCTGGCGCAGGCCGGGAACGCTCAGCGTCGTGATCAGGCAAGCGGCGTCCGAATGCGCCAGCGCAGCCAGCGACCAGCTGGTCCATGCGGCGGGCAGGTCGACGAGGACGACCTCGAAGGCCTGCGCGGCGAAGGTCAGCAGCTGCGCGACGAACGCCGGCGTCAGCAGGTCGAGCGGGACCATCTCGGGCGGTGCGGCGACGACCGCGAGGCCCGAGGCGTGACGCGCCGCGATGGTCGCGAAAAGCGTGTGGTCGAGGCGCTCGCCCGCGTCGACGAGGTCGAGCAGCCCGAGCGGCGGCTGCATGTCGAGATACAGCGCGACCGCGCCGAACTGGACGTCGAGGTCGATCAGACAGGTCGATGCGCGCGCCGCCCACAGGCAGCCCGTCTGGCACGCCAGCGCGGTCGCCCCCGCGCCGCCGACCGCGCGCATGAAGCTGATGACGCGGCCCTTGGCCCCCGTCTGCGGGCGATTCGCGATGGCGTCGCGCGCGGTCAGCAGCGCATCGTCGAGCTCGGCCGCATCGAGCGGCAGCGCGACGACGTCGACCGCGCCGGCGCGCATCAGCGCGCGCATTGCGCCGGGACTGAGCGCGTGGGCGGCGGCGATCACCGGGCGCGGCTGCTCGGCGGCGATCCGCGCGAAGGTCGCCAGCGCCGCCGCGTCGCCTGCCGCGACCTCGACGATGAGCACATCGGCCTGGCGCAGGAAGGGCAGTGTCGGATCGAGCGCGTCGAGCGGCACGAGGTGGAGATGAAGATTGGCCCCCGAGGGGAGTTCGGGCGGCGCGCTGGTCGGCGCAGCGGGGTCGAGGACGAGCGCGACGCGCAGCGTCCGCAGCCGGTCGGCGGGAACCTCTGTGGCCGTGGGGGGCAGGGCGCTCATCTGGGAGGGGACGCTTCAGTCGCCGCCGGCCGCGCCGACGTTGCTGATTGAGCCGTTCCGCAATCGCTTGACCTTGTCGGTGTAAACTCGCCGCAAGGCTGCGACGGCGAGCGTGCCGTCGGTGCCTTCTATCGCGGGCCCGTGCGGGGCGGGGGGCACGATCATCGCGGCGAAGTTGGCTCGGGTCGCATCGCCGAGGTGCGGGTCGGCGTTGAGGCCGACGACCGGAGTCGACAGGAACGATGCGGCGGCGAGAAGCAGGATCATGGCTTGGGCACCCCCGGGGCTTCGCGCGCGCCGAGGAGGAACTGGTCGGACTCACGCGGCGCGCGAATGCGCTCGGTCGGCAGGCTGAGCGCGGCGGGTGCGACCGGACGGACGATGTGCGGGGTCACGGTAATGACCAGCTCGGTCTCGTTGCGGTCGAAGCGCGACGAGCGGAACAGCGCGCCAAGGATCGGCAGGTCTGCGAGCAACGGGATCTGGCGCACGCTGTTGGCGAAATCCGCGCCAACGAGGCCGGCGATGGCGAAGCTCTCGCCGTCGCGCATCTCGAGCGTCGTCTTGGCGCGCCGCGTCCGCAGCCCCGGGATGCTGATACCGTTGCTGCGAATCGACGCGTTGCTGTCGATCGCGCTGACTTCGGGCGCGACGACCATGCTGATGACGCCGTCGGCGAGCACCGTCGGCGTGAACGCCAGACTGACGCCGAACTCCTTGAACGCGACGGTGATCGTCGGGATACCGCCAGTTGCGCCGGTCGACGAGGCAATCGGCACGGGAAATTCCCCGCCCGCGAGGAAAGACGCGGTTTCGCCCGACAGCGCGATCAGGTTCGGCTGGGCCAGGGTGGTGATGAGCCCCTTCTGCTCGAGCGCGTCGAGGGTGACGTTGATATTGACCGCGCCGATACCGAAGCTGCCCCCGATGACGCCGACCGAGTCCGTCGGGGTCGATCCGGTCGCCGACGAGAAATTGCCGGAGTTCGACAGCGCCAGCGTGCGGATGCCGAGCGACTTGGCGGTATTGCGCTGCATCTCGGAAAAGCGGACTTCGAGCAGCACTTGCTGCGGCGATGCGAGGCCGATGAAATTGACCACCTTGCCCGGCGCATAGGTCTCGGCGAGGCGCATCGCACGGTCGGCGGCGATGGCGCTGGACGCCGTCCCACCGACGATCAGCGAATCGCCGCTGCTCCGGACGCTGACCGCTTCGCCGGGCAGCGACGCCGCGAGCGCGGCGCGCAGGCCGGCGGTGTCGGGACCGACGACGATGTCGACGACCGCGACGAGGCTGTGGCGCGCGTCGTAGAGCGTCAGGTTCGTCGCGCCGAGCTTCTTGCCGAGCACGTAGACCATGTCGCCGGGCATCGGCAGCACGTCGGCGGTCTTGTCGTCGCCGACGAGAACTTGTGCATAGCCGCGCCCGACGCGAATCAGCTGGCTCTTGCCCATTGCCACCGGGACGACGTCGCCGCTGCGCGCATAGACGACGGGCTCGGCGCGCAGCGGAGCGACCATGGCGGCGCCCCCGGCGGCGAGCAGCGCGGCGGCAGTCAGCGCGGGCCGGAACCCGCGCTGACGCCGCGCTTTTACAGGCCTCGGCTGACGATATGGCCCCCCGGCGATCGTCAACTTCCGCTCCGCGCGACTGAATAACTGGTGCGTTCGACGCCGCGCACGACCTCGACCGTCGATGCCGCGATGACCGGCGCGCGGCGCACCGGCGTGCGACGAACGACGGTCCGGACGATCACCGGCGCCGGCGCGTGGCCATCGCGCAGGTCGCCGACATGGACCGTCGCAAGGGGCAGCGGCGCGGCGTTGACGGGATTGCGCAACACGAGGCTGACGGTGCCGACCGACGCCGCCAGCGCGAGCTTCTGGCCGAGCTGCGGCGTTACCTCGAGGGTTACGGTCTGCGCGACCTGCGGCTTGTCTTTTGCCTGGTCGGCGTCCTGGTTGATCGCGATGACGCGGACGTTCTGCGCGAGGACGTCGGTTATCGGCGACGGCGCGACCTCGCCCGCCGCGCCGGTCCCGGGCGGCGTCCGGGTGATCAGCAGGTCGACGCGCGAGCCCGGCAGGATGAAGCCGCCAGTGCCGGTAACGTCGGTGACGTGGACCGTCGCGGCACGCATGCCGGGATCGAGCTGCGCGACGATCGTCGCCTGGTTGCCTGGCCCCGACAGG
Source organism: Sphingomonadales bacterium (assembly GCA_038211965.1). Taxonomy (GTDB): domain Bacteria; phylum Pseudomonadota; class Alphaproteobacteria; order Sphingomonadales; family Sphingomonadaceae; genus Glacieibacterium. The sequence goes on from JBBQVB010000007.1 coordinate 11,163, forward strand.
CGGCTCGCCAGCAGGGCTTCGCCGGGCACGACGGCGCTGACGGTGGTCCGATTTTCGCCGATCGCGGCGAGCGTATGGATTGCGCCGACCGGCACGGCATCGGGCGCGTAGTCGACGAACTTGACGTTGCTCGCGTCGAGCTTGGTGCCCGATGGCAGCGGCGCCGCAGCGACCGCGACGCGAACGGGACGAGGGACTTCAGCGGCCGTGTTGACAGACGTGGAGCCCCCCGCCCCTATGTAGAAACGCATCACGAGAACGGCCAACAGACCGAGTCCGATCGCTCCGATTAGCATAAAGAGCGACCGTTGCGGCACTGCCGACGACTCCCGTTTTTAAGCAACATTTACGCAACATACACTCCGCGCGACTGCTCCTGACCTAAGCAGTCCACGGCGACGACGATACCGGCGCGGTCTATCGTGGGGATGGGCGCGCCGGGATCGAAGACAATTGCCCTATCAGGTGGGCGTGGCGGTGGTGATGACGCCGGCAGTGCCGTTCATTGCGCCGCCGATCGAGGTCTTGAGCGCGGTGGCCGCAACGACGATGCCGCCGCCGATGACTGCGAGGATCAGCGCGTATTCGGCCGCCGAGGCGCCCGACTTGCTCACGCGCACTGCTTTCAGAAGTTTCATCATGACTTTACGCCTCTCATACTATTGCCGTTACCGGCAGTTCGCGCGCGGCCCGAAATAGACCGCACGATTGCCAGCGTCGGAACAGGATTAGAAACCACCATGTCGCCGACGCCGACGAGCCTCATGTCGGGGTCGCGGTGGTGATGACGGTGGCGGTCTTGTTCATGGCGCCGCCGATCTAGGTCTTGAGCGCCGTCGCCGCGACGACGATGCCGCCGCCGATGACGGCGAGGATCAGTGCATACTCGGCCGCCGAGGCGCCCGACTTGCTGACCCGGACCTGCTTCAGAAGTTTCATCATGGTTGTACGCCTCTCAACAAACACGTCGTCACCGACGTGACTACACTTCGCCGTCAGGAGCGACAGCGACAGACGGGTATCGAGAGTGGAGTTGGCAGCCAGCAGTCGCTTGAGAAGTTCTGCTTGCAGCCCGGCCCCCCGGTTCGCGGTATCTCTTTGCCCACATCCAATTCGGATTATATTTGGGTCCACCGCAACAAGTTTTTGGTTACTGCTTGTTTAAGCCGGGCGGTTCGTTAACAGGGCAATGTGGCCCGATATGACGGTTATGTCCGGACAATGTGACTTGCGAAGCACGCATTTTTTAACTGAAAAAAATTTCTCGGATTCGCGAAAATCCAGTTGTGGACCTGCCTGTCAGGCCATGCGGTGCGACATCATACCGCAAAATCCCGACCCGGTTCGACGAGAGCGGTGATTCGACTACCGACTGCCCAGTCGCCACGAGTACTCCTTTGTGCGCGACAACAACCTGCCATGCCGTTTACCGGAATACAAGACCTACTGCACAGACTCTAATCGCGCCAATAGCCCCGAGCAACCGGATCGTAACATTAGTGGCACTGCGATTTCTGGATTTGTAGTAAGAACCGCGCGCTTCGCGGCAGGTACGGCTCAACCGAAGCTCAGCGCCAGGTAGAGGGTGCACAGGCCGAACACCGCACCCAGCTGCAGGCCGATAATCAGCAGCAGCATGTCGGCAAAGGGTTGCTTGCGCGTCTTGTGCCGGACGTAGCGCTGGGCGGAGACCGCGCCGATCGACCCGCCGAACGCCGAAAACAGCAGCAGCTGAAATTCCGACACCCGAAATTCGCCGCGCGTTGAACGCAGTTTGTCGTTCACGAATAAAAGGAACGTTACCGCGTTGACAAAAATTAGGAAGCCGCAATAAATCATCGTGCCCGCTCGACGACGCTACTATCGAAACAATCTCGATGAGAATCGCTTCGAGGGCAAATGTTATTTTCTTTCAAATGAGCGGATTCGGGGAAAATGATGCCGCTTCGCCGCGCGGGCGCTCGATGATCGTTGCGGCAGCGCCGACCGCGGCAGCTGCGCCGCAGGTGTCGCATGCGTGGCGCATGACCGTGCTGCTGCTGCTTGCCTTCGTTGCGCTGACGGCGGCCGACATCGGCACGACACTGCTTGCGCTGGCGAACGGCGATGCGGTCGAACTCAATCCCAACGCCGCGCGCGCTGGTGGCAGCATCCGTATCGGCTTTCTCGTACTGTCGAACACCGCGCTGCTGTTGCCGCTGCTCGTGGCGTTTCACTTCGGCGTGACGCACGCGACGCGCGTGCCGCCAGGCGTGCTGGCGCGATGGTGGCGGCACATTCTCGACATCTTCTACATCAGCCCGCTCAACGACGGCGCGCGCGCCCGCTCGCCGTTGCGACTGGTGACGGCCGCGATGACGCTGCTCACGCTCAAGGCGGTGATCGTGCTCGGCAACGTCATGTCGATGTTCGGCTATCCGGGCCCGACGTCGCTGCTGGCGTCGCTGTGGACCGGGATCGGGCTCGACGGCGCACCGCGGTATTGGGCGACGTACGCGCTGATGATCCTGCCGTGCTATGTCGTGGGTGTCGGGCTCGCGGCGTCGACGCTGCGCTATGCGCGGGCCCACCTCGTCCTTGCGCTGCCTGCCTGAACCGCCCATATCGGGTCCGGGAGTCGGGCGGGCAGTGCTCTCGCCAACCCGGTCAGGTCCGGAAGGAAGCAGCCGTAACGAATTCGTGCTGGGTCGTTCCCGGCTCCCACCCACCTTAACCGAGCAGCTTGGCTCCGCCCGCAGTCTGGGAGCTCGCCGGGCAATAGGCGGTGCCGACGATGCTGTTGGCGACACGGATGTTGTTGACCCACGTCGCGGTGCCGCCGCTCTTGGGCCCTGGCGACGAGAACACCGTGAACACCGTGGTCAGCTGGCCCGGCGGCTTGTTGTTGGTGATGCCCGCGACCGCCACGAAGAACTGACCCTGCGTCGGCACGCTGATCGTGAACCGGCCCAGGCCGGTGGCGTTGATGACGATGTCCGCCGGGCCGGCATAGCTGTTGTCGATGCGCACGATCGGATGGTGGTCCGGCGTTTCCTGATAGGTCGCAGGCTCGCCGGGCTTGCCATCGTAATTGCCCAGCGTGACGATCCGGGTTGCCGACGGCAAGACGGTGTTCTGGGTGTAGACCGTCGGCGTAACCGAGCATGCCGACATCGCCAGCGCCGTCGAGGTCGCAGCGAGGTCGATCGTCGATTTTTGCAGGACGCGCCCGAGGTAGAATTGCGCCGGATTACCGTTGGCGGTCGAATTGCGCGCTGTCGTCCGCACCGCGTTTACGGGGCTGCCCGACGCGACGAAGGTGCGGGTGGCGGTAATCCAGTTTCCGGTCACGACATCGGCGGCGACCAACACATGCGCGCCCGTCGCGGTCACCGGGATATTGGCGTCGGCCATCGCCACCGCGACGGTCTTGGCGGCGCTGCTGTCGGGCAATTTCTGCGCAGCGGCGAGCGCGGCCGCGTCGGCGGCAATCTGCAGGCGATTTTTCTGGACGTAGAGCATGGCACCGTCGAGGGCGAGCGCCGACACGCCGATCATCGCGGGCACGGTAATGGCCACCGTTGCGGCAATCGCCCCCGAGCGGGCGCGTGTCAGCCGGATCGCGGTTTGTCGCAGGGCGTGCATCAGGCTTCCTTTCGCATCACGACCTTGACGGTGAGCGTGGTCGGCATCGGCACAAAGCTCAGCACCGACGCCTTCTTGGCGGGAACTGCGATCGTCGTCTGGACCGAGGTCGTGCCGGTGGTCGCGGTATCCTGCGGGGTGATCGTCCAGTTCGCCGCCGCGACCCATGACGGCAGCACCGCCAGCGCCGCGGTCTTCGCCTGCGCCTCGGTTGCTGCGCCGACCGCAAGCTTGCGCGTGGCGTTGCGCGCCGCGTCGAGCATCGACGCATAGGTGAACATCAGCAGGCCGTACTGCATCGTGCCGATGAGCACGGTCATCAGCATCGGCAGCACCATGGCGAATTCGACCGCCGCCGAACCCCGGCGGGACAGCGGCAACTGCCGCAAGCGGGCCAATGCCCGCACTACACGCCGATACGCCACACTACCCCCAGGGCGCGCACCCGACCGAAAACCGGCCCGGGGCATGCCAAAGCAACGTCCCCTGATAGTTGCGGATGTTTAACGTTCAATGAAACATTGCGGCGACAGCCGACGAATTGCGCGCCAGAGGATCTGTAAGCCGGGTTCTGTCCGGGAGGCGAACCTCCGTGGACGGCCATTCCTCTAGGGCGGCCGTTGCCGACCGCCTCAAGCAACCAACCCGGGCGACTGGGCCGCTTCGTGCCCTGTCCCGGCGAACCGGAACGCGCCGCCCCTATGCGGTCTTGCTCCCGGTGGGGTTTACCTTGCCGCTCGGGTTACCCTCCGCGCGGTGCGCTCTTACCGCACCCTTTCAGCCTTGCCTGTGCTCCGAAAAGCCATCGGCGGTCTGCTCTCTGTGGCACTGTCCCTGGGGTCGCCCCCGCCGGGCGTTACCCGGCACCGTCGTTGCGTGGAGCCCGGACTTTCCTCCCCCGTTTCCGGCGGCGGCCGTCCGATCCTCTGGCGCGCGAGACGAGGCATAGGCGTGCCGGACGGCCTTGCCAAGGAGGGCCGCCCGACCGTAGGGAGACCCGATGCGTAACGTCGCACTCCTGCTCCTGATCGTCGCGCTCGCCGGCTGTGCGTCGGTCCGCAAGGGACTCGGCGCATATCAAAAGGCGGCAGACAAGGGCATCGGCTTCAACCTGCCCCCCGATGCACCCGTCGGGCCGGGCAGCACGGCCGCGATCGCCGCCACCGCGCCGAACAAGAACGCGTTGCCCAGCGACCTTGGCGGCGACAAGGCGCACGCGGCGTACACCTCGACTCCGCAGGATTAGGCGAGCAGCGCGTACAGCAAGGCGCGGCATTCGCCGTCGACCGTCCCCGACCAGTCGCGCGGGCGGAAGCGCCGCTGGAACGCCACTGTCGCCGCCCGCGGGTCGCTGACGTCGTAGCCGAAGCGCCCCTGTGCCGCCGCGAACCCGGCATCGGTCCAGCGCGGATCGATGCCTGCCGCCGGGATCGGCAGCGCGAGGCCCGCACGCGCGAGGCGCGGCCAGTCGAACAACTCGCCGGGATCGTCCTTGCGCGCCGGGGCGATGTCGCTGTGGCCGACGACCATTGCCGGGGCGACCGCATGGCGGCGCGCGATATCGGCGACGAGCGTCTCGACCGCCGCCATCTGCGGTTCGGGGAAAGGGCGGTAGCCGAACTCGTGGCCCGGATTGACGATCTCGATGCCGACGCTCGCCGAATTCACGTCGGTGATGCCGCGCCAGAACGAGCGCCCCGCGTGCCACGCACGCTGCGCTTCGTCGACGAGGCGCAGCACTTGTCCATCCTCGGCAACGACATAATGCGCCGAGACCTTCGCCGCCGCGTCGGTCAACCGCGCCACCGCGCCCGCCATGTCGGGCATGCCGGTGTAATGCAGCACGATCATGCTGACGGGCAGTGCGCGCGCGTCGAAATTGGGGCTCGGCGTGTCGATGATACCGGGGATCACGCTGACTCCTTGTCGCGCGCCTGCGCCGTGCGCAGCGTGATGATCGCGATGCCGCTCAAGGTGATCAGCCCGCCGATGACCATCTCGGGGGTCACCGGGTTGTGGAACACGACGACTGCGACGATCACCGACAGCAGCGGCGTCGGCAGCGTCAGCGGTGCGACGGTCGACACCGGGTAGCGCTGGAACAGCCAGGTCATGCCGCCGTGCCCGATCAGCGACGCGCCGATCGCCGAGTACGCCAGCCAACCCCAGACGTGGAGCGGCACGCTCGTTGTCCCCGCCAGCGCACCGGGCTCGAAGATCAGGCTCGCGGCGCCGAGCAAGGGCACGCTGACCAGCGCCAGCCACGCGTGGATGGTCAGCACGAACACCCCCTGCAACCGCCGGAACAGCAGGTTCCCCGCCGCCCAGCACAGCGCCGCGACGAGCGTCAGGATCAGCCCTAGGCGCTCGTCGAAGATGCGCGGGTCGAACGCCAGCACGGCGACGCCGGCAAAGCTCAGCGCGATGCCGGTAATGCGGATCCAGCGAATCCGCTCCTTGTAGAAAATCACCGCGAGCAGCAGGCTCATCGGCACTCCGGCCTGGCCGGCGATGGCGAGCGCCGAGACATTGTCCGCCGCCTTGAAGCCCAGCGCGCCGACGCCCATGAACAGCGCGCCCGCGACGATGCCCGTACCGACCACCGCGAGCATCCGCCCCGGCAGCCAGCGCAGCCACGGCAGGCAGGCGATCAGCACGATGCAATAGCGCAGCGTCACCGCCATCAGCGGCGGCACCGCCGTCACCGCGACCTTCACCGCAACGATGTTGAACGCCCAGATCAGGTCGATGACGGCGATCAGCGCGAGGTCGCGGGGTCTCATCCCGCGCGCCTGGTCAGCGCGGCATAGGCGTCGTTGATCGCCGCCATGCGCGCCTCGGCGACGCGGATGAACTCGATCGGCGTGCCTTGGGCGATATGGCGGTCGGGGTGATAGGTCTTGACGAGGTCGCGCCACGCCGCCCGCACCGCCTCGTGCGGCGCGCCGGGTTCGATGCCGAGAATCGCCCACGGGTCGTCGGCGGCGGGGGCAAGATGCCGCGCCCGAATTCGCGCCCATGCGGCATCGTCGAACCCGAGCCGCGCCGCGACGGTATCGAGATAGGCCAGCTCGTCGCCGTGAAAGCCGTCGACGGCGGCAATCGACAGCAGCGCCTCGAGCAGGTCCTCGAGCACCGGCGTGCCCGGCCCGAGCAGCTGCGCCGCCTGCGTTGCATAGGCTTCAAACCCCGCCGTCGAGCCCTTGGCGAGTTCGTAGAAGCGCGCGGCATTGGCGCGTTCGGGGGGAGGCACCTCGAACAGCCGCTCGAACACCGCGAACTCCTGCGGTGTCGCGACGCCGTCGGCGCGCGCCATCTTGGCGGCGAGCGCGATCGCCGCGATGGTGAACGCGACCTGGCGGCGTTCGGGCGACGACAGGCGCAGCACGACAAGATCGGCCCCGCCGCCGAGCGCCGCGCCGGCGAGCGCGCCGAACGGCCCGCCGAGCAGAAAGCCCGCCGCGCTGCCGATCGCCGTTCCCCAGACGCCCACCGCGTGCGCACTCCTGCGCCGGAAGTGGCGCGCGGCGGTCTTAGGCGATGCGGCGCGGACGAGTCACGCTCAGCGGCTGGCGGGCTGTAACGTCGCGTCGAGGAAGGCGAGAATCTTCGGCCAATTGTCCTGACGCGCGCGGTTATTGCCCACCGCGCTGCCGCCCATGCCCGCAAGTTCGTCGAACTTCGGGTCGCTGGGCAGGCGCGGCAGTCCCTGGACGGCATGTCCGGCATCGGCGTAGGCGAGCAGCGTCACCTTCGGATGCCCCGCAGCGGCGGCGCGCGCCGCGATCTGCCGTGCCATCGGGCACGACGGCCACAGCCGGTCGGCCTCGCCGCAGATCAGCAGCACCGGCGCAGTGGTGCGCTCGACGGGAATGACCGTCTCGGGATGTTGCGAAACGGTTTTCAGGCCATCGCCGTACATGGCGATGACGCCCTCCTTGCCGACCCGATCGAAGTCGAATTTGCCAAGTGCCAGCCATGGCAACGGCTTGCCGTTCTCCGACCACGACGACCCGACGTGTCCGAAATTCCAGTCGATGCCTGCCCAGACGACGCTCGAGGGCATCGCCGCGACGACCGCCTTGAGTTCGGGATGGCGTGTCGCGATCAACAAGGCTGCTTCGGCCCCTTTCGATCCGCCGATTACGCCGATCCGCGACCTGTCGACCCCCGGCTGGGTGCGCAGCCACGCCAGCGCGCGACCGAAATATTCGAGCGGGATATTCTCGAGCTTACCGGGTTGTCCGGGCGCGCGGAAATAGGACAGCGCCAACACGGCATAGCCGCGCGCCGCGAGGATGCGCGCCATGCGCGGGCTGCCGGGATTGAGGCCGCCCTCGGACCCGCCGAGCATGAGTATCGCCGGATACGGACCCGTTCCGTTGCCTGCATAAAAATTCGCCAGCAGGCCGTTGTCGGTAACGCGGACACCGCCCGCCCCGGGTTCGGCGACGACGATCGGCGGTTGCCACGGCTTGGCGAACCATGCCCACCCGCCTGCGACGACGAGCAGCCCCGCGACCACCGCACCGCCGATTCCGAGCTTGCGCCGCCAACCCATGCCTTGTCCCCGCCCCGCCGAGCCACGACAATAGGCGGGTCGAACCATCCGGAGAAGTCGCATGTCCAAGGTCATCGTCATCGGCGCGAGTCGCGGCATCGGGCGGGGGCTGGTCGAGGCCTATGCGCGCGAAGGCTGGGAAGTCATCGCGACGGTGCGCTCCGACGACGCGGCGGCCGAGCTGCGGAGCATCGAGGGCGTGACCGCGCTGCTCGCCGATACGTCGGACGAGGCCTCGCTCACGGCCCTCGCGGCGACCGTTGGCGCACCCGCCGACGTGCTGATCGTCAACGCGGGCGTCGGCGCCACCGAGCGGAATCTTGCGGGCATCGACGTTGCGACATGGACGCAGGTGATGACGGTCAACGCGCTCGGCCCGCTGCTCGTCGCGCGCGCGCTCGGCGCGAGCGTCAGGGACGGCGGCAGCTTCCTCGCGCTTTCGTCGCTGATGGGGTCGATCGCCGACAACACGGGTGGCGGAGCGTACACTTACCGCATGTCGAAGGCGGCGCTGAACATGGGGTTGCAGGGCCTTGCCATCGAGTGGAAGCGGCGCGGCATCGCCGTTGCGGCGCTCCATCCCGGGTGGGTGAAGACCGAGATGGGCGGCGCGGGGGCACCCGTCGAAGTCGCCGATTCGGTCGCCGGGCTGCGGCGCGTCATCGCCGGGCTGGTGGCCGACGGGCGCGCGGCCTTCATCGACTATCAGGGCAAGCCGTTGCCCTGGTAGCGCACCGTCAAGCCGCCCGCCGCGCTGTCGACGGCGATGCGCCCGCCGAGCGCCGCCGCCTGTTCGGCGAGGCAGCCGGGCAGCGCCAGCTTGGTCGTCACTGGGATGGTCGTGCCCGCGAACACCGCCGCGAAGTCTTCGGGCACGTTGAACGTCGTTGCCGCGAGGCGCACCACCCCCGCCGCGACCTGCAGCGTGCCGCCGCGCGACGCCAGTTCTGCAACGCATAGCGCGAGTCCGGCGGTCAGTTCGGCGATCCCCGGCGGCCAGTCGAGATCGTCGGGCCAGACCAGCGTCATGCCCTCGCGCGTTTTGATCCAATCGGCGACGAAGCCGCGCGCGAGGCCGCTGCCGACGGGCTGGCTCGCCGGATTGAGCACAAAGCGATAGAGGCGCAGCGCGGCGCTGAGCCCCTGCGCGCTGTCGGCGACGAGATCGACGAGTTCGGCGTCCTCCTTGCGCACCACGTCGGCAAGCATGTCGAGTGCCGCGCCGATCGCCCCGACCGGACCGGCGAAATCGTGGCAAAGCCGCCGCGCGATGAGGGACGCCAGGATTCCGCTCATTTCGTCCACCCCGCTATGCTTGTCGCACCCGCAACGATTGCCCCGACCCCGAACAGTGCCAGTACCACACCGGTGACGCGATTGAGAATGACGAGATGCGCGTCGGTTATGCTCGACCGCAGCGCGCGCGCCCCGCTGCTGACCGCCAGCCACCACAGCATCGATCCCGCGAATACCCCTGCGACGACGAGCCCGGCGTTGAGCAGATGCGCGCCGCTGTCGTGACCGATGCCGGTGAAGCCGACCGCGCCGAAACTGCCGAGGAAGAAGAACAGGGTCGCCGGGTTGGTCAGCGTCAGGCCGAAGACCGCCACCGCCATGCGCGCCGCGCTCACCTGGCCCTCGTGATCGGCGAGGCGCGGCGTCGCGTTCCAGACGAACGCAGCGAAAGCCAGCATGATGATGCCGCCGACGATCCGGATGATGCCGCCGTGTTCCTTGAGGAGCAGCGACACCGCGCCCAGACCGAACGCCGCGATGCCGGCGAAGACCGCGTCGCCGAGTGCGCCGCCGAGCCCGAGCGTCAGCGCGGCGGCCTGCTTGCGCCCCAGTGCACGCTGGATGACGAGCAGGTTGATCGGCCCGACGGGGGCCGCGGCGGCCACGCCGATCGCCGCGCCGGTCGGAAAATACAGCGTCGCAGGGTCAAGCATCGGGCAGGTCCGACGCCGTGCTGTCCGGCGCGGGGCGCACCGCAGCGAGTCGCAGCCCCATTGCCAGCAACCGCCCGTCGCCGAGTTGCGTCAGCTCGAACTCGACGCGCTGGCCGTCGTCGAGATAATCGAGTCCGGCACGCTGCACCGCCGAAATATGGACGAAGACGTCGCGCGGCCCGAGATCGGGGCGGATGAAGCCGAAACCCTTGCGTCGGTTGAACCACCTGACCTCGCCGATCGCCATCAGCAGGCAGATTCGGCGACGATTTCGACCGGTGCGAAGCCGGTCGCGGTCATCGTCCACGCCGCGACCGTATCGTCGGCGACGATGACCCAAAGTTGACCGTCTTCGATCGCGCGTGCGGCGTCGGTGCGCGACGGCGCGCTGCTGCCGTTCGGGTGCGAATGATAATGGCCGACGACCGCTTCGCCGCTGCCGCGTGCGTCGCGATGGGCGCGCAGCAGCGTCGCGGGATCGATCTCGAAGCCCCGTTCCGGGCTGACCGCGATGTTGCGGGCGGGAACCGCGCGCGTCACCCGTCCGGTGATGCCCAGCAAGAGGCCGCACGCTTCGGCGGGCAGCGCCGCCCGGGCCTGTCCCCGCAGCGTCTCGACGACGTCGCTTGCAATCGCGAACTTCATACCGACATCGCTAGGCGATGGGGGACGCGAAGTCGATTGTTAACGTTACGCTGCCGCCCGAGATGGCGGGGTGGCGGCTCGACCGGGCGCTGGCATTGCTGATCCCGACGCTGTCGCGCGAGCGCCTCAAGGCGTTGATTTCGAGCGGCGAGGTCGCGACGGCGGGCGGGCTGGCGCGCGATCCGGCGAAGAAGGTTTCCGGCGGCGACGCCTTTACGGTCACCGTTCCGCCCGCGCGGCCCTCGCATTCGGAGGCGCAGGACATCGCGCTCGACGTCGTTTTCGAAGACGACCATCTGCTGATCGTCGACAAGCCCGCGGGCCTCGTCGTCCATCCGGCGGCGGGCAATCTCGACGGCACGCTGGTCAACGCCCTGCTGCACCATTGCGCCGGGCGCTTGTCGGGGATCGGCGGCGTCGCGCGTCCAGGCATCGTCCACCGCATCGACAAGGATACGTCGGGGCTGCTGGTGGTCGCCAAGACCGATCCCGCGCACGAAGGCCTGTCGCGGCAGTTTGCCGCGCACAGCGTCGAACGGCTCTACACGGCGGTCGTCGCGGGCCTCCCGGCGCCGCCGGCCGGACGCATCGAAGGCGCGCTCGCGCGCTCGTCGGCGAACCGGCAGAAGATGGCGATCGTCGCCGAAGGTCGCGGCAAGCACGCGATCACGCACTTCCGCACCGTGCAAGCCTTGGACAACGCAGCACAAATCGAGTGCCGCCTCGAAACCGGGAGGACCCATCAGATCCGCGTGCACATGGCGTCGATTGGTCATCCGCTGCTCGGCGACCCATTTTATGGCGGGGCAAAGGGTAACCAGCGAGCGGTTCTGACCGAACTGAATTTCAGGCGGCAGGCGCTTCACGCCGCGACGCTGGGGTTCGTCCATCCCGTCACCCAAGCAAATCTTTCTTTCGCTTCACCGCTTCCGGCCGATATAGTGGACCTAATCGGTCGTCTTTCCGTTCGACGACTCTAGTGAAAGGGGTATCCCCGATGGCCAATGTTCCCGCGACGGTTCCCGCCCTTGGTGGCGAAGCCGGTCTCAACCGTTATCTTGCCGAAATCCGCAAGTTCCCGCTGCTCGCGCCGCAGGAGGAATATATGCTCGCCAAGCGCTGGGCCGAGCATCAGGACCCCGAGGCGGCGGCGCGCATGGTCACCAGCCACCTCCGCCTCGTCGCCAAGATCGCGATGGGTTATCGCGGCTACGGCCTGCCCGTCGCCGAGTTGATCTCGGAGGGCAACATCGGGCTGATGCAGGGCGTCAAGAAGTTCGACGCCGAGCGCGGTTTCCGCCTCGCGACCTATGCGATGTGGTGGATTCGCGCGTCGATCCAGGAATATATCCTGCGTTCGTGGAGCCTCGTGAAGATCGGCACGACGGCGGCGCAGAAGAAGCTGTTCTTCAACCTGCGTCGCCTCAAGGGCAAGATCGACGCGATGGAAGACGGCGACATGAAACCCGCCGATGTCGAGAAGATCGCGACCACCCTCGGCGTGACCACGGACGAAGTCATCTCGATGAACCGCCGCATGGCGATGGGCGGCGACACGTCCTTGAACGCGCCGCTGCGTGAGGAAGGCGAGGGCGAGTGGCAGGACTGGCTCAGCGACGACGGCCCGCTGCAGGACGCGCTGGTCGCCGACGAGCAGGAGCGCACGCAGCGCCACGCGATGCTCGTCGATGCGATGGAAGGCCTCAACGACCGCGAGAAGCACATCCTGACGCAGCGTCGCCTCGTCGACGAACCCGAGACCTTGGAAGAACTGTCGCAGCAATACGGCATCAGTCGCGAACGCGTTCGCCAGATCGAAGTTCGGGCCTTCGACAAGCTGCAGAAGGGCATCCGTAGCCTCGCGGGCGAACGGCGGTTGCTCGAACTGGCGTGATTTGCACCCCGTATCGTGGTAGGGCGGCGGCATGAGGTCGTCTGCCGCCATGACCGACGACATCTTCGACCGCGTCCACGCTACCGTCGTGGCGCGCCGCCTCGGCGACCCGGCATCGTCGTACGTGGCGAAGCTGACCGCCAAGGGCCGCGCCAAGCTCGCGCAGAAGTTCGGCGAGGAAGCGGTCGAGACGGTGATCGCCGCGATGCAGGACGACCCCGCCGCGCTGGTCGGCGAGGCGGCCGACGTGATGTTCCATCTGTCTGTCCTGCTTGCCGACGCAGGGCTGGGCTTCGACGACGTGCGCGCCGAACTCGCGCGACGCGAGGGGGTGTCGGGTCTGGTGGAGAAGGCGGGGCGGAACCGTGCTTCCGCCGCGCATTCCGCCGGGCCGGTAGGGAAGGGGGACGAAAGTCAGTAGCGATGCCCGTACCCGCCCTCGCCCTCTATGACCCCGGCAATATATTCGCGCGCATCCTGCGCGGCGAGATTCCGTGCAAGAAGGTCTTCGAGGACGACCACGCGCTGGCCTTCCACGACATCAACCCGCAAGCCCCCGTCCATGTCCTCGTCATCCCCAAGGGCGCATACGTCTCGTGGGCGGACTTCAGCGCGCACGCCACCGATGCCGAGATCGCCGGATTCGTTCGTGCGGTCGGGCAAGTGGCGCGCGAGCTCGGGCTCGAGGCGCCGGGCTACCGTTTGCTCGCCAATGCCGGGGTGCACGCGCATCAAGAGGTGCCGCACCTCCACGTCCACATCTTCGGCGGCCGCCAGATGGGCGCGATGCTGCCACGCTGAGCCATGCGTGCGCGGCATGACTGCTCGTCCGCGATAACATTGTTGCGGGTCCGCAACGCGGTTTAGATTGGGACCTGAGGCATCATGTCCCCCCGCGCGCAACAGTTCGTCGCCGCCATCGCCCTGATCGAGGGCGGTTGTGTCGCGCTATGGCTGCTGCTGTTCGCCGGACCGGCGCTGCTCAACCTGCACCGCGACGCTGCGGTGGGGCTGGCGGTGCTGATCTATGCGAGCGTGCCGCTGGGGTTCGGCTGGGGCGTCGCCCGGCTGCGGCGGAGCCTCGCGCCGCCAACCCACGACGATTTCTGATCCACTGGAGACTGAAATGACCGAGACCAGCCCCGCTGCGGGCGGTTATCTCTCGCCTGCGCCACGTGCGCGAAGCGGTGCGCTGCGCCGCCTCGGCTGGGGTGCGGGCGGGCTCGTCCTCCTCCTCCTCGTCGCGGCGTTCCTGACCAACGCCTTCTTCCGCGTGCTGCCGGGTTATGTCGGCATCCGCGTCAACCACATCGGCTCCGACGCCGGCGTAGTCAGCCACGCGCTGCCGGTCGGCTGGTATTTCGCGCCGCCGGGGGTGAACTTCTACGAATATCCGGTGTTCACGCGGACCTATAGCTGGACGTCGTCGAAGACCGAACAGACCGAGGTCGACGAGAGCTTCGGCTTCCAGGACAAGAACGGCCTCGGCCTGCGCGCCGACATCGCCGTCGCGTACCACGTCGATCCGCTGCGCGCGCCGATCCTGTTCCAGCGCTACCGCGCCGACATGGACGCGATCATCGCCGGGCCGCTGCGCAATGCCATCCGCAACGCGATCGTCGAGCGCGCCTCGCAGCTCGGCGTCGAGCAGATCTATGGGCCGATGAAGGCGGCGCTGGTCAACGATGCGTTGAAGGACGTGCAGCGCTATTTCACGCCGGTCGGGCTGCAGGTCGAGCAGCTCTACTGGGCGGGCAACATCATCGTTCCCGACGCGGTGCTGACGCAGATCAACGCCAAGATCGCCAACGAGCAGGCAGCACTCGCGGCACAGGCCAACGTCGCGACCGCACGCGCCAACGCCGATGCTCGCGTCGCACGCGCGCAGGGCGATGCACTCGCGATCCGCGCCGAGGCGGAGGCGATCCGCACCAACCCCGAGATCGTCAAGCTCCGCGCGGTCGAGCGCTGGGACGGCAAGCTGCCGAACTACATGGGTGGCAACGCGCCGCTGCCCTTCCTCGACGTCAAGTAGCGGGGACGGCGCGATCAGCGCGCCGTCCAGCCGCCATCGACGAGCAGCGACGTGCCCGTGATCATCGCGGCGGCAGGGGAGCAGAGATAGACCACCGCCGCCGCAACGTCGGCGGGCGTGCCCAGCCGCCCGAGCGGGATCATGCCGAGGACGAAGGCCTTGAAGGCGGGATCGTCGAACATCGCGGTGGTCCACGGCGTGTCGATGAAGGTCGGCGCGACGCTGTTGACGCGGATGCCCGCCGGGGCAAGCTCGACCGCCATCGCCTTGGTGAGCCCTTCGAGGGCATGTTTGGTCAGGCAATAGGCGGTGCGGCCGGGGCTGCCGACATGCCCCATCTGGCTCGACATGTTGACGATCGTGCCGCCGCGACCGTGCGCCTGCATGGCGCGCACCGCGGCTTGCGCGCACAGGTATGCGGCACGGACGTTGAGTGCGAGCATCGCGTCGAGATCGTCGACGGGCATCGTGGCGATCGGGTTGGGGCGGTTCATTCCGGCATTGTTGACGAGGATGTCGATGTCGCGCTCAACCAGCGCCGCGTGGAAAGCCGGATCGGCGACATCGGCGGCCCAGGGTGTGACGCGCGGCGCGTCGATTGCCGTGCCGGTCCGCGAGACCGCGAGAACGTCGGCCCCGGCGTCGGCGAGCGCGACGGCGATCGCTGCGCCGAGGCCGCGACTCGCACCCGTCACGACCGCAGTCTTGCCGACCAGTCCCTGCGCCCAGATCGGCAGCTCGTGCATCGTCATCCTTCGGTTGCAGTCGAATGCAGCGACACCTAGTATTGCCGCACCGGGCGGGGTCGGCAAGCAGGGGGGCGGATCGTTGGCGCGCGACCGCATGATCGGCACCGGTGGGACGGCGGCGGCCTCGCTAGCGCCAGCGGTCGTGCCAGTTCAATCCCTCGGCGGTGTGACCGCGCGGGCGATATTCGGCACCGACCCAGCCCGCATAACCGAGCTGGTCGAGTGCGGCGAACCACGCTTTGCAGGCCGGCGTGTCGGGTTCGTGGCGCGTGCCCGGCGCGGCGACCTGGGCCTGGCCGATGTCGGCGATGCCGGCGCGCAGCAGCGCCACGACATCCCCGCCCTCGGTGTCGATATGGAACAGGTCGGCCTGGACGCGCAGATTGGCCGCGCCGACTTCGGCGACGATGGCGCGCGCGGCGACGAAATCGTGGAGGAAATAGCCCGGCATCGCGGCGTGCGAGATCGGCTCGATCAGCAGGTCTATACCCGCGGTCGCGCATGCCGCCGCCGCGTGCTGCAGGTTGGCGATGAAGGTCGGATGATCGCCGCCGATCCCCGCCATCGCGTGCAGGCGCGGCACACCGAGCGCGGCGGCATAGTCGAGGGCGCGCGCCAGCCCGTCGGCGAACTCAGCGGCGCGTCCAGGCAGCGCCGCGAGGCCGCGCTCGCCCGCCACCCAGTCGCCCGGCGGGAGGTTGAACAGCGCGATCTCGACCCCTGCGGCGCGTGCCCAGCCAGCGACCCTGGCGGCGCCGTGGTCGTAGGGAAACAGGAATTCGACCGCGCGAAAACCAGCCGCCGCCGCAGCATCGAACCGCGCCGCGAATGGCAGTTCGGTGAACAGCAGCGTCAGGTTGGCGGCAAATCTTGGCATCGCGGCAAGCCTAGTGCGCGTGCCCGTCGACGGCCAGCCTGAGGCGGCGGCGATGAGCCTGGCCTTTCACGCGTCGCCGCCACCGGGCGAATGGCTCAACGATCCCAATGGGCTCGTTTACCTCGACGGTGCCTGGCGGCTGTTCGTCCAGCACTGCGCCGACGCGCCGGCGTTTCGCGCCACGGGATGGGCGCGATTGTCGAGTCGCGACTTGCTCGACTGGACGTGGGACGGCGTGGCAATCGCCCCCGACGGCGACGATTGGGCCTATTCGGGATCGGTGACGCGTGACGGCGCGCGTCTTGTCGCGACGCATACGGTGCATGATGCCGCCACCGGCCTCGAACGCCAGGTCCGCCGCACCAGCACCGACGACGGGGCCAACTGGTCGGCGGCGGTGACGCTGATCCCGGCGGCACGCAATGTGCGCGACCCCTTCGTGTTCGACGGCGGCGCGGCGATGCTGCTCGCGTGTCCGGGCGGCTGGGACGAACCCGATACCGCGTCGCGGCTCGCGCTCTGGCGCTGCCGCGACGGCGCGTGGCACGAAGCCGGACGGATCGGGCCGTGGCAGCCACCCGGGGTGATGTGGGAGGTGCCGGTCATGCTGCGCCTTGCCGACCGCGACGTGTTGCTGATCTCGACCGTCGACCGGCGCGGCGGAGGCGCGGTCTGTGCCGTTCGCGCGTGGTTCGGCACACTCGGGCCGGACGGCTTCGAGCGCGATCCCGCGTGCGGCGCAGAGGGCCAGCGGCTCGATCTCGGCCCCGATTTCTACGCCGCGATGGCTGCCGACGGCGCGCCGCTGGTCGTCGGCTGGCTGTCGAGTTGGCAGACGGCACGCGCGGACATCTGGCCGGGCTTTGCCGGTGGCGCGATCGGGCTGCCGCGCCGCCTGTCGCTGACGGCGGGCCGGGTCCGCCAGCACGTCGCGGTCGCCGAGGTAGCCTTTCCGGTCGTCGTGCCCGCCACGCCGGTGGCGGGTCGCGGCCGCATGACCTTCGACGGGACCGCCGATTTTTCTTTGACGGTCGCCGGTCCTGCGGGCGAGGTCGGTATCGTCGGTCGACCGCACGCGGGCAATGTCTCGGTCATGCGTTCGGGCGCACCGCTGTGGCAGTGGCAGCGCGATCACGCTGCGGTGCTGACGCCGTGCGCGGTGCGCGACCTCACCCTTTTCGTCGACGGTCCGGCGATCGAACTGTTCATCGAACCCGACGGCGCGGCGGTCAGCCTCACCTTGCCGCGCGACGACCGTCCGTTCGTCATCGACTGTGTCGTCGGCGATGTTGCTCATTCCATCGCGTGGCATTGCCGCGCGCCACAAGCATGACCCCGCTGATCGCCGGTATCGAACTGGGCGGCACCAAGTGCGTCGCCGTGCTGGCGCGCGGTCGCGACATCCTCGACCGCCTGATCGTCCCGACGGCGGCACCCGCGCCGACGCTGGCGGCGATGCTCGACCAAATCGCGGCGTGGCATTCGAGCGCTCCGGTCGCCGCGATCGGCATCGCCAGCTTCGGGCCGATCGTCCTCGACCCGGCCGATCCTGCCTTCGGTCGGATCGGCAAGACGCCCAAGCCCGGCTGGTCCGACATCGACGTCCATGGCCCCGTCGCGCAGCGCTTCGGCGTCCCGACAGGGTTCGACACCGACGTCGCGGGGGCGGCGCTCGCGGAAGGGTGCTGGGGTGCGGCACAGGGCTGCACCGACCATCTCTACCTGACCATCGGCACCGGCGTCGGCGCGGGGATCGTCGTCGGAGGCCGCATCGTCCACGGCAGCGGCCATCCCGAGGCGGGGCATATCCGCGTCCGGCGCGTCGCGGGGGACATTTTTCGCGGTGCCTGCCGCTTCCACGGCGATTGCCTCGAAGGGCTGGTGGCGGGTCCGGCGCTCGCCGCGCGCACCGGCCTCGTCGCCGACGCGATATCCGACGACCATCCGGTCTGGGCGAACGTCGCAGCCGAACTCGCCGAGGCGCTGTCGATGTTGATCCTCACCCTTGCGCCGCAGCGCATCGTCGTCGGCGGCGGCATCGCGATGAAGCGCACCGCGCTGCTGCCGCAGGCAGTCCGACGCACCGCCGACCTCATCGCGGGCTATCTCCCGGGCAGCGATGCGCTCAGTCTCGCGCGCGTCATTGTCCCCGCCGGTCTCGGTAACGACGCCGGCCAACTCGGCGCCATCGCACTGGGACAGGCGGCGCTGGCCCGCTTTGAACCCGCGGGCCACGACGAGCAATCCAGACCGCCAAGTTCCTGATCTCTGGTGGCGATCCGAGCCAGGAACTTCGGACTTTACTCTGTTGCATTCGACTGCAAATATCGCTGCGATGAAATTTTCGGCGCTTAGTCTCGGTCGGCAGGCCGTCGCGGGCCAGACCGGCTGGCCCCGGCAATGGCGCGCCGCCGAGCCGAAGGCAGCATACGACGTCGTGGTCGTCGGCGGCGGTGGGCATGGCCTCGCGAGCGCCTATTATCTCGCGACGCGCTACGGCGTGAGGAATGTCGCGGTCGTCGAAAAGGGCTGGCTCGGGGGCGGCAACACCGGGCGCAACACGACGATCATCCGCTCGAACTATCTCTTCGACGAAAGCGCGGCGCTCTACAATCACGCGCTGGGGATCTGGCCAGGGCTGAGCCGCGGCCTGAATTACAACATCATGTTCAGCCCGCGCGGCGTGCTGATGCTCGCGCATACCGTGCACGACGTGCAGGTCGTCAAGCGCCACGTCCACGCCAACCGCCTCAACGGCGTCGACAACGAGTGGCTCGACGCAGCGGCGGCGAAGGCGTTCTGCCCGCCGCTCAATATCAGTCCCGAGGCGCGCTATCCGGTGCTCGGCGCAGCGTTGCAGCGCGCCGGCGGCACGGCGCGCCACGACGCGGTGGCATGGGGTTATGCGCGCGGCGCGAGCGCGGCAGGTGTCGATATCGTCGAGCAATGTGCCGTCACCGGCATCCGCCGCGATGCGCAGGGCGCGGTGGCGGGGGTCGAGACGACGCGCGGCTTTATCGGCGCGGCCAAGGTCGCCGTCGTCGCGGCGGGGAGCACCTCCGTCGTGATGAAGATGGCGGGGGTGGCGATGCCGCTCGAAAGCCACCCGTTGCAGGCGCTGGTCTCCGAGCCCGTCAAGCCGACCTTCCCATGCGTTGTCATGTCGAACACCGTCCACGCCTACATCAGCCAGTCGGACAAGGGCGAGCTGGTGATCGGCGCGGGGTCCGACCAGTACCCGTCGTACAGCCAGACCGGCGGCATCCATCAGCTCAATCACGCGCTCGAGGCGATCTGCGAGATGTTCCCGCAATACGCGCGGATGCGGATGCTGCGGTCGTGGGGCGGCATCGTCGACATGACCCCCGACCGGTCACCAATCATCGGCACGACGCCGGTGCCGGGTCTGTTCGTCAACTGCGGCTGGGGGACCGGCGGGTTCAAGGCGACGCCGGGGTCGGGCGATGTCTTCGCCGCGACGGTGGCGCGCGGTACGCCGCACCCGATCGCCGCGCCCTTCGCGCTCGACCGCTTCGCGAAGGGGCGACTGATCGACGAAGCCGCGGCGGCGGCGGTGGCGCACTGATGCTGCTGATCGATTGCCCGCACTGCGGCCCGCGTGCCGAGATCGAGTTCCGTCACGCGGGCGAGGCGCATCTCGTGCGGCCCGGCGGCTCCGACGAAAGCGCCGATTGGGGCGCGTATCTCTATGCGCGCGACAATATCCGGGGTCGCGCGACCGAGCGCTGGCGGCATGTCCACGGCTGCGGGCAGTTCTTCAATGCGGTGCGCGACACCGTCAGCGATGCCTTCGAATGCACCTATCCGGCCGGCGAAAGCCGCCGCACCGGGGCCGACATCGCATGAGCCGCACGCCCTTCGGCGGACGCATCGACCGTAGCCGGACGCTCGGCTTCACCTTCGACGGCGTGACCTATACCGGCCATCCGGGGGACACGCTGGCGTCGGCGCTGCTCGCCAACGGCGTCCACCTGATGGGGCGGTCGTTCAAATACCACCGCCCGCGCGGCGTGCTCGGCAGCGGCGTCGAAGAGCCCAACGCGCTGTTCGGCGTGACGCGGGGGCCGGGGCGCTTCGAGCCCAATCAGCGCGCTACGTGCGTGCCGCTCGTCGACGGTCTTGTGGTGGAGAGCCAGAACCGCTGGCCGAGCCTGGCGCACGACGCGGGCGCGCTCAACGATCTCGGCGCGGCATTCATCCCGGCGGGATTCTACTACAAGACCTTCATGTGGCCGCCGCGCGCGTGGCACCGGCTGTACGAGCCGCGTATCCGCGCTATGGCGGGGTTGGGGCGGCCGACGAGCGACTCCGACCCCGACCGCTACGCGCAGTGCTGGGCGCATGCCGAGGTGCTGATCATCGGCGCGGGCCCGGCTGGGCTGGCGGCGGCGCTGGCGGCGGCGGCGGGCGGCGGGCGCGTCATGCTGTGCGATCAGGACGAGGAAATGGGCGGCGCGCTGCTCGCAGCGACCGACGAGACCATCGACGGACAGCCCGCAGCCGACTGGCTGGCGGCGGCGCTCGCGACGCTCGCGGCGGCCCCCAACGTCCGCCTGCTACCGCGCACCACCGCGATCGCCTACGGCCTCCACAACCTTGTGACGCTCGCCGAGCGGCGCACCGACCATCTCGCCGCCGCCGAGGCACACGGCGCGCGCGAGCGTCAGTGGCAGGTCCGCGCGCGCCGCGTCGTCATCGCCACCGGGGCGATCGAGCGCCCGCTGGTATTCCCCAACAACGACCGTCCCGGCATCATGCTGGCGAGCGCCGCGCAGGCCTATGCGGCGCGCTGGGGCGTGCGCGTAGGGGCACGCGCCGTCGTCGCGCTCGACCATGACAGCGGTTACCGCGCCGCCGCCGCGCTGGCCGACGCGGGCGTTGCCGTTGCCGCCATTGTCGACAGCCGCGCCGCAGCGTCGCCCGCGCTGGTCGCCGAAGCCGAGGGGCGCGGCATCGAGGTTATCGCCGGTCAAGCGCCGGCCGACACACGCGGACGGATGCGCGTCACTTCGCTCGGCATCGCGCCGGTCGATGGCGACAGGGTCGGTCCGCCGACGCGCTGGATCGATTGCGATGCCGTCGCGATGGCGGGCGGCTGGACGCCGTCGCTGCACCTGTTCTCGCAGTCGCGCGGGAAACCCGTCTGGGACGAGGCGCGCGGCTGTTTCATCCCCAGCCGGTCGGTGCAGGCCGAGACTTCGGTCGGGGCGTGCGCGGGCCACTTCGACCTCGCCGCTTGCCTGCGCGACGGCTGGGCGGCGGGCGGCGGCAGCGGCGCGGCTCCACGCGCACAACCGCGCGCCGATGCCGGCACCAGCGTCGCGCGCCGCCATGTCGAAGGCACGCGTCGCCGCGCTTGGGTCGATTTCCAGAACGATGTCACCGCGAAGGACCTGCGCCTGGCGCTGCGCGAGGGCTTCCGGTCGGTCGAGCACATCAAGCGCTACACCACGACCGGCATGGCAACCGATCAGGGCCGCACCTCGAACGTCAATGCGCTGGCCATCGCCGCGCAGCAGTTGGGGGTCGGTATCCCTGAGGTCGGGCTGACGACCTTTCGCGCACCGTTCACGCCCGCGACATTCGGCGGCTTCGCGGCCTATGCGCGCGGGGCGCTGTTCGACCCCGTCCGACGCACGCCGATGCACGACGACGCGGTCGCGGCGGGGGCGGTGTTCGAGGATGTCGGCCAGTGGAAGCGCGCGCGCTATTTTCCGCGCGGCGCCGAAGACATGGACGCGGCGGTGGCGCGCGAATGCACCGCCGTCCGGACGGCAGCGGGGCTGTTCGATGCCTCGACACTCGGCAAGATCGTCGTCGCGGGACCCGACGCGGCGGCGTTCCTAGACTTTCTCTACACCAACCCGATGCTCAAGCTCGGCGTCGGGCGCTGTCGCTACGGCGTGATACTGCGCGACGACGGCTTCATCTACGACGACGGCATCGTCGCGCGCCTTGCCGCCGACGTCTTCCACGTCACGACGACGACCGGCGGCGCGGCGCGCGTCCTCGATCATATGGAGGACTTCCGCCAGACCGAGCTGCCCGGCATGCGCGTCTGGCTGACCTCGATCACCGAGCAGTTCGCCGTCGCCGTGGTCGCCGGGCCGCGCGCGCGCGACATCCTCGCGCCGCTCGTCGAAGGCCTCGATCTCGCAACTGCTGCCTTCCCGCATTTGTCGGTCGCCGATTGTACCGTCGCCCGACTGCCCGCGCGGCTGTTTCGCATCAGTTTCTCGGGCGAGCTTGGCTATGAGGTCAACGTCCCCGCATCGCACGGTCGTGCGCTTTGGGCGGCGCTGCTCGCAGCGGGCACAGGCCACGGCCTGACCCCCTATGGCACCGAGGCGATGCACGTGCTGCGCGCCGAAAAGGGTTTCGTCATCGTCGGGCAGGACACCGACGGCACGGTGACCCCCGACGATGCCGGGCTGGGCTGGGCGGTCGGCAAGGCCAAGGCGGACTTCGTCGGCAAGCGCGCGCTGTTGCGCCCGGCGATGCTCGAGCCAGACCGCAAGCAGCTCGTCGGGCTGATCCCCGTCGATGGCACGACTTTGGCCGAGGAGGGCGCGCAACTCGTCGACGCCGCCGCACCGACGCGCGCGCTCGGTCACGTCAGCTCGTCGTACCGCAGCGCCGCCGCAGGGCATCCGATCGCGCTGGCGCTGCTGCGGGGCGGGCGCGCGCGCATCGGTGGCACGGTCGAGGTCGCCGGGCTCGACACCGCGGCGAACACGCCCATGCGGATCGTCGCGCCGATGTTCTACGACCCCGACGGGGGACGGATGAGTGGCTGATGCGACAGTCGCACCGCGCCCGCCCGAGGCACAATGGCTGCTGCACTGCGCGCCTGCCGACGCCGCAACGGCGGGCGCGGCACTCGGTGTCACACTCGGCAGCGCGATGCTGCGCGCGACGGCGGGCGCCGACTGGCACGCGCTCCATCTCGCCCCCGACGAATGGCTGCTGATCGGTACGGCAGGCGCAGGGCCCGGGGCGGTCGGTGTCGCGCATGCGCTGGTCGATATTTCGGATCGGTCGCTCGGTTTCACGCTGTCGGGCCGCGATGTGCCCGCTGCGCTCAACGCGGCATGCCCGCTCGACCTTGGCGATACAGCGTTCCCGGTCGGGACGTGCACGCGTACGGTGTTCGGCAAGGCCACGGTGATGCTGTGGCGGACCGGCGATAGTGTTTGGCGCATCGACTGCGGGCGATCCTTCGCGCCTTATGTCGGTGCGCTGCTCGCGCTCGCGGTCGAAGATGCCGACGCCTGAGCGGCGCACGGGGGGACCGGAACATGGCAAATGCCGCACGCGCGACGACCGGGATGCTGCCACGCTTAATGGTCCGCGCCGAGGACATCGCGCTGCCACGCCGCCTCGCCGCATTCGGCTTCTTGCTGGTCTTCGACTTCTTCTACGGCTGGGCGTGGAACACCGTCGATCTGCTGCGCCCCGACATCCGCGCCAGCCTCGGGCTGACGCTCGGCCAGGTCTCACTGATGTACACCGCGCAGTCGGCGGGCGCGCTGATCGGCGCGGTCGTCATCGGGCAGCTGGCGGACAAGCTCGGGCGTCGCAACATGCTGTTTGCGATCATGGTCGGTTATTCGGTGGTGCTCGCGGCGGGGGCGCTGGTCACCGATCTCACCGGGCTGCTCGCCGACCGCTTCGCGCTCGGCCTGTGTCTCGGCGGGGTGTTTCCGGTCGCGGTGGGCATCTATACCGCGCTGTTCGACAAGCGCCTGTGCGGGCGGCTGGCGGGCTTCTACAACGGCACCTTCAACGGCTCGATCGTCGCCATCGGCTTCGTCGTCGCGAGCTTCGGGACCGACTGGCGGACCTTGCTGTGGGGCGGCGCGGTGGTGCCGCTGCTTGCCGCGCCGCTCGCCTTCCTGCTCATCCCCGACGACCGGCGGACGATCCCGCACGGCATCACCGCCGCACCGCCGCCGCCGCGCCGCTTCCCCGCGAGCGAGCTGTTCAGCCCCGAACTGCGCGGACGGACGCTGCGCGTCGGCCTGATGGTCGGGCTCAACTTCTTCGGCTACCAGGCCTTCCTCGGCTGGCAGACGACCTATCTGCAGGAAACGCTGGGCCTGGCATCGGGGGTCGCCAAGGGCCTGCTGGCGTGGCAGTTCGGCGCGACGATCGCGGGTGGCTTCCTGTGGGGCTGGGTCGCCGACCGCTTCGGCCGCCGCGTCAACGCGCTCGGCTTCGCGCTGCTGGTCGGCATGATCGTCGTCTATCTGGCCCTCGGGCACGGCGTCGGCACGCTGCGGCTGATGGGCGTCGGGGTCGGGCTGCTGCTGCCT
Source organism: Sphingomonadales bacterium (assembly GCA_038211965.1). Classification (GTDB taxonomy): domain Bacteria; phylum Pseudomonadota; class Alphaproteobacteria; order Sphingomonadales; family Sphingomonadaceae; genus Glacieibacterium. The sequence continues at coordinate 35,833 of JBBQVB010000007.1, forward strand.
GCCAGCGTCATCTGGGGGCCGTGGTTCGCCGAGCTGTTTCCCGCCCATCTGCGCTCGACGGCGACATCGATCTTCAACTGGGGCCGGATCATCTCGCTGTCCGCGCCGCCGATCACCGCGGCGGTCGCGGGGGCCTATGGACTGCAGGCGGCGATGGCGCTCGGGGCGGTGAGCTTCGGCGCCGCCGCGCTGGTCTGGCGCGCGCTGCCCGAAACGCTGCAGAGGGACTGAGCGTCAGCCGAACAGGGTCCGCATCCGCCCGAATACATCGACCCCCATCTGGCGCAGGACGTCGATTAGGTCGATCGGCACCCAGTTCTCGCGGATCAGCCCCTCGTGATGGTGATAGAAGTCCATGACCCGCATATCGATATTGCGACCGGTCGGGCCGACGCTCATGAAGCCGTCGCCCGTGTGGACCGCGCGCACGCTGGGCCAGCCGCCGGTCGCCGAGAAGGGGCCGTCGCCGAATCGCATATAGTGGTTCATCCCGGTCCGCTGCGGAAAGGCGATGCGGAACGGGTGCTGGTGTTCGTCGACATAGGATTCGACGCCGCGGCAGGTGCCGATGCCGGCAGGTCCGTACCACATCATCCTGGGGTGCCAGAACGGCTTGTCGGGACCGGCGATCAGGTCCTCGCGGTCGGGCACGTTGTAGGCGAGCGCGCGCTGCATGGTCAGCGCCTGGTCGAGCGTGGCGGCGGACTGTGCGGGGTCGGCGTCGTCGAAACACACGCCGGACGTGTCGAACGGCGAGGGCCAGGGTATTTCGAGGCCGAGGCTCGGCGCGATCGGCCAGACCTGCGCCTGCCGCATCAGGTCGAGCAGATCGACAAGCATCGTGGTGCGCGCGATGCGGTCACCGGCGAACTCGTGCGCCTCCGAATAGCGGATATTCACGGTCCGTCCGGTCGCCGGAATGCCCAGCCAGTCGCGCCTGAAGATGCCCGTCAGCGTTCCGTAACCGGCGACGATGTCGATGCCGTCGTAGGTGCCGCCGATCAGCAGCTGTTCGCGGCGTTCGAGATCGGGGATAGCCCCCAGCAGCGGCGTCCAGAACGTCGCCGCGATCGCCTCGACACCGGCAAGCTCGTCGATCGGGTGCGAACCGCGCCACACCGCGCCGGGCAGATAGATGTCGGCTAGGCCGTCGACGAGCGCGGGCACGCCGCGCTCGACGATCCGGTGCATATCGTCGTGAACCCGGCGCTTCAACGATGCCGACATGACGTGTCCTTCATTGCCCGGCCTAGCGTTCGAGCGTTTCGGGCAGGCGCAGCCAGATCAGTGCGGCGACGGCGAAGGTCAGGCTGGCGGTCGACATCGTTGCCGCAAGGCCGAAGCTCTCCGCCAGCTGCCCGGTGATCAGCGGGGCCATGAAGCTGACCACCCGTCCCCAGTTGAAGATCGACGCCGCCGTCGAGCGCAGGTGCTGCGGATAGAGCTCGGCGAGCCACGGCCCCCACACCGTCGAGCACGCCAGCGCCGCGCCATATAGGAACGCCACGACCTCGAGCCCGACGACCCCCAGCGGCGCGAACAGATAGGCGAGGATCAGTGCGGCGGCGACGAAGAACCCCAGCGCGGGGGCGCGCCGCCCCCAGCGGTCGCCGACCCAGCCCCAGAAGAAGCCGCCGAAGATCGATGCCAGCGCGGTCCACCCGACGATCGCACCGATGTCGGTGGGCGAGAACCCGCGATCGTCCTTCAGATACGTCGTCGCCCAGCCGGTGAACGCCTGGTAGGCGAAGAAGTTGAGCCCTGCGAGCAGCGTCAGCATCAGCGTCTGCTTGCGATAGGCGGGCACGAACAGCTCGCCGATCGGCAGCTTGCCCGCCACCGATGCGGTGGTCGCATGGCCACCGACCGGGATCATCGTGCGGTCGTCGGGGACGCACAGCGGCGCGAACAGCGACAACACGACGGGAATCGCACCGACCCACAGCAGGACGTGCCAGTCGAGCCCTGCCTCGAACACCGCCGCGCTGACAAATCCCAGCAGCGATACCGCCGCCCACGACGATCCCATAATGACGCTGGCGACGCGGCCGCGCACGCGACTGGCGAACAGCCCGGTGTAGAGCCCGACGGTGATCGGGTACATCGACCCCATGAAATATCCCATCACGCCGCGCTGGACCATGACCTGCGCATAGCTTTCGACGAACACCCCCGAGACGAGCAGCACGCCATACCCGACCATCACCGCCATCAGCGCGCGTCGCCTGCCGAAGCGATCCGCCAACTGGCCGTTGACCACCGCACCGGCCAGCGCGCCGACCGCCTGGACCGAATACAGCGATCCGGCCTCGGTCAGCGTCAGGCCGAGGTCCTTGGCGATATAAGGCCGCAACACGTCGACGGTGTTCCACGCCCAGGCATAGAAGATGTAAGCAGCAGCAAGGAAGGTCAGCGCGACGCCGCGGCGCAGGTTCGAAAAGGTTGCCGCGTCGGATGTCGTCGAAACCGCTGCAATCGTCATCATCGCCCCGCCCTCGCCGATCAGACGCACAAATCCTAGAGTTAACGGGTCCGAATGCAATGCCGCGGGAAGCGAGTGTCGCATTTCGGCCACGGGGGTCGCGAAGAATGCAGTCGTTTGTATCGCGTGGCGTCGCAAAGCCGAAATGACTTGACGACAGCTTGAATCTGCATCCGAATGCGAACAGCACTCAGGGGGAGGCACACATGCGGTCGATCAATATTTTGGGCAGCAGCCTGCTCGCCATCGCAATTTCCAGCCTCGCTGCGCCCGTCGCAGCACAGGCTCAGTCCGCGACCTCGACCGCCGATCCGGCCGCGACGACCGCCGCCGCCGACGGGAAAACTGGTCTGGAGGATATCATCGTCACCGCGCAGAAGCGCGCGGAGAACATCCAAGACGTGTCACTGTCGATCCAGGCGATTACCGCCGAGGGTCTTGCCAGGGCGGGCATCACCGACGTCAGCCGGATCGAATTGATCACGCCGGGCCTGACCTTCGCGTTCGGCGGCAACGACGCCAAGATCGCGATTCGCGGCGCGAACTCGAACGCCACCTTCCAAGACAACAGCTCGGTTGTCGGCGTCTTCGTCGACGGCGTCTACAAGCCGCGCGCGTCGCAGCAGACGCGCGCCTTCTTCGACATCGAGCGGCTCGAAGTCCTGAAGGGGCCGCAGGGCACGCTGTACGGCCGCAACACGCTGGCGGGCGCGATCAACCTGTATACCGCCGCGCCCGACCTGAAGGGTCTGACCGCGGGCGTCACCTCGACCTATGCGCGCTTCAACGCGCTGCGCACCGAAGGCTATATAAACGTGCCGCTCAGCCCCACCTTCGGCGTCCGCTTGGCCGGGCTGTACGAGCGCAGCGATGGCTATGTCGAGAACGACGCCGGTCCGAACATCGGCACCAAGGATACCGTGTCGGTTCGCGGCTCGGCGCTGTGGCGCCCGTCCGACACGTTCGATGCGACGCTGCGGGTCACCAACATCCGCGAGCGCGGCAACGCCAGCGGCCTGTTCGCGACCAACGGCACCTGCCGCACGATCAACGCGCAGGGGCTGACCGACGCGCGCGGCGCGATCCTCGATTGCCGCAACCCGCGGCGCGGTGCGGCCGGGACGCGCGACTTCGATCTCAAGCACCCGCTCAAGGTGTCGAAAGACTTCGTCAATAAGGACAAACTCGACGAATTCAACGCGACGCTCGAAATGAACCTCAAACTCGGCGACAGCTTCGGGCTCAAGTCGATTACCTCGTACACCGATTACAAGTCCGAACTGGGCCAGGACGGCGACTTCTCGCGCGTCCAGCACCAGCTCGATTTCTTCGTCGAGAATGCCGAGTCGTACACGCAGGAACTACAGCTCTCGACGCGCGGCAATTCGCCATTGCAGGCGACCGTCGGACTGTACGCGTCGAAGGACAAGGTGTTCTTCGGCGGCGGCACGCTGCGCCTGACGCGCGACGTTCTGTCCGTCCGGCCCAACGCGACGACGCTCGATGGGCTGGTCCGTCCGATCCTGATCGCGACGCCGCTGCTCAGCCCGCGCCTCGATCTCGGCAACCTGACGTCGCGCAATGCTCAGGGTAATCTGACGCGTGAAGGCCAGTCGTCGAACACCTTCCAGTATATCGACATCGACACCTACGGCATCTTCGGTCAGGCGAGCTATGCGATCACGCCCGAATTCCGCGTCGTCGGCGGCATCCGCTATGCCAGCGAAAAGAAAAGCGCGATCAACTTCGGCGGCACCGGCGCGGCAACGACCTATATCGGCGAGCAGTTCCCGCTGTCGGCACCGACCAACGCCGACGGCTTCTCGCGCGACAAGTCGCTGGCGACCAATCGCGCCGGCAAGACCTTCAAGAAGACGACCTATCGCGGTGCGCTCGAATATGACGTCGCCGACAACGTCCTGCTCTACGCCAACGTCTCGACGGGCTTTCTGTCTGGATCGATCAACAGCGCCGGCGCCATCACGTCGCAGCAGACCTCGATCAACTATGAAGCGGGTATCAAGAGCCGCTTCTGGGGCAACAAGGCGCAGCTCAACGCCGCAGTCTATCACACCGAATATTCGAACCTCGCGACGACCTTCCAGGTGCCCAGCGCGTCGGGCGGCGTCGATACGCTGTCGGTCACCGGCGGCGAGATCAACGTCACGGGCTTCGAGGCGATCCTCGACGTCGTGCCCGTCGACAATCTGCGGCTGACCTTCTCGATGTCGTACATCGACGCGGCGTACGGGACGTTCAACCAGCTCGCGTCGGGCCAGACGCTCAACGGCCTCGCGGGCGGCACGTCGCGCACCGCGATGCTCAAGGGCATCCGCCCGCCCTACACGCCGGCGTTCACCGGCACCTTCATCGGCAGCTACGACATCGACCTCGGCAGCGCGGGCAAGATCACGCCGCAAATCCAGGTCTTCTACTCGGACGCGTATTTCGCGCACGGCAATCTGCCGTTCAACATTGCCGGGTTCCAGCCGAGCTATACCAAGACCGACTTGCGCGTCAGCTGGACCTCCGCCGACGAGCGCTTCGGAATCGAGGTGTTCGGCGAGAACCTCGAGAACGAAGTCGTCAACCAGCGCACCCAATCGGGCGGCGACGGTATCGAGCAGGCAAGCTGGGGTTATCCGCGCAACTACGGTGTCCGGCTGAAAGCCAAGTTCTAGGATCCGGACGGCTTTGGGCGCCGCCGGTCCGACGGACCGGCGGCGTTCGTACGAGTGGAGGCAGGCGGTGCGCGGATTCGACCCCAAGTTTCGGGATCTTCCCGACTTCATCGATAAGTGCACGCGCGAGATCTGGGAAGATCGCGGCATCGGCGAGAAGCTCGACATCTACTACGGCCCGGGCGTCATCGTGCGCGCGTCGAATGCCGTCGTCGTCGGCAACCAGGGCATCAAGGCGGCGACACTCGCGACGCTGCATGAATTCCCCGACCGCCAGCTGGTCAACGAGGACGTCATCTGGTCGGGCAACGAGGATGCGGGGTTCCTGTCGTCGCACCGGCTGATCTCGGTGATGCGCAAGCAGAACGACGGCGCCTATGGTCCCGGCACCGGGCAGCTCGTGCGCGCCCGCGTCATCGCCGATTGCGTCTGCAAGGATAATGCGATCAGCGAGGAATGGCTGGTCCGCGACCATGCCAGCTTCGCCTATTGCCTCGGCACGACGCCCGCGGCGCTGGCGGCGTCGCTTGTCGCGCAGGACCTCGCACGCGACGGCAAGGTGACGGCGTTCACGCTCGTCGACGACGTGCCGGGGCCCTATGTCGCGCAGATCGACGACACCGCCGAGGCCGAGACCTATGCAACCGCCTATCGCCGCATCTGGGGTGCCAAGACCCCGGCGGCGATCCGCGACCACTACAAGATCGGTGCGGCGGTCAGCGTCGCGGGCGGCGAGACGCTCAGCGGCTGGGGCGACCTCGACCGCTTCGTCATTTCGTATCTCGCGAGCTTCCCCGACCTGCAGGTCACGATCGACCATCTGATCGTCAACCGCGACCCCGGCCAGCCGGTGCGCGTCGCGATGCGCATGTCGATGAGCGGCACGCACACCGGCTGGGGCCGTTTCGGACAACCGACGGGGGCACAAGTCTATATCCTGTGCATGACGCACGCCTATATGGTCGACGGGCGGATCAGCCACGAATGGCTGCTGACCGACGAAGTCGCGATCTGGAAGCAAATCCTCGGTCATGCCGCCGGCTGACGTGGCCGAAGGGAGACGCGATATGCCCGACATCGCTGCGATCCGCGCCGGGCTGCTTGACGACGGCTTCGCGGTGATGCCGGGCATCCTGGGCAGCGACGCCCTCGCCGACATCGACGACGCCGCGCAGGCGCGCGTTCGCGCTGCGTCGCCCGAACATCTGGCGCGGCACCGCACGACGGGCAGCATGCTGCATGTCGCCGAGGATCCGGGTTTCGCCGGGCTGGTCGCCTGGGCACCGGCGCTCGCCATCCTGCGCGGGTTGAACTTCGGCGAGGTCGCGTGGTCGGCGGGCTATGTGATCAGCAAGCCCGCGGGCGGCCCGCGCCTGTTCTGGCATCAGGACTGGCTGTATTGGACGCACGCGGTCAGCCGCGAAGCCGTACCGCACCAGGTCTTCGCGATGTACTATCTGGTCGACACGACGCCCGCCAACGGCTGCCTC
>JBBQVB010000008.1:0-40326 GCA_038211965.1 Sphingomonadales bacterium
GTGACGGCGGCGAGCGTCGCGTCCTTGAGGGTCGCATTGTCGTGTTCGGCGAGGACGAGGGCGGTCATGCGATGGCTCCCAGAACCTTGAGCTTGTCGACCAGTTCGTCGACGGTCTTGACCTTGACGCCGGCGGTGCGCTTCGACGGCTCGACGACCTTGAGGACGGTCAGGCGCGGCGTCGGGTCGACGCCGTAGTCGGCGGGCGTCTTGCTCGCGATCGGCTTCGACTTCGCCTTCATGATGTTGGGCAGCGAGGCATAGCGCGGCTCGTTGAGGCGCAGGTCGGTGGTGACGATGGCGGGCAGCTTCAAGTCGACCGTCTCGGCCCCGCCGTCGATCTCGCGCGCGACGCTGACGTGGCCGTCGCCCATCGTGACCTTCGACGCGAACGTCCCCTGCGGCCAGCCGAGCAGCCCGGCGAGCATCTGCCCGGTCTGGTTGGCGTCGTCGTCGATCGCCTGCTTGCCGAGGATGATCAGGCCGGGCTCCTCTTCCTTGGCGATCGCCGCGATAAGCTTGGCGACCGCGAGCGATTCGGTCGGGACATCGGTGACGACGAGGATGCCGCGGTCGGCTCCCATCGCGAGCGCGGTGCGGATCGTTTCCTGGCACTGCTGGACGCCGATCGACACGACGACGATCTCGGTGACGCTGCCCGCCGTCTTCATGCGCAACGCTTCCTCGACGGCGATTTCGTCGAAGGGGTTCATGCTCATCTTGACGTTCGCCAGCTCGACCCCCGAGCCGTCGGACTTGACGCGCACCTTGACGTTATAGTCGACCACCCGCTTGACGGGGACGAGGACCTTCATCGACTTGTCGCTCCCAGATTTGTTGCCCTGCGAATTGCGGCACGCGGGCGCGCCAGTCAACCGCCCGTGAGGGCGCGCGCGACGCCGGCGATGTCGCGGCGCGTCGCGATCCACACGCCGTCGTGCTGCGCGACATGGTCGAGGAAGGCTTCGAGCGCCCAGAAGCGTCCCGGTCGCCCGATGATCCGCAGGTGCAGCCCGAGGCTCATCAGCTTGGGGTGCCCGGCCATGCCCTCGCGGTAGAGTTGGTCGAATGTATCGCGCGCATAGTCGAGCCACAGGCGCGGCGTGTACGCGGGGTCGGTCCACATTTTCATGTCGTTGGTGTCGAGCTGATACGGCACGATCGTGATGGGCCGACCCGGCACGGTCGTCGCATCGACGAACGGCACGTCGCCCGAATAATCGTCCATGTGATATTCGTAGCCCGCCTCGATCAGTAGGCGGCGGGTATCGTCGGTGTGGAAATAGCGGCTCAGCCAGCCATAAGGGCGGGTGCCGGTGGACGCTTCGATGCTCGCGGTCGCGCGCGCGATGAAGGCGCGCTCGGCGTCCTCGTCCAGCTTGAACTGGTGGACCCAGCGCCAGCCGTGGCTGACCGCTTCATGACCGAGGTCGCGGATGGCGTGCGCGATCTCGGGATGGGTTTCGAGGCTCATCGCCGCGACCGTCCAGCTCGCCGCGAGACCGCGATCCCTGAGCAGCGCGACGACGCGCGGCGCCCCCGCCTTGATCCCGTAGAGGTAGTTCGACTCGTTGCCGTAGTTGCGGATCGGCGACTTGATGTGAATGCCGAGCTCGTCGACCGGCTCCATCCCCCGGTCGCCGCGCGCGACGGTCATCTCGGAACCTTCCTCGACGTTGACGACGAGGCTCAGCGCCAGCTTCGCACCGTTCGGCCAGTCGATCCGTTCGGATTGCATGTCGGTATCCTGCTTTCTGCCCTCCCCTCCCCGCGAAGCGGAGAGGGAGGGGGTTTAGTAAATCCCCCCCGAATTGCGCAGGAAATCGGCATCCGACCGCACGACGCGCCCCGCGCGCCCCGCATCGGGCCGCGCGCTCCCGACCCGCCGGGGTTCGCTGGCGGGCTTGAAGGCTTCCCAGATGACCACCGACTTGCGTTCGTCGGTCGGCGTCGCGCCATAGACGCGCTTGCCCGAGCGGCGGTCGATGGTAACCATGCGGACCCCCTTCGAGATGACGAAGGGCAGCTTGGGGGCGTCCTTGAGCACCGCCTGCCCGAACTGCCGCCAGATCGGTACCGCGATCGTGCCGCCCTGCGCATAGCCGCCCAGGGGTCGCGGGCGGTCGTAGCCGAGGTACAGCCCGGCGATCAGGTCGGGGGTGCCGCCGACGAACCATACGTCGGTCGGGCCGCTCGTCGTCCCCGTCTTGCCCGCCAGCGGTCGGTCGAGCCCCGCCAGCCCCATTGCCGTGCCGCGCGTCACGACGCCCTCCATCAGGTGGACGATCTGCGATGCGGTGCGCGCGTCGATCGCCTGCTTGGGAACGCCGCCGGGGCGGGGCATCGGCCCGCCGGTCCAGTCGGGCGCTTCGCAGCCGGTGCAGGCACGCGGGTCGGCGCGGTAGATCGTGCGGCCATTGCGGTCCTGCACCCAGTCGACGAGCGTCGGGGTCAGCCGTCGCCCGTTGTCGAACAGCATCGCGTACGCATTGGTCAGCTTGAGCACCGTCGTCTCGCCGGCGCCGAGCGCGATCGCCAGCACGGCGGGATATTTGCCGACACCCAGATCGGCGGCGGTCTTCACGACCTTGTCCATGCCGGTGTTGTAGGCAAGGCGCACGGTGATCAGGTTGCGCGACTGTTCGAGGCCCCAGCGCATTGTCTGCGGGCCGGCATAACCGCCGCTGAAGTTGCGGAAGCATTTCTTGCCGAGCGTTCGCGACTGGAACACGCAATAGGGCGCGTCGACGACGATCGACGACGGGGTGAAGCCGTTGTCGAGCGCGGTGGCATAGACGATCGGCTTGAACGCCGACCCCGGCTGGCGCAGCGCCTGCGTCGCGCGGTTGAACGCCTGCGCGCGTGCGTCGAAGCCGCCGACCATCGCGAGGATGCGCCCCGTGTGCGGATCCTCGACGACCATGCCGCCCGACACCAGAGGCACCTGGCGCAGTGCCCAGCCGCCGCTGGTCTTGGTCACCGGAATGACATCGCCGGGCTTGAGCGCCGCCGCCGCACTGATGTTGGTGCCCTTGAGGAGCTTTTGCGCCGCCCACGGGGCCATGCGCCCCTCGCTGCCGTCGCCGAAGCCGAGGCGGCTGAAATCGCCGTCCTTGGCGAGCACGACGGCGGGCACCCATTCGGCGTAACCCGTCGCGATGTGCGACTGGCGCAGCCGCAGCGCCCAGTCGCCGCCGAGTTCGATGTGCGCGGGCGGGCCGCGCCACGGCCGTCCGCTTTCATAGCGCAGCAGCCCGTCGCGCAACGCCCGCTCGGCGGCAACCTGCATGACGGGGTCGATCGAGGTGCGGACCCACAGCCCGCCGCCATAGACGCTGTTGGGGCCGTTCGCCTGCGCCTCGCCGAAGCGGGCGATCAGGTCGCGGCGCACGGCCTCGAGGAAGTAATCGCCTGCCTCGAGAACGCGCGGCGCGAAGCCTGCGACTGCGACCAGCGGCTCGGCCTGCGCCGCCGCCGCCTCGGACTCGCGGATGTAACCGTTGGCGACCATCTGGCGGAGGACGTAGTTGCGCCGCGCCAACGCGCGCGCGCGGCCCCGCTCGGTGGTCGGGCTATAGGTCGAGGGAGCCTTGGGCAGGATCGCGAGATAGGCCATCTGCGCGAGATCGAGATCGGCGACCGACTTGCCGAAATAGGCCTGCGCCGCCGCCTCGACGCCGTACGAGTTCCGCCCGAGGAAGATCTGGTTGAGATAGAGTTCGAGGATCTGCGGCTTGGTGAACGCCTCCTCGAGCCGCCACGCCAGCACCGCTTCCTTGAGCTTGCGCGTCACGCTGACTTCGTTGTTGAGGAGCAGGTTCTTGGCGACCTGCTGGGTTATCGTCGACGCGCCGACGGGGCGCTTGTTCGACCCGATCGATTCGGCGTTGGTGACGAACGCCCCCGCGATGCCCGCGAAGTCGAGGCCGTGATGCTGGAAAAAGGTCTTGTCCTCGGCCGAGATATAGGCCTGCACGAGGCGTGGCGGCAGGTCGCGGTAGCCCAGATAGATGCGCCGTTCGCGCGTGAAGCTGGTCAGCACCGTGCCGTCGCCCGACCGCACCGTCGAGGGCAACGGCGGCGTGTATTTGCTCAGCGCCGCGACGTCGGGCAGGTCGGCAACGACGCGGTACGCCAACCCGCCCGCGACGAGCACGAGTAGCAGCAATAGCCCGCCGCCCCAGAGTGCGATGCGTCCGAACAGCCTCATACGCGGGCTATAGCATCGCGGGCGTCGGGGGCCACACTGTTCCCTCTCCCTCCAGGGGAGAGGGCTTCTAGTGCGCGAACACCTGCCCCCGATCCCCGAAGGCCTTGAACTCGAGCGCATTGCCCGCCGGGTCGCGCAGGAACATCGTCGCCTGCTCGCCCGGCTGCCCGGCGAAGCGGACATAGGGCTCGACCACGAATTCGGTTTTCGCCGCGACGAGGCGGTCGCGCAGCGCCTCCCACGCGGCCATGTCGAGGATCAATCCGAAATGCGGGATCGGCACGACATGGCCATCCACCGGCGCCGCGACTTCGGCCCCGCGCGCGACGCGGTGCGCGGTGATCTGGTGACCGTGGAAGTCGAAGTCGATCCAGCTGTCGGTCGAGCGACCCTCGGCGCACCCCATCGCGCCGCCATAAAAGGCGCGCGTGGCGGCGAGATCGTCGACGGGAAAGGCGAGGTGGAAAAGCGGCGTCATGCGTGCGTCCCGGCGTCGGTGGCGACGATGTCGCGGTACAGGATGTCGACGGCGCGCGCGAGGTCGGCGCGTTCGCCGGTCAGCGCGCTGCGCGAGGTACCGCCTGGCGCGCGCAGCGACGGGGCGGGGCCGGCGCGCCACTGCGCGGGCGCCCGCGGCACGCTGGCGACCTCGGCCTGCGCGCGCAGCAGCCACGACATCGCTTCCATCAACTGCGTCGACGCATGCAGCGCAGCGATCGTCGCGGCGACGCGCGCCGGGGCGTCGAGCGACGCGCGCCAGTTGCCCGCGAACGCGGTGCGGTGGCGTGCGCCGAGGCGCAGCGCGCCTTCATGAAGGTTGGCGAGAACCGCCGGCGAAATCGGCTTGCCGACCTCTTGAAGCCCGAATTCGCTCACCTAGATTCCGTCCGTGCCGGTCGCCGAACGGGGCCGCGCACGCTCCCGGCCCGCATGGGCGGGAGACTCCATCGCTTGTATAAGGATGATATCATGCGGACTTTCGACATTTCCCCCCTCCTGCGCTCCTCGATCGGCTTCGAGAACCTCAACCGCCTCGTCGAATTCGCCGCGCGCGGCGACCAGGGCGACTCGGGTTTCCCGCCGTATAATATCGAGAAAGTCGGCGACGGTGCCTATGCAATCGCCATGGCGGTCGCGGGCTTCGCGGCACACGAGCTCGACCTGACGGTACAGGAGAACACGCTGATCGTCACCGGCAACGCCGCCGAGGATGCGACCGTCGAGGGCCGGACCTATCTGCATCGCGGTATCGCCAAGCGCGCCTTCGAGCGCCGCTTCCAGCTTGCCGACACGATCAAGGTCACCGGCGCGACCTTCGAGAACGGCCTGCTGACGGTCGCGCTGACGCGCGAAATTCCCGAACACAAGAAGCCGCGCAAGGTCGAGATCGGCACGCCGCTCGCCGCGGCGAACACCCGCGCGATCGACGTCGACCGCCTCGCCGCCGAGTAATCGGCAGCGGTCCTGCATCGGGCCGTCGCACCTGCGACGGCCCGTTTTGCTTCAACCCCGGCTGATCGAACGGTAGCGGAAACCCGACGGCGCGCGCATCTCGGTGCTTTGCCAGACGGGCTCGCGGATCGGCAGCGCGGTGGCGCACGACGCGCATTCGGCGGTGCTGCGACCGACCAGCCAGTGCGACTTGCCGCAATCGGGGCACGCGGCCCCCGAGCCGGTTCGATAGCCGGTAACAGCCGTTACCGTTTCGATCTCGAAGGCCATCATCGCGCGTGTCCTGTTACCCGGTTAGCACGACGCACGGCGCGCGAAATAAGGGCCGAAGATCGGTCCTGTTCTTAAGTAAAGTTCATAATAGTTTCACGTCCGTTCCAGCGGGACGACAATCCGGCGGCCGCTGGCGAGGCGCTCGCTATGGACCGCGATGCCGTAGGTTCCGGCAATTCGTGACGGCGTCAGGACTTCTTCGGCGCTTCCGGTCGCGACGACTTGGCCCGCGTCGAGCAGGACGACATCGTCGGCGATGCGCGCGGCATGGCCGAGGTCGTGGACCACGACGACGACCCCCGCCCCCGCCGCTGCGGTGGCGCGCAGCCGGTCGAGGATGTCGAGCGCATGGCCGGGATCGAGGTGTGCCAGCGGCTCGTCGGCGAGCAGCCATTCGGGCTCCCCCGCCAGCACGCGTGCCAGCAGGACGCGCGCGCGCTCGCCGCCCGACAGGCTGGCGACCGAGCGCGCGGCGAAGGCGGTCGTATCGGTCGCGGCCAGCGCGCGATCGACGGCATCGCGGTCGGCGGTGGCGCCGCTGCGGTGCGCGAAGCGTCCGAGGCCGACGAGGGTGCGAACGTCGATGTCCCACGCGACTTCGCTCGCCTGCGGCAGCAGCCCGATGCGGCGCGCGCGGTCGCGGCGGTCGAGGCCGAGAACGGGCACGTCGTCGAGCGTGACCTGCCCCGCGTCGGGCTTGCGCAGCCCGGCGAGGCAGGCGAGCAGCGTCGACTTGCCCGCGCCGTTGGGGCCGAGCAGCGCGGTGACGCGGCCCGGCGCGAAGGTCGCGTCGATATTGTCGAGGACCAGCGCGCCGCCGAGGCGCAACGTGACGCCCCTAGCGCCAAGACCCGTCAAGCAAGCCTCCGGCGCAGGCGGAGCAGCAGCACGGCGAAGAACGGGCTGCCGAGCAGCGCCATCGCGATGCCGAGCCGCAGCTCGGAGACCGTCGGCAGCGCGCGCACCAGCGTATCGGCGAGCAGCACGAGCAGCGCACCGCCGAGCGCCGAGGGCATCAGCGTCGCCGACGGGCGGCCCCCTGCCGCGCGACGCACGAGGTGCGGCACGACCAGCCCGACGAAGCCGATGACGCCGGCGCAAGCGACGCTCGCCCCGACGCACAGCCCGACGCCCGCGACGATCAGTGCCTGCAACGCGCGCGCATCGACGCCGAGCGATGCCGCCGCCGTCTCCCCCAACGTCAGCGCGTCGAGCGACCGGGCGGTCAGCGCGAGGAGGACGATGCCGAGCGCGACGAGCGGCAGCGCCAGCCGCACGTCATCCCAGCTGCGGTCGGTCAGCGCCCCCATCAGCCAGGTGACGATCTCGGCGGTCGCGAACGGCGTCGGCGCGAGGCTGATCGCCAGCGCGGTCAGCGACCCCGCGAGGCTCGACAGCAGCACGCCTGCCAGCGTGAACAGGATGATGCTGGCGGAGCGCCCGGCGATGACGACGAGCAGTGCCATGGCGGTGCCCGCACCCGCGAGCGCGAACAGCGGTAGCAGCGTCGCCGACGCCATGCCGAAGAACAGCGACGTGACGGCCCCCAGCGCTGCGCCTGCCGACACGCCGAACAGGCCGGGGTCGGCGAGCGGGTTGCGCAGATAGCCCTGCATCGCCGCGCCCGACATGCCCAGCGCCGCGCCGATGGTCGCCGCTAGCACGGTGCGCGGCAGCCGCAGCTCGACGATGATGACGAAACGCGGGTCGGCGGGTGTCCACGCGGACCACGGCAGCCAGACCTTGCCCGCGACGACCGACAGCGCGGCGGCAACGACGATGCCGAGGGCGAGGAGGAGGTTGAGGCGGGTGGGGGTCACGGCGCGACACTTGCGTGTGCCGCCGCCAGCACACCCAGCGCCTCGACCAGCCCCGGCCCGCCGCAATACAGCAGCCGCGACGGAAAATCGCGCACCCGCGTCGTGCCCGTGAGCGCGCGCAGTGCCGGATGGCCGAGCAGCCGGTCGCGCGCGCCGCTCGCCCCGGCGCGCGCGAACAGCACGCGCGGCGGCCTGGCGACGAGATATTCGAGCGGCAGCACGTCCCATTGCTGCAGGCCGTAGGTTGCACTGAGATTGGCGAAGCCTGCCGTGCGCAGCAGGTCGTCGGCCAGCGTTCCCGCCCCCGGCACCAGTCCGCCGCCCTGCCAGATAAGCGCGGGGACCGGAGCGCGGTCACGCGGGCGCGCGGCGGCGACAGCGCGCTCGATCGCCGTGACTAGCGCCGCGCCGCGCTCGGGGTGGCCCGCCAGCGCGGCAATAGCACGCGTCTGCGTATTGCTCTCGGCGATCGTCGTCGGCACCGGGAAGCTGACGATGCGTACGTGCAACCGCTCGAGCGCCGCCTGCGTCGACGGCGCGACGTGGCCGCCCGCGAGGACGAGATCGGGGGCCAGCGCCACGACCTCCTCGGCGGTCCCCGACGTGGCCGGGTAGCGGCGCGCCACCGCCGGCGGGATCGAGCTCGCGGCGGGGTCGCGCGAGTAGCTGCTGATGCCCGCGATCTTCGCCGGGTCGGCAACGCGCACCAGCACCGCGTCGATGCACGGGTTGATCGACACGATTCGGGGCAGCGCCGCCGCCGCAAGGAGGGCTGCCGCGATCAATAGCGCAGCCGCACGCCCGCGTAGCCCGCGCGTCCCGGCGTGCCGTAGCGGAAGACCGTCTCGTAGCGCGCGTCGAACAGGTTCTCGACGCGGCCATAGACCTCGAGGTTTGCGGTCACCGGGTACGCCGCGCGCAGGTCGGCAGTGACGTACCCCGCGACGCGGTTGCGGTTCGCCGCGTCGTCGAAGCTTGCGCCGACATGGCTCAATGTCGCGCCGGTCTCGAGCCCGAACGGCCAGCGGTAGTCGGCGACGACATTGACCGTGTCGCGCGGGCGGCGCGCCAGCTGCTTGCCGATATTGGCGCTGGAATTCGCGCGGTTCTCGGCGTCGAGATAGGTATAATTCGCCTGTACCGTCAGCGCCTCGACCGGGCGCACCGCGATCGCCAATTCGACACCGCGCGCGCGGGTGCGGGCGACATTGTCGTAGGTGCCGAACGGCCGCCCGGCGCAGATGCCCGTCGTCGACGGGAAGCACGAGACGAAGTCGATCAGGTCGCGCGAGGTGCGGCTGAAATACACCGCACTCGCCTCGATGCGGCCGTCGACGAGGCGTTGCGTGACGCCCGCGTCCCAGCCGCGCGCGCGTTCGGGCTGGAGGCGCTGGTTGCCGTAGTCGCCGAGCAGTTGATAGAGCGTCGGGGCCTTGAAGCCTTCGCTGTAGCTGGCACGCAGCGTCGTCGGTCCCTGCCCGGGCGTCCACACCCCGCTCGCCCCGAAGGTCGTGGCGCCGCCGAAGCGGTCGTGGTCGTCGTGGCGCACCCCCACCGTCCCCGTCAGCCCGGGCAGCGGCGTCACCGCAACCTGGCCGTAGATGCTGTCGAGGCGCGCGCGGGCGCTGGCGGGCGCGCCGCCGAAGCTCGCCGAGCGGTAGCGCGACGTCTCGCGCTCGACGCCGAAGGTCGCCTGCACCGCGTCCACCGGTGTCGCGACGCCCTGGTATTCGATGCGCTCGTTGGTGCCCTTGCTGGCAAAGGTCTCGAAGGTGAAGCCGTCGGGGTCGAAGTTGCGGCGGCGGATATTGGTGTAGGCGAAGCCGAGGCGGTTCGTCAGTTTCCCGTCGAACAATGCGGCGTTGATGCCCGCATAGCCAACGAGATCCTTGACCTTGCTGTATTCACGCGTGTCGCCAAAGGCGTAGGTCGGCGGCGTGAAGCCGTCGATGTCGGCGCGCGCGTCGGAGTAGTACCCGCGCAGGTCGAGCGATACCGCGTCGGTCAGCGCGATCCCCAGCCGCGCATTGGCCCCGGCGTTGCGGTAGCCGTCGGCCTCGCGCCCGCCGCGCCCCTCGGCGAACGCCGAAATGCCGGTCGAGCGGAAATAGCCCGCCCCGGCGCTCGCCGACACCGGCCCCGCCTTGCCCGAGACATTGCCCACCACCTGCCCGGTACCGAAGCTGCCGCCCTCGGCACGCACATTGGCGGTCAGCGCCTCGGTCGGCGCGGCGGTGACGATGTTGACGACGCCGCCGATCGCCTGGCTGCCCCACAGCACCGTGCTCGGGCCGCGCAGGACTTCGATGCGCGCGATGTTGCCCGTCAGCAGGTTGCCGAAGTCGAAGCCACCGCCCGGCGACGCAGGGTTGTTTAGCTTGACGCCGTCGATCAGCGCGACGGTCTGATCGCTCTCCGCCCCCCGGATAAACACGGCGGCGATGCCACCGGGGCCGCCGTTGCGCGTCACCTGCACGCCGGGCGTCGTGCGGAGCAGGTCGGTGGCGAACTGCGTCTGGCGCGCCGCGATCGCGGGCGTGTCGAGGACGCTGACCTGATTGCCGACGCGCGACAGCGGCTGTTCGGCGCGATTGGCGGTGACGACGATGGTGTCCGCCGCTTCGTCGGCATGCGCCGCAAGCGGCACAACGACGGACAACAGCAGAATGAAATATATGCGCATCGGAAAAACCCCTCGCGTCGACCAAGGGGCAGGCATCGACCGCACGGCGACCCTCGCCGGCGGCTGCTCGCCCCCATGCGTTGGTCACGCGAGGAACCTCCTCGAACGCGCTGAACACCCCGTCCGCGCGAAGGACCGACCGCGACAGGCAGGTCTCCTGGCTCCCGGGTCAGCACGTCCGCCCCGCCTTCCCGCGCCCAGGGGCACAGTGGCATGTGGGGCGGCCGCTCGCCGGTCACAGTTGCGGGGACAGCCCCGGATTATGGCTGATGCCACTTCCGGGTTCCCTTTTGATCCCATTGCTGGGAACCTGTCGCACCGCCGGTGTAGGCGCGCCGGAACAGGGGAGCAAGCCTTGGACGATAGCCTTGCGGCCTTCCTGTCGCGCGCGACGCCGCCGTCGACGCCGCTGCTCGTCGTGCGGCGTCGTGCGCTGGAGGCAAACCTCGCAGCGATGCAAGCCGTGTGCGATGCCGCCGGGGTGGCACTGCGCGCGCACGGCAAGATGCACAAATGTTCGACTCTCGGACGGCTGCAGGTTGCGGGCGGTGCGGTCGGACTGTGCTGCCAGACCGTCGGCGAGGCGCAGGCCTTCGCGCGCGGTGGGATCGCCGACCTGCTCGTCACGTCGCCGCCGCCCGCGCGGGGGCTGCCCGCGCTTGCAGCCGTTGCAGCGGCGGGGCACGCGGCCGGGCTGGTCGCCGACAGCGCGGCGCAGGTCGCGGCAGCGGGCGCGGCGGCGGTCGCGGCCGGGACGACACTGCGCATGCTGATCGACATCGACCTCGGCCAGCACCGCACCGGCGTTGCGCCCGCAGCGGCGGTCGCCCTCGCCCGGCAGGCAGCAGCGACACCGGGACTGCGCTATGGCGGCGTGCAGGCCTATGTCGGGCATCTCCAGCATGATGCCGACGTGGTCGCGCGGCAGGCGCGGATCGAGCGCGCGACGGCGCGGCTCCGCACACTGGTCGGAGAGCTTGTGGCAGCGGGGCTCGCCCCCGCGACGGTCACCGGCGGCGGGACGGGCAGCTATGCCCACGACCTCGCGGGCGGCGTGTTCACTGAATTGCAGGCCGGCAGCTATGCGCTGATGGACGTCGAATACACCGACTGCGGCGCACCCGGCGGGGGCGCGTGGCCGTTCGCGCCCGCGCTGTTCCTCGCCGCGACGGTGGTCTCGGCCACGCACAAGACGCACGTCACCTGCGACGCGGGATTGAAGGCGCTCAGCGTCGACGGGCCGCCCGCGCGCGTCGTCGCGGGCGCGGCGGCAGGCTCGTGGTGGCGCGCGATGGGCGACGAGCATGGCGCGATCGTTCATCCCGATTTCGCCCGCCGGCTCGGCGCAAAGGGCGTCGATCCCGAAGCCTCCATCGACGCCGCCGACGCCGACACGACCATTGCCAGTCCCGCCGACGCGACGCGCGAAGGCGATATCGTCTGGCTCCAGCCCGGCCATGTCGATCCGACGGTCAACCTCCACGACGCACTATGGATCGCCGACGACGACGGCAGCCTCGAACGCTGGCCGGTCGATGCGCGCCGGACGACGGGCTGACCCTATCCTTCGGCCAGTGTGGCGCGCGGGAGACTCGCGCATTTTTAAATGGGTACGGCGGCGATAGCTGCACCCATCGGCATCGTCGTTCGTACCTCTCTCGACATTCGAGGAGGCCTGAATGACGCGCATCGGACTGGTTGCCGCGACCTTGCTGGCGGGTACCGCAGGCATCGCGCAGGCGGCGTCGCTTAACCTGCTCGATCTGGGAAATCGCCTGATCCGCGTCGACAGCGCCGCGCCGGGCACGGTGACGAGCACGGTCGTCCTCACCGGCCTGCGCGTCAACGAGACGATCCTCGGCTTCGACTATCGGCCGTCGAGCCCGCGCGTCCTCTACGGCCTCGGCAGCGGCGGGCAGCTGTACGCGATCAACCCGCTCAACGGCAGCGCGGCGGCGGTGGGTGCGCCCAATCTGCTCGTCGGCACTGCGGCGGGAGTCGATTTCAACCCGTCGGTGGACCGGCTGCGCGTCGTCACCAACACCAACCAGAACCTGCGCCTCAACTCCGACACCGGCGCGCTCGCGGCGACCGATACGCCGCTTGCCTATGCGGCGGGCGACGCGGGCTTCGGCACCGCACCGCGCGTCAGCGGTGCGGCGTACAGCAACAACGTCGCGGGCGGCACGCCGACGACACTCTACGTCATCGACAGCGCGCGCGGCGTGCTGGCGACGCAGGGCAGTCCTAACGCGTCGCCGGTATCGCCCAATTCGGGGCAGTTGTTCACCGTCGGCACGCTTGGCGTCGCGACCAACGACAATGTCGGCTTTGATATCGCGCGCGACGGGAGCGTCTATGCGACGCTCTCGGCCCCCGGCAGCACCTCGACGGGCCTGTACCGCATCGACCTGGCGACGGGCCGCGCGACGCTGGTCGGCACCGTCGGCACCGGCACGCGACAATATCTCGGCCTTGCCGTCGCGCCGACGCCGATCGCGACCTTCGGCATTACCGCCAACCAGCAGGCGATCGGCAGCGCGCTCGACAACTTCACCGGCGTCCCCGGCGCGGGCCTCAATGCGCTGTTCATCTCGCTCGACGGGCTGGCGCCTGCCGACCAGGCCGACGCGCTGTCGCAGCTGACGCCTGCCGCCTATTCGATCCTTCCCGAGCTGACCTTGCGGACCGCCGAATTCGAGCAGGAAACCGTCCAGCGCTATCTGCGCGATTTCCGCGACGGCGGCACCGGGCGCACCATCGGCGAGAACGGCAAGATCGGTACCTTCATCGTCGGGCGTGGCAGCGAGGGGCGCTACGACGCCGCGGTCGACCGCCCGCGCATCGACTATGGCTCGACCGGCGTGCTGGCGGGGGCGGACTACCGCATCGCCGACAAGATTCTCGTCGGCATCATGGGCGGCTATGACGACGCGCGCGTCCGGCTCGGCAGCAACACCATCAACAGCCGCATCGACAGCTATTTCGGCGGTGGCTACGCGACCTTCGGCGTCGGGCCGTTCTACATCGATGGCTACGCGTCGTATGGCGAAGCCGATTATGATCTGCGCCGCGCGGTCCGCTTCGGCGGTGGCACCACCAGCCTCGACTTCCAGGCGGCGACGAAAAGCCGGACTTACCTCGGCGGCGGCGAAATCGGGTTCCAGTTGAAGGCCGGCGGCCTCGTTCTCGAGCCGTTCGCGGGTGTCCGCTATGCGCGCGTCAAAATCGACGGCTTCAGCGACGGCACCGGCATCGGCGGGCTGACCCTCGACCGCGTCGACTACGAATCGGTGCTCGGCAATTTCGGCGGCAAGGTCGGCGCCGAATTCGCCGTCGGCGGCGTCACCGTCCGACCCGAAATCCGCGCCGCGTACCGCCACGAGTTCAACAAGGATCGTTACGACAGCTTCGGCTTCGGTTTCGCGGGCACGGGTTCGGCGGGCGCGCTGCCGTTCATTCCCACCGCCCTGCGCCGCAACTATTACACCGCCGGGGCAGGGTTCACGGTCAGCGGCAAGAACAGCCCGTTGTCGCTCGTCGTCGACTATGTCGGCGAGCACGCCAAGGACCGCGACATCGACGGCATCACCGGCGGCCTGCGGTTCGTTTTCTAGCATGACCGTCGCGCCGCTCTTGCTGACGCGCCGCCGCCTGCTGCTGCCGGTGCTAGTGGCGGCGCATGTCGGACTGGTCGCGGCGGCTACGGCGGGGCGTCCGGTAGCGGTCGTGCCACCGCCGCAGGCCATGGCGACGTTTGCGGTGGCGACGCCGCTGCCCTTGCCGGTCGCACCCGCACAGGTCCAAGTCGCCGTGGCCAGCAACGTCGAGAGTCCGGTCGTCGACATCGCGGCCGATGCCGCCGCGGTCCCCGGCGGGCCATGCGCGCTGACCGCGTCGATCGAGGCGGTGTTGCGCGCCAGCCCCGAAGCGCGCGCCGCGCTCGCCGCGCTGCCGTCGTCGGCGCGCTCGGTCGCCGATGCCGTGACGGTGTGGAATTCGGGCTGGACCACCGTCGCAACCCCCGCGCTCGATGCCGTGCGGCGGGCTGTGACCGGTGAAATTCGGGCTGCCCCCGCGTCGTGCCGTGCCGCGCCGGTCGACGGGCCGCGCCTTGTTTATGTCGATAACGATACCGGCGCGACCGTGCTCGTGTTCGGGTCGGGTCGCTGGGCGTGGTCGGATTTACTCGCGTGATAATGTTTGTTTGTAATTCGCGGTCGTCATTTGCAACCAAGCCACGGTGAATACGTAGTTAACCGTGCCAACATTAGCCATACTTCGAACCCCCATGACTGGGGTGGTGGAATATTGTCTGCACGATAACTGGGAGTGATGTGGTGATGACGAAGTCGCAGCTGATCAAATCGACCGCCGTTGCGGCGCTGATGATCGCCGGGTTGACCCCGGTGTGGTCGTCGAGCCATCGCGAAGCGCCCAACATCACCAAGATGCCCAAGGTCGACAATACCGACGTCTACGCCTTCCGCAGTTACGAGCCCGGTCGCGCCGCGTACACGACGATCATCGCCAATTTCCAGCCGGGCGAAAACCCGGGCGATGGTCCCAACTACTACACGATGGACCCCGATGCATTGTACGAGATCCATGTCGACAACGACGGTGACGCCGTCGAGAACCTGACCTTCCAGTTCAAGTTCAACAATCTGCTCAAGGGCGACGTCGGCAAGACGCTCAACATCGCAGGGGTCAACCAGCCGATCGCGTTGCGCCAAATCGGCCCGATTTCGGCACCCAACGACGCCAATCTCGGCGAGGACGAGCAATATACGCTGACCCTGGTCACGGGCAACCGCCGCACCGGCACGCGCGCCGCGGTCACCAACGCCAGCGGCGGATCGGCGACCTTCCTCAAGCCGTTCGACAATGCCGGCAACAAGACGATCCCCGGCGGTTATGCCAATTACGCCAACCAGTTCATCTACAATGTCACGATCCCGAACTGCGCGACGCCGGGCAAGGTCTTCGTCGGCCAGCGCGCTGAGTATTTCGCGGTCAATCTCGGGCCGATCTTCGACCTCGTCAATTTCGTGCCGATCGAGGGCGACAACGATCCCGTCTATGGCAACGGCTCGCCGTTCCCCGGCGGTATCACGCAGAGCCAGGACAACCAGGAGCTGATCGGCAAGAAGAACGTCACCTCGATCGCCATCGAAGTGCCGACCGCGTGCCTGACCGGGAGCGGCAACGGCGTCGTCGGCGTGTGGTCGACCGCCAGCCTGCCGCAGGCGCGCCTGCTGCGCACCGCGCCGACCTTCGCCAGCCCGGCGCTGCAGGGCGGCAGCTATGTCCAGGTGTCGCGCCTCGGCAACCCGCTGGTCAACGAGCTGGTGATCGGGCTGCCGCAGAAGGACCTGTTCAACGCCGTCAAGCCGACCGCCGATGCGGCGCTGCTCTCGTACGTCACCAACCCGACCTTCCCGGCGATCCTCGACACGTTCTTCCGCGCGCCGGTCAACGCGACGCTCGGCACCAACTTCACCAACCTCGCGCCGAACAACTTCCCGCGCAACGACCTCGTCGCGACCTTCCTGACGGGCATCGCGACACTCAATCAGTTGAAGACGGTGACGCCGTCCGAAATGCTGCGCCTGAATACCGGGGTCAATCCGACCCCGCAGGCGAGCCAGAAAACGCTGGGCGTCGTCGCCGACGATCTTGCCGGCTTCCCCAACGGCCGCCGCCCGGCCGACGACACTGTCGACATCGTCCTTCGCGTTGCGATGGGCCGCCTGTGTCATCCGGTCCCGATCGCGGGCGTCCAGACCAACCTCGGGCTGTGCACCCCGGCGAACGCGCCGACCGGGCTCGTCGCCTATACCGACGGCGCGCCGAGCAACGCGAACAACATCCAGAACGCCTTCCCGTATCTCAATGCGCCGTTGCGCGGTGCGCCGCGTCCGCAGACCCAGCCGTAAGCCCCGTCCATCCGGAGACAGACCATGACCAAGAACCTCTGGAAGGTCGCAGGGATCGCGGCGCTCGCGTCGGCATTGGCGGCGTGCGGGGGAAGTAGTTCCTCCGCGCCCACCCCGCCGGTCATCGTGCCGCCCGTCGCGACACCGCTCGAAGACCAGTTCGGCGCCAATTTCGGCACGGCCTATCGTGCTGCACCGAACACCGACGCCAAGGACCCCGTCGCGGGTGACATCGTCCCGCTCAGCCTGACCACCGAGGCGACGACGATCTAGCGCGGCAATCCGGCGAGCACCGCGTTCGGCAGGGCGGCTTCGTCCCAGTCGATCGCGGGCTTGCCGATGCGCACGATGGTCAGACCTGCCGAGGGGATGACATACACCCGCTGCGCCGCTGCGCCGTCGATGTAATAGACATCATCGCGCAGCATCGGGGCGCTCGCGGCGACGGTGAGCGCGACCGCCTTGGCATAGCGCCGCACCGGCGCATACGGTGACCCGCGCCACAGATGCAGCCCGAAATTGGGATTGAGCGCGGACGGTGCGGTCATGCCGTCGATCCATGCGGCGGAGACGACCTGCCGCGCGCCGACCTTGCCGCGCAGGCGGATCAACTCGCCGATGCGCAGCCAGTCGCGTGGCGTCGCCTGCAGGCAGCAGAACAGGTGCGGCGTGCCCCCAGGGCGGTCGAGCCACAGCGCCGCATCGCTGGCGCCGATCGGTTTCCAGACGGTTTTCGACAGCCAGTCGGCATAGCGCCCGCCGACCGCTCTGGTCAGCGCCATGCCGGCGAGCTGGCTGTTGACGTTGGCATAGGCGAATTCCTGCCCCGGCGGCTGCTGCGCGTCGAAGCGCAGCGCGGCGGCGCGCAGGTCGTCGCCGAACATCAGCTGGGTCACCGCACTCGCCGGGTCGCCGGGGCGCGCGGCCGGGGCGGTCCCCAGGCCGCTCGCCATGCCGAGCAGTTGGCCGAGGGTGATGTTGCCACGCGGGTCCTCGGCCCATTCGGGCAGATATTTGCCCACCGGGTCGGCGAGCGCGATCCGGCCCGCCGCGACCGCCGCGCCGAAGCTCAGCGCCATCACCGACTTGTGCATCGACGCCGTCGAGAAGCGCGACGCCGGGGTATAGCCCTGCCAGTAGGTCTCGCTGACCAGCTTGCCGTCGCGGGCGATCAGCAGCGCGAAACTGCCCTTGGCTTCGGCATAGGCCTTGGCGGCGGCGAGGGCGGCGTCCGAGATGCCTGCGTCGGCGGGGGTGGCGACCGAGATCGCCTTGCCGCCGCCGCCCCTGACCGTCTCGGCGGGGGTATAGGCGTCGGGCGTCTCGACCCCGCGCGCGGCGGGGAAGGCGGCAATGCGCGCGGTCATCGCGGCGGGGTCATTGGGCGGCGAGACATTGGTTGCCGCGAGAGGCGCCGCGCGATCCTTCGCCACGAGCGGGGCTGCCGCCAAGGCGAGCGCGAGGCCCGCGCGCCACGTCGCGCTGTGCATCGGTCATGCTCCCTGTCGGCTGGGGGTCACGTGGCGGGGACGCCGAGCGCATCGCCGTCCTGCCGCGCGGTATCGCGCTCGAGGTCGATGAACATCAGCGGGACGATGCTCAGCAGATAGAGGGCCGCCGGCAGCACCGCCGCGCCGAGATAGATGCCGGTCAGCGCCTCGGGCGGCTGCGCGACGGGCGCGCCGCCGGTCGACGGGCGGAAGTGGAACGCCTGGAGGATCAAGCCGACGAGCAGCGGGCCGAATGCCATCGAGGCCTTTTCGACGAAGCTGTAGACGCCCGCGTATAGCCCCTCGCGACGGACGCCCGTCCGGCGACAGTCGTGGTCGATGATGTCGGGGAGCAGCGACTGGCCCATCAGCAGCAGTCCGCCCGAGCAGAGCCCCGAGACGACGCCCCGCGCGACGATCAGCGCGACCGGCTCGCCGGGCCCGGCGAGCAGCCACGACGAGACCAGCACCGCATAGCCCGCACAGCCGAGCGCGTAGAGGTTGCGCTTCGAATAGGAGCGCCCGAGGCGGACCCACAGCGGCATCGCCACGAGCGTTGCCACCGTCGAGGCGAGGATCAGGATCGCGACGACATTCGGCGGCGCTTTCAGGACGGTATTAACGAGGAACAGCAGCGACGCGGTGACGCTGGCGAGGCCGACGAGCTGGCATATTTTGGCGGCGATGATCAGGCGGAACGGGCGGTTGGCAAACACGGCGGCATAGCGCGCGAAGCCCGGCGTCTGCAGACCCGGCGGCAGCGACCGCGTGCGTCGCGCGGCAAGGCTCGCGACCAGCATCGCCGCGAGCACCAGCAGACCGAGGAGGAGCCCGACGCGGCCATAGCCGACGCGCCCGCCGCCCCACGACTTCGCGAACTGCGGCGCGAGGCCGCCCAGCAGCCCGCCGATCGACACGAACGCGATGCGCCACGACAGGATCGAGGTGCGCTCGGCAGGCAGGTCGGTCATCTCGGGGGGCATCGCGATATACGGCACGTTGAACAGCGAATAGCCGAGCGCCAGCACCATCAGGCAGCCGAACAGATACGCCGACAGCGTGCCGCCGGTCAGCGCGGGTGGATTGAGGACGAGCGCGACGCCCGCCGCGGTAATGACCGCGCCCGCCATCATGTACGGCGCGCGGCGACCCCAGCGGTGGGTACTGCGGTCGCTCCAGCCCCCGACGAGCGGCGCGGCGACGGCGTCGCACAGCTTGGCGGCGAACAGCAAGGTGCCCGCGAGCGCGGGGGCGATGCCGAGCACCGCGGTCATGAAAAACAGCAGCAGCAGCGAGCCGACGTTGATCACCGTCGCGGTCCCGACCGAACCGAACCCCCAAGCGGCCTTGAGGCCGACGGGCAGCGTCGCGGCGGGGGTGGCGGCGGACGGCAAGCGGTGTTCCTCCCTGATGGTGGCGCGATGCTAGGCCGCCGCATGACGCCCGTCACGTGCCGTTGCGCGCTATCCGGTGTGCGGAGAAGCGCGGCGGCGGCGGCGCGCGACGACAGGGGCATTGTCAGGAACGGGTCAGCGACACGCAGCAGGGGACGGCGATGGGCGATTCACTCGGCTACCGGGCGAAATTCGCGGTGATCGCCCCGTCGACCAACACCAGCGTCCAGCCCGAATACGATTCGATGCGCCCGCGCGGCGTCACCAACCACTTCGCGCGCATCGCCATCCCCGACACCAAAGTCGACTCGGACGAGAGCTTCATGGCGATGCTCAACAATATCCGGGGCGCCACCGAAGCGGCGGTCGATGTCGCGATGTCGATGCGCCCCGACGCGGTCGTCATGGGGATGTCGGCGGAAACCTTCTGGGACGGGGCGCAAGGGGCGGACGCGATGCTCGACCGGCTCGAAACGCAGACCGGCAAGCCCGTGACGATGGGCAGCCACGCCTGCCACGCCGCGATCGCCGCATTGGGCGGGGCGAAGCGGATCAGCATCATCACCCCCTACATGCCGGTCGGCGACGCACAGGTGCGCAAGTTCTTCGAGGAATCGGGCTATGAGGTGCTGGCCATCGAAGGCCTCAAATGCGCCTCGCCGATGCTCATCGCGCACGAGAGCGAGTGGACGCTGAAGCGCGCGGTCGAGGCGGTCGACGATCCGCAGGTCGATGCGATCATCCAGTGCGGCACCAACCTCGCCTTCGCGCGCGTCGCGGCGATGGCCGAGTTCTGGCTAGAGAAGCCCGTCATCGCGATCAACACCGCGACCTATTGGCACGCGCTCCGGAGCAATGGCATCATGGACCGGATGGACGGCTTCGGCGCGCTGCTGGCGGACCACTGATGGACTATGACTATGTGCCCCTGCCCGAGCGGGCGCCGCTGCGCTGGCCGAACGGTGCGCGCGTCGCGCTGATCCTGACCTTCAACCTCGAGACGTGGGACCTGACCAAGGACACCGACCGCGCTTACTATGCCGGCGGGCCGCCGATCCTGCCCGACGTGCTGCCGGGGCGGGTGCCCGACTTCCCCAACTACAGCTGGCGCGAATACGGCCAGCGCGTCGGCATCTGGCGGCTCTATGACCTGTTCGACGAGTTGGGGGTCAAGGCGAGCTGCACGACCAATGCGGTGACCTTCGACCGGCGGCGGGCGATGGTGCAGGCGTGCCTCGACCGCGGCTGGGAACTGCTCGCGCACAACTGGGAGCAGGGTGAACTGCTCACCGATTTCCACGCCGACCCGGCGGCCGAGCGCGACATCGTCCTGCGCAGCCTCGCCAAGTACGAGGCCGAGACCGGGCGGAAGGCGATGGGGTGGCTGTCGTCGAGCCTGCGCGGCACGCTCAGGACGCCCGAGATTCTCGCCGCGGCAGGGTGCCTGTTCTACTGCGACATCATGAACGACGATCAGCCCTACCTGCTGCGGACCAATGCCGGGCCGATCGTCTCGGTGCCCTATTCGAACGAGATCAACGACTTCACGCTACTGACGCGGCGCAACTACACCACCGACCAATACCGCGACATCCTCATCGAGGAGCTCGACGTGCTCTACGCCGAAGGCGCGACGACCGGCCGGATCATGAACGTCGGCATCCACCCGCATGTCTCGGGGCGCGCCCACCGCGTCCGCGCGCTGCGCCAGTTCATCGAGCACGCCAAGGCGCTGCCCGGAGTGTGGTGGGCGACGCGCGAGGAGATCGCGCGCTGGTATCTCGACAACCACGAGACACATTTCCCGAACCAGCTGACCGGAGGCCCACGATGACCGCGATGCTCGACCGCCCCGCCGTCGCCCGCCCGGCCAGCGACCTGCTCGACGCGCTCGAACGCATCGTCGGTGCAGCGAACCTGCTGACCGGCGACGACGACCGGCGTTTCTATGCCACCGACGTCTATGCAACGCGCGGAATCCCGCTCGCGGTCGTCCGCCCCGCCAGCGTCGAACAACTGCAGGCCGTGGTGGCGGCGGCGGCGGATGCGCGCGCGCCGCTGACGGTGCGCGGCGGCGGCGCGAGCTACACCGACGGCTACACCCACAGCCGCCCCGGCGGCATCACCATCGACACCGCGCTGCTCAAGGCCATCGACATCGACGAGACCAACGCCGTCGTCACCGTCGAGGCGGGGGTGACGTGGGCCGAGCTTTACGCCGCGCTGCTCCCCAAAGGGCTGCGGACGCCGTTCTGGGGGCCGTTCTCGGGGCTGGCGGCGACCATCGCCGGGTCGATGTCGCAGCATTCGGTCAGCCACGGCAGCAGCGCCTTCGGAGTGTCGGCGGAAAGCGCCGTCGGTCTCGACGTGGTGACCGGCACTGGCGAACTCCTGTCGACGGGCTCGGGCGGCGGCGTCGGCGCCATTCCCTTCACGCGCCATTTCGGCCCCGACCTTGCGGGGCTGTTCCTCGGCGACTGCGGCGCACTCGGCGTCAAGGCGCGGGTCACGCTACGCCTCCAGCGCCGCTACGAGGCGTTCGAGGCGCTCAGCTTCTCGTTCGACAGCTTCGCCGCGATGCACGACGCGATGCGCGCCGTCGCGCTCGAACAAGTCGACGACGAGAATTTCGGGCTCGATGCGACCCTCCAGCAGGGGCAGATCGGCCGCCAGGACGGTGTCGCGGCGAAAGCGGGCATCGCCGCGTCGGTGATGAAGAGCGCGCCGTCGTTCGGTGCGGGGGTCCGCAGCCTCGTCAGGATGGCGGCGGCGGGCGACCGTGCCCTGAAAGCCGCGACCTATGCCGTCCATTATATCGCCGACGGCGTCGACGCGAGCGCGGCCCACGCCAAGGCGGCGGTCATCCGGCGCATCGCGGCGGCGCACGGCACCGAGATCGCCAACACCGTGCCCACCGTCGTGCGGGGCATGCCGTTCGCGCCGCTGACCAACACGCTCGGCCCCAAGGGCGAGCGCTGGGTGCCCTTCCACACGCTGCTGCCGCACAGCGCGGTGCGCGGTTTCCACCAGGCGCTCGGCAACTATTGGGACGCGCACGCCGACGAGATGATGCGGCTCGATATCGTCAGCGGCACGATGTTCATGGCCGTGGGTACCAGTGGCTTCATCTACGAGCCGACCTTCTACTGGCCCGACGTGCGCAGCATCTACCACGAGCGCGTCGTGCCGTCCGACCACCTCGCCAGCGTCCCCGTCTATGGCCCCGGCCCCGACGCGGCGGCGGCGGTCAAGCGCATGAAGGCCGAAATCGTCGCGCTGATGCACGCGCACGGCGGCGCGCATTTCCAGATCGGCAAGGTCTATCCCTATCTCGCCGACCGCAACGGCCCGAGCGTTGCGCTGCTCCGCGCGGTCAAGGCGGCGCTCGACCCGCATGGCATCCTCAATCCCGGTGTGTTGGGCCTTTGAGAAACGCCGCGACTGCCGCTGCCCATGCTTCGGGCTGCTCGTCGACGATGTCGTGGGTACCGCCTGCCAATTCTGCATAGGCGAGGTCGGGGCGCAGCGCGGCGGCGCGGCGCGAGGCGGCGTAGAGGTCCTCGCCGGTGTTGGTCAGGATCAACGTCGGCACGACCAGCGCGGCGAGATCCGCCGCGATATCGTAGGCGAACGCCGCTTCGAACCCCCAGCCATAATGTTCGGGGTTGGCCAGCATCGCCAGCACGTGGCGGTGCATCGCCGCGAGGTCGGTCCACCCCGGCGACGCCGCGAGCCGCTGCCGCCACGCGCCCATCAGATGCGCGCCATCGGGGTCGAGGGTCAGTGGGGTGAAGCGGAACTGCGCGAAGTGCGCGCGCTCGTCGGGGCTGAGCAGCGGCACGCCGTTGAGGACCAGGCGGTCGATGCGCGTCGGATGACGCACCGCGAAGTTGCACGCAATCGCCGCGCCCGTGTGGTAGCCGAGCAGGTGGACGCGCGGCGCACCGAGCGCATCGAGAACGCCGAGCAGCGCATCGGCATGGTCCGCGATCGACGGCGGCGCGGGCGGGTGTGCGGACGCGCCGTAGCCCGCCGTGTCGAGCGCGACGGCACGGAACCCCGCCGCCGCGAGATGGGGCAGAGCAGGCTCGAACTGCAGCCCCGACAGCGGCGACTGGTGGAGTAGCACGACCATCGGCCCCGCGCCGCTCTCGCGCAGGTGGACCTGCCCCCAGCGGCCCTCGACATAGGCGCGGCGGATCATGGCGGGCACCCCTTGTAACGCCGACCCTTGTAACGCCCCAAGACTGGCGCAAGGCTGTGTGCGCGGGCGACGCGGCGCCGCAACTGTCCGCAGGGCGGATGCGCGCTGCGGCGGGCTGGCCGGTCGCGCGGGCGCGCGCAACGTCGAGGCGCGATGGATGAGGAACACCGATGCGGCTGGCCAGATTGCTGCCCCTCCTGCTGGCACTACCGGTGACCCTGGCGGCGACGTATTCGCCCGAGGACGAGGTCGTGTACGCCGCGCGCTTCCAGTCGATCATGGCGAGTGGCAAGGGCGAGCTGCCCGTTTACGACCCGCAAGAGGCGGTCCCCGGTGCGGCGCGCGCCGTGCCGTTGCCGCAGCGCACCGATCCGGCGATCGCGCCCGCCGCACTCGTCGCAGCGTCCGAATACGCCAGGGCCAACAACAGCAGCGCGTTCCTCGTGTGGCACGACGGGGCGCTTGCGACCGCCAGCTATTTCAGCCCAACGACCCCCGCCACCGGTATCGTCTCGAAGTCGCTCGCCAAGCCGATCACCGCGCTCGCCGTGGGCCGCGCGATCAGGCTCGGCAAGATCAGGTCGCTCGATCAGTCCGTCGCCGACTTCATCCCCGAATGGCGCGGCACGCCCAAGGCGGCGATGCTGGTGCGCCACCTGCTCGACATGCGCTCGGGGCTACTCGCGCAGGGCGTGTCGGTCGAGCCGATGAACATCTGGAGCCGCGCCTATCTCCACCCGCGCCATGACGAAATTATCGTTGGCGAGTATCCGCTGACCGACGCGCCGGGGTCGAAGTACGAATACAGCAACGCCACCTCCGAGCTGGTCGCCCGCGTCATCGAGAAGGCGACCGGGCGACGCTACGCCGAATTCGTCGGGCACGAGGTCTTTGCGCCGATCGGCGCGGCGGGCGGCACGGTGTTCGTCAACCGCCCCGGCGGGCTGGCGCATTCGGGGTGCTGCATGATGGTCCCCGCCGAGACCTATCTGCGGATGGCGCGCCTCGTCCTCGACGACGGCATGGCGGGCGGCAAGCGCCTGCTGCCGGAGGGGTATGTCGCGGCGATGAAGACCCCGACCGCCGAGAACCCGCACTACGGCCTCGGCCTGTGGATTGGCGGCAGCTACATCGAGCGGCGCGGCTTCGCCAACCCGGCGCGGGCCTTGCCCAAGGTGCTCCACAGCGAACCCTTCCTCGCCGCCGATGTCGTGATGTTCGACGGCAACAGCGATCAGATCGTCTATATCGTCCCGTCGCGCCGCCTGATCGTGCTGCGCACCGGCGACGCACCGCCGAAGTCGCCCGAGTGGGACAATTCCCGGCTGATCAACCTCGTGCTGCGCGGGATGGGGCCGGGGGGACCGCCGCAGCCGTCGTCGCCGGTCGCGGCTACCGCGCCCCAGCCCGCGGCGTCGCGGCCGTGACCGCCGACGACGCGATTGCCGCGGCCAAGGCCGAACTCCTCGCAGCGGTCGCCGGCGCGCAGCCCGACGGCACCTATGACGACGCAGGCTTCGCGCGCGTCGCTGCGGCGATCGCCGTGCTGGTCCCGCTGACCCCGACGCCGAGCCCCTTTGCCACCCCGCAGGTCGTCGCGGGACCGTGGCGGTCGATCTACGCGCAATTCGGGCCGCGCCACACGGCGGGCAAGCCGGTGCGCCACCGCACGACGCTCAACCTGCAGAGCTTCAACCATTTTCCAGCCATCCCCGTCACCGTCGAGGGGATCGACCAGGAGATCGGGCCGCCCGGCGCGGACTATAACAACGTCGTCGCCGTCACGCCCGCCGATGGCGGGCCGACTGCCGAACTCATCGTCCGTGGCCGCTACAGCCTCGCAGCCGCGCTGCCGCAGCGCTACACGGTCGATTTCTACGGCGTCGAGCTGCGCGCCGCGGGGATCGACGGCGATGGCTTGCGCGCTGCCTTCGGCCTGCCCGAGGGCCATGCACTGCGCCATGACCTCAAACCGATGAAGCTCCATTCCGACGTCGTCTATTGCGATGCCGACCTGCGCATCAATTTCGGCAGCATGGGGGGCGTCTATGTGTTGCGGCGGCTGCCGGGACCGGGTCGGACGCTCGCGGCGTAGCGCGTCTCAATCGTCGAACGCCGCGACCGTCTCGCGCGTCGCGAGCATGAAGGCGTCGGCGACGAGGCGCAGTGGCGCAAAATCGACGTCGCTGGTGCGCGACTTGAGCAACGCGGCGAAGCTGGCATAGACTCCGGCATATTCGGTCGCGCTGTCGACCGCCGCGGCGACCCCGTCGAGCGTCAGCCGCGCGCCGCCCTCGCTCAACCGCGCAGTCCCCGCATCGGTCTCGATGTCTATGTCCCAGCTTTGCGGGCCGCGTTGGTCGATATCGAGGCGCACGTCGACCGGCGCGCCGTCGTGGTCGAGCATCAGGTCGGCGGCGATCGGCGCGGCGCGGTTGGCGGGGAAGCGCAGCGCCGCGCTGCGCATCACGAGCGGTGCAGCGAGGATGGCGGTGATCGCCGACAGCGCATTGATGCCGGGATCGAAGACGCCGATGCCGGGCGCCCAGATCCATGCCTGGCCGGGGTGCCAAACGCGCACATCCTCGAGCCAGCGGACGCTGACCCGCCGCACCGTCCTGCCCGCCAGCCACGCGCGCGCCGGGGCGATCGCCGCAGCGTGGCGGCTGTGCCAGCTGGCGTAGAGCACGCGGTCGGCAGTGCGCGCGGCGGCGGCAAGCGCCTCGGCCTCGCCGAGCGTCGCGGCGGGGGGTTTCTCGATGAGCACGTCGAGGCCGTGCGCCACCGCGTCGGCGACCAGCGCGAGGCGTCCGAGCGGCGGCGTGCAGATGCCGATCGCCGCGACGCCCTCGACGTTCGCGAGCATGGCCGCGATCGTCTTGAAATTGGGCACGCCGTCGAGGCCGTCGCTGCGCGTCACCGTCGCGACAAGCTCGAAATCGGGGCTCGCGGCGATCGTCGGGACGTGCTGGTCGCGCGCGATCTTGCCGATCCCGGCGAGCGCGATGCGGATCGTCATGGCTGCGCAGTCATCGGCAAGGTCTCCGGGCAGGGAACCGCACGGCGCGCTTCGCGGTTCCCCGGTGGTGCTGTCAACCGCGCGTCGGTCGGTAGGCGACCCACGGCGCGAGCGTCAGGCGCAGCGGCAGGACGGGCTTCGCCCGCCGGGGCAAACCATTACGCGGCGGGCGGTGGCGGGGGCGCGGCTTCGAGGCGGTCCTGTGTCCGCGTCTCGAAATCGCTCGCCTCGTGGCGCTCGTGGAGCTGGCTCGCCGGGTCGCCCATGACGCGGTTGACCATGCGCCCGCGCTGCACCGCGGGGCGCGCCGCGATGCGGTCGGTCCAGCGCTGGACATGCGTGTAGCCGTCGACCGCGAGGAACGCCCCCGCGTCATAGACGAGCCCCTTGGCGAGCGCGCCGTACCACGGCCAGATCGCCATGTCGGCGATCGTATAGTCGTCGCCCGCGATGTAATCGTGCGTCGCCAGCTGGCGGTCGAGGACGTCGAGCTGACGCTTCACCTCCATCGCGAAACGGTCGATGGCGTATTCGATCTTGGTCGGCGCATAGGCGTAGAAATGCCCGAAGCCGCCGCCGAGATAGGGCGCGCTGCCCATCTGCCAGAACAGCCACGACAGGCACTCGGCGCGCGGGGCCGGGTCGCGCGGCACGAACGCCCCGAACTTCTCGGCGAGGTAGAGCAGGATCGCCCCCGACTCGAAGACCCGCGTCGGGGTCGGGCCGCTGCGGTCGACGAGCGCCGGAATCTTCGAATTGGGATTGGCGGCGACGAAGCCGCTGCCGAACTGGTCGCCCTCGCCGATGCGGATCAGCCACGCGTCGTATTCGGCGCCGGCATGGCCCGCGGCGAGCAGCTCCTCGAGCAGCACGGTGACCTTGACGCCGTTCGGCGTGGCCAGCGAATAGAGCTGGAGCGGGTGCCTGCCTACCGGCAGCTCGCGGTCGTGGGTCGCCCCGGCGACCGGTCGGTTGATCGCAGCGAAGCGCCCGCCGTTGGCCTTGTGCCATTGCCAGACGGGCGGCGGCGTATAGTCGGTGTCGGACATGATCGGCTCCTTGCGCGGTTCGTCTTACGCCAGGCGCGGCGCGGATGCCGCGAAGCTTTTCGGTCGCCGGCGCAATCTAGGCTTTGCCGGCGACGGGTGGGGTGGCCCAGCCCCCTGCCTTCGCCACCCGCGACGGCAGCGCGCGGCCCATGACGCCCGCAAACCACGTGTTCGCCGCGATCAGCGTATCGAGGTCGACGCCGCTCGCGACGCCCGAACGGTCGAGCAGGAAGACAAGGTCCTCGGTGGCGATATTGCCCGTCGCCTTGGGCGCG
The DNA here is from genome assembly GCA_038211965.1 of Sphingomonadales bacterium. Taxonomy (GTDB): domain Bacteria; phylum Pseudomonadota; class Alphaproteobacteria; order Sphingomonadales; family Sphingomonadaceae; genus Glacieibacterium. The sequence goes on from JBBQVB010000008.1 coordinate 27,808, forward strand.
AACGGGCAGCCGCCGAGCCCGCCCAGGCTGGCATCGAGGACGCGCACGCCGGCCTGATATGCCGCCCACGCATTGGCGATGCCCGTACCGCGCGTGTCGTGGAAATGCGCGCGCAGTCGGATCCCCGGCACCGCCTCGCCGACCTGTCCGAACAGGTCGGCGACCTGCGCGGGGACGGCGACCCCGATGGTATCGGCGAGCGCGATCTCGACTGCCCCCGCATCGGCCATGTGCTTCGCCAGGTCGACGACGCGCGCCGGCGGCACCGCGCCCTCGAACGGGCAGCCGAACGCCGCCGAGATCGTCACTTGCGGCACGAGGCCAGCCTCGGCGGCGAGCCGCAGCATGGCGCGGTTCTCGGCGATGCCCTCGACAATCGTCTGGCCCTGGTTGCGCTGCCCGAAGCTGTCCGACGCGACGACGACACACCCCGCCTCGTCGACGCCGCGCCTGCCCGCTTCGCGCGACGCAATGGCGCGCAGCACGCCGCGCTTGTTGAGGCACAGGCCGATGTAGCTGACGGCCTTGCGGTCGGGCAGCGCGGCGATCACCGCCTCGCCGTCGGCCATCTGCGGCACCCGCGCCGGATTGACGAACGACGCGACCTCGATGCGCCGCACCCCGGCGTCGAGCAGGCGACCGATCATCCCCAGCTTGTCCGCCGTACCCACCACCTCGGCCTCGTTCTGCAGGCCGTCGCGCGCGCCCACCTCGACGATCTGCACCGCATCCATGCCGTCACTCCCAAGCCAGGCTTGCCCATACTGCGACAACACCCCGCTTGTCAGTCGTGGCGCTTGAGCATTTAACGGCGCGCATGGATGATCATCTCGACGACGACGACATCGACCGCTCGGTCCAGCACCTCCACGTCGCGCCGATCCCCCAGGCGCGCGCCGAGGAGGCCGTGCGCGAACTGCTGCGCTGGGCGGGCGACGATCCGACGCGCGAAGGCTTGCAAGAGACCCCGGCACGGGTGGCACGGGCGTTTCGCGAATATTTCCGCGGCTACCTCGAAGACCCCGGCGTCCACCTGTCGAAGACCTTCGGCGAGGTCGCGGGCTATGACGAGATCGTGCTGCTCAAGGACATCCCGTTTCAGTCGCACTGCGAACACCACATGGCACCGATCATCGGCAAGGCGCACATCGCCTATCTGCCGCGCGACCGCGTCGTCGGCATCTCCAAGCTGGCGCGCGTCCTCCACGCCTTCGCGCGCCGCCTGCAGGTTCAGGAGCGCCTGACCGCCGAGGTCGCCGACTGCATCCAGCACCACCTCGACCCGCTCGGTGTCGCCGTCGTCGTCGAGGCGACGCACGCCTGCATGAGCGCGCGCGGGGTGATGACGCAGGGCGTCATGATGACTACCAGCCGCATGATGGGGGTGTTCCGCGAGGACGACCGATCGCGCAAGGAAGTGCTGGCGCTGATGGGGCGGGGTTAGCGCGGCCCGTCGCGGCCCGACCGCGACGCTGCTTTGCGGACTCCGTCGCTTTTGTTACGGATGCGCGGCAGCCGGGGGAGTTGGAGCGATGATCCGCGCAGGCGTCGGCGGGTGGACCTACGAGCCGTGGCGCGGGGTGTTCTATCCGGCGGGGCTGCGCCAGGCCGACGAGCTGTCCTACGCCAGCCGCCACCTGACGGTGATCGAGATCAACGGCACCTTCTACGGCTCGCAGAAGCCCGAGAGCTTCGCGAAATGGCACGACGAGACGCCCGAGGATTTCGTCTTCAGCCTCAAGGCACCGCGCTTCGCGGTCAACCGCCGCGTGCTCGCCGATGCGGGTGAGTCGATCGCGCGCTTCTACGCCAGCGGCGTCGACCGGCTCGGCGACAAGCTCGGCCCCGTGCTCTGGCAGTTCGCCGCGACCAAGCAGTTCGACCGCGAGGACTTCGCCAAGTTCGTCGCGCTGCTGCCGCGCAAGCTCGGCGAGCGCCGCCTGCGCCACGCCCTCGAAGTCCGCCACGAAAGTTTCCGCGACCCGGCCTTCCTCGGCCTCGCGCGCAACCATAATTGCGCGGCGGTGTTCGCCGACGCCGACAAATACCCCTCGCCGCTCGACGCGGGTGACGAACCGACCGCCGACTTCGTCTATGCCCGCCTGCAGAACGGCACCGATGCGGAGACGGCAGGCTACCCGCTCGCCGCGCTCGACGGCTGGGCCGAGGTCGCGCGGGCGTGGGCGGCGGAGGCAACGCGCGACGTTTTCGTGTTCTTCATCGCGGGCGGCAAGCTGCGCGCGCCCGCGGCGGGAATGGCGTTGCTCGAGCGCGTCGGCGCTCAGCCCATCCACGCATCCGGATAGACCACGCGCCCGCTCTCCGGCAGCGCATCGGAGTCGAGCGGCAGGATGCGGCAATGCGCGTCGGGTGCGTCGAACGGCATCGTCAGCCCGAAGCCGCTCAGCCGCCGATAGCCGAAGCGCCGGTAGTAACCGCCGTCGCCGAGGACGACGATGGCGGCGAAGCCCATGCCGCACGCCCGCGCGTGTGCCGCGGCGATCAGCGCGCTGCCGATGCCCTGCCGCTGCCACGCGGGCACGACCGACAGCGGCCCGAGCGCCAGCGCCGCGACGGACAACGCGCCACCCGTGATCGTGACGCGCGTCAGCAGCAGATGCCCGACAACCGCGCCCGCCGCTTCGGCAACCAGCGCAAGGTCGGGCACATAGGCCTCCGACGCCCGCAACCGCGCGACGAGCCGCGCCTCGTCGTGCGCGCTGTACGCCACGGTGGCAAAGGCAGCCGTGACGACGGCATCGACCGCTACGTCATCCGCAGCGCGCTCGGGCCGCACGATGACCGGCGTCTGGCCGCGTTCGCCGCCCACCGGCCGTCATCCGGCCGCCGCGTCGCGCCGCCGCGGGCCGATGTAGCCGAACAGGAACGCCGCCACCTTCCGCATCTGGATTTCCTCCGACCCCTCGGTGATGCGGTAGCGGCGGTGGTGGCGGTAGATGTGCTCGAAGGGCTTGTGGCGCGAATAGCCGATGCCGCCGTGGACCTGCATCGCGCGGTCGGCGGCGTCGCAGACGAGGCGGTTGGCGAGGTAGTTGCACATGCTGACCTTGTCGCTGATTTCGCGCTCGACCTGGCGGTGAGGCATGTTGTCCATCTGCCACGCGGTCTTGCGGATCAGCAGGCGCAGCATCTCGGCCTGCGAGGCGAGTTCGACGAGCGGCCACTGGATCGCCTGATTGTCCGACAGCGGCGTGCCGAACGGCTTGCGGACCCGCGCGTAGGCGACGCTTTCCTCGATGCAATACACCGCCGCGCCGAGCGACGACGCAGCCTGGCGGATGCGGTTCTGGTGGACGAAGCTCTGCCCGAGCCCCAAGCCCCGCCCGATCTCGCCCCAGTACGCGTCCTCGGGCACCCAGACATTGGTGAAGCTGACGCGCGGGTGGTCGGTGGGCATGTTGAAGGTCCACAGCCACTCCTCGATCCTGACGCCGGGCGCGTGCGCGGGGACGATGAAGCAGGTGATCCCCCTGGCGTCGCCGTCGGCCCCGCTGGTCCGCGCGAACACCATGACGTGCGTCGCGACGTGCATCCCCGTCGTCCACATCTTCTCACCGTCGATGCGCCAGCCTGGGACGCCGTCGCGGGTTTCGGGCACCCCGCGCGTCTCCATGAAAGTCGCATCGCTGCCGTGGTTCGGCTCGGTCAGCCCGAAGGCGGTGCGCATCGTCCCGTCCGCCACCCCCGCGCCGTCGCGCGCGAATTGCGCGGGCGTCGCGAACGCCTTGAACATCACGACGAAGGGATTGTTGCCGATGATCGAATGTTCGTTCTGCAGGTCGTTGTGGAGGCCGAGCCCCTTCGCCGCCAGATGTTCGCGGATCACCGCGAGCCACAGGTTCGAGCCGCCCTTGCCGCCGTATTCGACCGGCCACGCGAAGCGGAAATGCCCCGCCGCGTCGGCGCGCGCGCGCGCTTCGCCGAGCAGTGCCTCCCATTCGGGGCGCGGCAGGCCGTGGTTGTCCCAGTCGGTGCGCGCGTGCTCGCGCCGGTGGTCGAAGAAGCGGATGTTGTCGTCCTGCTGTTCGAGCGGCCTGATCTCGGCGTCGATGAAGGCGTCGAGCGCGGCGAGATAGGCGACGAGGTCGGCGGGGAGATCGAAATCCATCAGGCGTCCTTTTCGGCGAGCGCGGCGCGGTAGCTGGCGTAGCTGGGCTGATCGACCGCGAGTTTCGCCATCGTCGTCGCGTGCAGGTGCGCGGCAACGGCGGGCGTCGCGGCGTCGAGGCTGCCTGCCGCGAGGGCCGCGGCGAGCGCGGCGTTCAAGTCGGTGAGCGTGCCGTCGCGCCCGAGCAGCCCGCGCAGCCGGGCCAGTTCCTGCGCTTCGGCAGCAGGCGCGAGGGCGAGCTGGCGCGCGACGAGGTCGAGCGCGTTCGCCGCGACCCGCGCCTGGAACACGACGTGCGGCGCCGCCGTCGCGACCGCACCCCGCAGGAATGCGGCGACGGCGGCGAGGATCTCGGTCGGCTCGGGCGCGTCCTGCATCAGATTCCCATCAGCCGCAGCAGATCGAGTTCGGTTTCGGACGTGCGCCGCGCGATCATTGCGCGTTCGGGCGACGGATCGCGGTCGCGGAACGCCGCCGCCATTCCGGCGCACATGACGCCCCAGCGCAGCGTGCCGAAAACGATCCACCAGTCGAGCGCGGCGCGGTCGATGGCGGCACCGCCCGCGCCCTCGTAGCCGGCGATCAGGTCGTCGATGCCGCCGAACCCGCCGACGGGTTTGTCGAGCGCGCCGAAGCGCCACGACGGGACGCATGGCCAGCCAAGGTCTTCGAGCGGGTCGCCGACATGCGCCAGCTCCCAGTCGAGCACCGCGCGAACCCCCTCCCGCCCGACCATCAGATTGCCGTTACGGAAGTCGCCGTGGACGAGGCGGGGGCGCTCCGGCGGCGGCGGGCAGCGTGCCGCCAGCCAACGCAGCGCAACCTCGAACACCGGGCGCGCGGTCTCGGTCGTGCGATACCCGTCGCGCCATTGGTCGATCAGCCCGGCGGGGGTGCAGCGGTCGAGCGTCGGGAACCCGCCCACGTCGATGGTGTGCAGGCGCGCGAGGATCGCGCCGCACTGCCGCGCCAGGCCGACCGGCGCGGTCGCCTCCTGCCGGACGATCCGCCCGCCCAGCGTCTCGCCCGCGACGAAGCCCATGACGAAGCCCTCGCCAAGGCCGTCGGCAGGCGTGAGAACGTGTCGCACCTCGGGCACCGGCACCCCCGCGGCGCCCGCCGCGCCGATCAGGGCCGCTTCGGTCGCCAGCCCGACGCCGAGGCTGCTCAGCGTCCGCGCGCGGCGCAGGACGAGCGCCTCCGGGCCGTCGGGACTATCGAGGTCGAAGCGCCACAGCTCCTGCGTCGCGCCGCCCGATAGCGGGCGCAGGCCCGCGATGCCCGTCGCGCTTGGCGCGAGGCGCGGCGCGAGCGCGGTGAGGGCGGGGCCGGGGTCGAGCATCGGGGGAGAGTGCGACGAAGGTCGGGCGCGCGCAACCGGCCGGCTTTCCGGCTGGGCCCCTTCGGCCGCGACCGCCCCATTGCCCCGCGCCCCGCCGCGCCATATCGTCCTCCGAAACATCCCTGGGGACACTGCCGCCATGCCCGACGCCTATATCATCGACGCCGTCCGCACGCCGCGCGGCATCGGCAAGCCCGGCAAGGGAGCGCTCGCGCACCTCCACCCGCAGCACCTCGCCGCGACCGTGCTCAAGGCGCTCAAGGACCGCAACGACCTCGACACGGCGGACGTCGACGACATCATCTGGTCGACCTCGACGCAGCGCGGCAAGCAGGGCGGCGATCTCGGACGCATGGCGGCGCTCGACGCAGGTTACGACATCAAGGCGAGTGGCGTGACGCTCGACCGCTTCTGCGGCGGCGGCATCACCAGCGTCGCGCTCGCGGCGGCGCAGGTCATGTCGGGGATGGAGGACCTCGTCATCGCGGGCGGCACCGAGATGATGTCGCTGACCTCGACGATGGCGGCGGAGGACGCCGCGGCGGGCGTCGCGCCGATGGGCATGGGGTCGGGCAACGCGCGGCTCCACGAGGTCCACCCGCAGTCGCATCAGGGCGTCTGCGGCGACGCCATCGCCGCGATGGAAGGGATCAGCCGCGAGGCGGTCGACGCGCTCGGCCTCGAAAGCCAGCGCCGCGCCGACGTCGCGATCCGCGAGGGGCGCTTTGCGAAAAGCGTTGTGCCGGTGATGAACGACGACGGCTCGGTGGCGCTCGACCGCGAGGAGTTCCCGCGTCCGCAGACCACCGCGGAAGGGTTGGCGGGGCTGAAAGCATCGTTCGACGGCATCGCCGACATGTCGATCCAACCCGACGGCGAGACCTTCCGCCAGTCGATCACGCGCAAATACGAGGGGCTGGAGTTCAGCGGCGTCCACCACGCCGGGAACAGTTCGGGCGTCGTCGACGGCGCAGCGGCGATCCTGCTCGCCTCGCCTGAATACGCTGCAAAGCACAACATGAAGCCGCGCGCGCGCATCGTCGCGACCGCCAACGCGGGCGACTGCCCGACGCTGATGCTCAACGCCCCCGTCGCGGCAGCGAGGAAGGTGCTCGCCAAGGCCGGGCTGACCGTCGCCGACATCGACCTGTGGGAGATCAACGAGGCGTTCGCCGTCGTCGCCGAGAAGTTCATCCGCGACCTCGACCTCGACCGCAGCAAGGTCAACGTCAACGGCGGCGCGATCGCGCTCGGCCACCCGATCGGCGCAACGGGGTCGATCCTGATCGGCACGCTGCTCGACGAGTTGGAGCGCCAGGACCTCAAGCGCGGCCTCGTGACGATGTGCGCGGCGGGCGGCATGGCCCCGGCGATCATCATCGAGCGGGTGTAGGCGCGCGCGCCGCCGCACCGGACGGATGGGGGACCGATGCCGATCGCGCAATGCCAGTGCGGGGCGCTGACCGCGACCGTCGCGGGGCCGTCGCCCGCGACGGTGGCCTGCCACTGCCGCGCCTGCCAGCGCCGCACCGGATCGCCGTTCGGGGTCGCGGCCTATTTCCCCGCCGACGCCGTCGCGCTGATCGGCGAACCGCGGATCTATGCCCGCGCCACCGCGACCGGCGGGACGTTCACGACGCGCTTCTGCGGCACCTGCGGGTCGAGCCTGTGGTGGACGACCGCCAAACACCCCGGGCTGATCGGCATCGCCGTCGGAGCCTTCGCCGATCCCGACTGGCCCGCGCCGGTACGCTCGGTGTGGGAGGCAACGCGCCACGCCTGGGTCGATGTCGCGGCGATCGCGCAGCATTATCCACACGGCGTCGGCTGACGCGCGCGCCGTTCGATTGCCGCAAGACCGGTTCGCAACGATGAAACGGTGACGCTGGCGGCGGCGCAACCTAGTCTGAGCTGACGGGTCGGCTGCGACGGGAGACTGGCATGGCATACAGGCAGTGGCGCGAGCGCGCGGGTCTCGGCCTCGCCGGGATCCTCGGTCTGGTCTTCATCGTCCTTGGCGTGGCGATCGCCGTGCGCCACGGCGTCGCACCCGCCGACAGCGACCGGCTGATCTGGCAGCGGCTGTTCGGCGTCCGCGATGCGTTTCTAGGCGGATGGACGCTGCTCTTGCTGGCAACGCGGCAGACCCGCGCGCTCGCGTGCTTTCTCGCCGCCGCGCTGGTGCTGCCGCTCGTCGATACGCTGGTGCTCGTCGACCTGATCGGGTGGCGCGCGGCGATGATCGCCAACCTGCCCTACGAGGTGCCGCTGCTGCTCGCCACCTGGCTGCTCCGTCCGGCGCTGCGCCGACCGGGCGGTTGAACGCGCCGCGCGTGCGTGCGGCGTTGAACGCGCCCGCGCGGCGTGCGACGTTGAACGCGCACGCGCGGCGTGCGACCAGCACGGCATGGGCAAACGTCGCATCGTCGTCGTCGGCGCGGGCATCGGCGGGCTGACGGCTGCAGCGCTGCTCGCGGCGCGCGGCCATGCGGTGACGGTCTGCGAGCGCGCCGCGACGCCGGGGGGCAAGGTGCGCCAGCTCGATACCGGCGGCGTGCGCGTCGATGCCGGTCCGACGGTGTTCACGATGCGCTGGGTGTTCGACGAGGTCTTCGCGGCGTGCGGCGGCAGCCTCGATGCTGCGGTGGCTTTGACCAAGGCCGACATTCTCGCCCGCCACGCGTGGGGACCGGGCGCACGCCTCGACCTGTTCGCCGATCTCGACGCCAGCGCCGATGCGGTCGCGGCGTTCGCCGGCGCGCGCGAGGCGGCGGGGTTCCGGGCGTGCATGGCCGAGGGCGCGCGGATCCTGCGCACGCTCGAACGGCCCTTCCTGCGCGCATCCAGGACGACGCCGCTCGGGCTGACCGCGCGCATCGGCCTCGCGCGGCTACCAAGTCTGTTCGGCATCCACCCCTATGCGACGCTGGCGGGCCGCCTCGCGGTGCATTTCCGCGATGCCCGCCTGCGCCAGTTGTTCGGGCGCTACGCGACCTATGCCGGGAGTTCGCCCTATGCCGCGCCCGCGACGCTGCTGCTGATCGCGGCGGTCGAGGCGGACGGGGTGTGGCTCGTCGAAGGGGGCATGATCGCGCTGGCGCGGGCGCTGGAGAGGCTGGGGCGTGCGAATGGTGCCGGGTACCGCTACGGAACCGAAGTCGCGCAGATCGACGCGCAGGGCGTCACGCTCGCCAGCGGCGAGCGGGTCGAAGCGCAAGCGGTCATCGTCAACGCCGACCCGCAGGCGGTGGCCAGCGGGCTGTTCGGGGGCGGCGTGACCCGCGCCGTGCCGCCGCTCGCACCCACCGACCGCACGCTGTCGGCGCTGGTCTGGACCCTCGCTGCCCATGCCGCCGACTTTCCGCTGGTCCGCCACAATGTCTTTTTCTCCGACGATTACCCCCGCGAATTCGCCGATCTCGCCGCCGGACGCCTGCCCGCCGCGCCGAGCGTCTATGTCTGCGCGCAGGACCGCGAGGCGCGCGACGCCGCGACACCGCCGACCGGGCCCGAGCGCCTGCAACTCATTGTCAACGCGCCGCCGGTGCGCGACGGTGCGGCGTTGACGGCGGGGGAGATCGACGGGTGCGCGGCAGCGGCGTTCGAAGCGATGCGGCGCGGCGGGCTGAACCTCGACGTGCGCGCCGCGACGCTGACCACGCCCGCCGACTTCGCCGCGCTGTTCCCGGCGAGCGGCGGGGCGCTGTACGGGCGCGCGACGCACGGCGCGACGGCGGCCTTCCAGCGGCCCGGCGCGCGGACGAAGCTGCCGTTCCTCTATCTCGCCGGCGGCGCGACGCATCCCGGTGCCGGCGTGCCGATGGCGGCGCTGTCGGGAATACGCGCGGCGGAAGCGGTGACGCACGGCTGGCGTTGAGTCGATGACGCGCCGTCCCGACGCGCCGAGCTTCGATGCTGCCGTCGGCTCCCAGGGCTATGCGTGGTGGTACATCGACGCGCTCAGCGACGACGGCGCGCACGGCCTGACGATCATCGCGTTCATCGGCAGCGTCTTCTCGCCTTATTATTTCTGGGCCGGGCGGCGCGATCCGCTCGATCACGTCGCGCTCAACGTCGCGCTCTACGGGCCGCGCGGCAACCGCTGGGCGATGACCGAGCGCGGGCGCGGCAGCCTGACGCGCGACGCGGCACGGCTGAGCATCGGGCCGAGCGCGCTGCGCTGGGACGGCGATGCGCTGGTCGTCGATTTCACCGAAATCGGCATGCCGATCCCGCGCGGCGTGCGCGGGCAGGCGCGGATCATGCCGGCAGCGTTCAATGCCGAATCGGTCGCGCTCGACCCCCAGCGCCGCCACGTCTGGCAGCCGATCGCACCGCGCGCGCGCGTCGAGGTGCGGCTGACCGACCCCGTGCTGTCGTGGAGCGGGACGGGCTATGTCGACGCCAACACCGGCAGCGAGCCGCTCGAGGCGGGCTTCGCCGACTGGCAATGGTCGCGCGCGCACCTCCGCGCCGACACGGCGGTGTTCTACGAGGGCGTGCGCCGCGACGGCAGCGCGTTCGCGCTCGCGCTGCGCTTCGATGCGGCGGGCCGCGCGACGTTGGTGGAGGCGCCGCCGCCCGCGCCGCTGCCGCGCACCGCCTGGCGCGTCGGGCGCGCGACGCACGCCGATGCGGGGGCGGCGGCGCGGGTGGTCAAGACGTGGGAGGATTCGCCCTTCTACGCCCGCTCGACGGTCGCGACGCGGCTGTTCGGCGAGGACGCGCTGGCAGTGCACGAAAGCCTGTCGCTCGACCGCTTCCGCCTGCCCATCGTCAAGGCGATGCTGCCGTTCCGGATGCCGCGGCGGCGATAAGCGCGGCGAAGCGCGCGGGCTGTTCCTCGTGCATCAAATGGCCGAGGCCGGGGAAGATATCGACGCGTGCTCCCACGACGGCACGCGCCACCTTGCGCGCCACCGACGGCGGAATCGTCGTGTCGCGCTCGCCCGCCACCAATGTCAGCGGGGCAGCCAACTTCGGCAGGTCGCGCGCCAGCGCGTCGAGGTCCCAGTTCGCCATCATGCCGAGCGCGCCGGCTACATGCCCCGAGCGCTGGAACAGCCGCGCGTAGAGGTCGACGCCGCGCGCCTCGAGGCGCGAGCCCGTCCCCGCGATGACCTTCGCGACCGCACCCGGCAGCCGCGCCTGCCATGCCATGACCTGCGGCATTAGCGGGTTGACGAACAGCACGCGGGCGAGGCCGGGGAACAGCTTCGCGGCGATGCCCGGGAATGGCTGGAGCGCGCCGTTGAGGCTGACCAGCGGCACCGGCGCGACGTGGCCGTCGAGAACGAGGCGACACATCACCCCCGCGCCTGCCGAGTGCCCGGCAACCGCTGTCGGTGTCAGGCCGAGTTCGCCGAGCAGCGCCGCGACGCCGCGCGCCATCCCCGGCATCGTCAGACCGTCGCCACGCGGAGTCGCGGTGAAGCCGTGGCCGGGCAGGTCGGGAGCGACGACGGTGAAGGTCTCGGCGAGAACCGGCAGGACCTCGCGCCAGCTGTGCGTCGCCGCGCCCGCGCCGTGGAGGAGGAGAAGCACCGGGCCGTCGCCCGCGACCTGAACGTGCCAGCGCAGGCCCCCCGCGTCCACGAAGCGGCTGTGCGCGCGGTTGGGCCAGTCGCGCCCTTCGATGCTCCAGTCGGGCTTGCTCATGCCGCCAGCGCCGCCGCCGCGACACCCTCGGCATCGATCCGCGGTAGGGCGAGATAGCGCGCTCCCATGCGACCCGCGAAGGCCGCGGTCTCGGCGCGCGGGCGCGGCGCGGTGTCGATCAGCAGCCCCGACACACCCGCCGCGACGAGCGCGCGCGCTGCCGCATCGGCGTCGAGCCCCGCCTGCGCGCGGCCCGCTGCGGGATCGCGTGCGACATTGCCGCGCCCGTCGGTGAGCAGCACGAGGCGCGGCGTGCGCCCGCGCCCGCGCACCTGCAGCGCCAGCGCCAGCGCGGCGTCGAGGCCCGCCGCGAGTGGTGTCCCGCCGCCCCCCGCCAGTTCGCCCAGCGCGCGGCGCGCGCGCGTCAGCGAGCGCGTCGGCGGGAGGAGCAGGTCGGCGCTGCTGCCCCGGAAGGCGATCAGCGCGACCTGCGTGCGCAGCACATAGGCCTGCGCGAGCAGCAGTTCGACCGCGCCCTTGGCCTCGGCGAGCCGCGCCAGCGCCGCCGACCCGCTCGCGTCGACGACGACGATGACGGTCGCCTCCATGCGCGTCTCGAAGCGCCGGATGCGCAGGTCGTCGCGGCGGATGATGACCGCCTGAGGCGGCGCCGCGCCGCCGCCCGCCTCCCCCCGCCGCGCGCGCTGCCACACCGCTGCGGCGCTGAGCGTTGCTGCGAGCGCCAGCCGCTTGGCGCCGCCGGGCATCCCGCCGCGCGTGCCGACGGGTCGGCCGCGCCGCCACGACAGCCGCCGCTCGCCAGCGCCGCGTCCGCCCTCCTGGCCGCCCCGCCGCCGCCGCGCCCGCGCGGCGTCGCCTTCGAGGAGTTTGGTGGGGAGCGCGGCCTTCGCCGCAGCCAGCACGATCTCGGTCAGCGTGTCGGCCGACGGCGCGCTCTCGTCGTCGCCGTCGCCCTTGTCGCCGCGCTCGGGGGCGGGCGGCGGCGGTGCGTCGCCCGGCGCGTCCGCCGGCGGCAGGCGCGTCGCGCGCGGCGACAGCACCAGCTGCGCCGCCAGCGTCACATCATCGTCGGCAATATGGTCGCGCCCCCCCAGCGCCGCCGCCGCGCGCGCCGCGCGCAGGGCAAACAGCACGCCCCGCGCCGAATCGACGCCGAGCAGCAGCGCGGTGCCGCACAGCGCCGCGAGAATTTCGGGACCGGGGGCAGCGACGTCCGCCAATCGCGCCCGCGCCCCGGCGATCAGCGCGGGGTCGAGGTCCGCATCCGCCGCGTCCGCCTCGACGCGAAACGCCAGCCGCTCGGCCAGCGCATCGGGGACGCGCTCGTCGTCGCCCTCGCCCTCGTCGAGCAACACCAGCGCAATGCGTGCCGTCGCGCGCAGGCTCGCGCCGTCGCGCTCGACGACGACCTCGCCCGTGTCGAGGACGT
>JBBQVB010000009.1:0-39685 GCA_038211965.1 Sphingomonadales bacterium
GCCAAGATCATCGTCTCGGGCGGCCGCGCGCTCGGCAGCATGGACAAGTTCCACGAGGTCATCGACCCGCTGGCGGACAGCCTCGGTGCCGCCGTCGGCGCATCGCGCGCGGCGGTCGACGCAGGCTACGCACCCAACGACTATCAGGTCGGCCAGACGGGCAAGATCGTCGCCCCCGAACTCTACCTGGCGGTCGGCATCTCGGGCGCGATCCAGCACCTCGCGGGGATGAAGGATTCGAAGATCATCGTCGCGATCAACAAGGACGACGACGCGCCGATCTTCCAGGTCGCCGATATCGGACTGGTCGGGGATTTGTTCACGCTGGTGCCGGAGCTGACGGCGAAGTTGAACGCGGCGAAGGGCTGACCGTCACGCATCTGCAACAGTAGGTGGTTAACGCCTCCCCATCCAAAGGGGAAGCCACCGACCATGCGCCTGCACGCCCTTTTTGCGGCCGCGGCCGTCGTCGCGGCGCAGCCCGCCGCCGCGGCGATCAGCTACGCCGGCAACGTCCAGGTGGCGGGCGCGACCGCCGACCTGTCGGGCCTCGGCGGCACCGGCACGGGTAACGACCGCCTGAGCTTCGGCTCGGACCTGTTCTACGACGCGGGCAGCAACAGCTTCTACGGTATCACCGACCGCGGGCCGGGCGGCGGCGTCTATGACTATGCTCCGCGCGTCAATCAGTTCACCCTCGGCGTGAACAGCACGACCGGTGCGATTTCGAACTTCCAGCAGGTCCAGACGGTGATCTTCAAGGACACCGCCGGCACCCCGCTGACCGGCCTCGCGCCCAACCTGATTCCCGGCGGCAATTCGGCGACGCTAGGCCGGTCGTTCGACTCGGAGGGCTTCGTCCGCCTCGCCAACGGCAACTTCCTCGTGTCGGACGAGTACGGCCCGTCGATCTATGAGTTCCGCCCCGACGGCACGCAGATCCGCGCCTTCACCCAGCCCGCCAACGTCCAGCCCAAGAACGGCGCGGCGAACGATTTCTCGGGCACCTCGCTGACCTCGGGGCGTCAGGACAACCGCGGCTACGAAGGGCTGACGGTGTCGCGCGACGGCAGCAAGGCCTATGCGATCCTGCAGGATCCGCTGGTCAACGAGGGCGCGCAGAATGACGGCCGGCGCAGCCGCAACGTCCGCATTGTCGAGTTCGACATCGCCAGCGGCACCGCGACGCACGAGTATATCTACGTTCTCGAGGACCGCGCGACGATCAACGCCCGCCTGCCGAACGGCGCGCCGACCTTCAACGCCACCGCGCAGGGCCGCAACATCGGCAACTCGTCGATCACCGCGCTCAACAACGGCAAGTTCCTCGTCATCGAGCGCGACAATCGCGGCCTCGGCGTCACCGATCCCAACGGCAACCTGACTGTCGTCGGGTCGAAGCGCATCTACATCATCGACATCACCGGGGCGACCGACGTCATCAACACCAGCCTCGCCAACACCAGCACGCTGCCGGTCGGCGTCACGCCGGTGCAGAAGGCGCTGTTCCTCGATGTGCAGGCGGCGCTGACCGCCGCGGGTGTGTCGGTGCCCGAGAAGCTCGAGGGGCTGACGCTCGGGCCGCGCCTCGACAACGGCGGCGTTGCGCTGATCCTCGCCACCGACAACGATTTCTCGGTGACGCAGGACGGCAGCCTGACGCAATTCGACGTCTGCTCGTCGGGCCCGGGCGGCGTGTCGAGCCAGGTGACCTTCGGCGCGGCCTGCCCCAACGGCCAGTTCCTGATCCCGACCAACGTCTACAGCTTCCGCATCGACGGCCTCGACGCCGTCGCGCTCGGGGTTCCCGAACCGGCAAGCTGGGCGCTGATGATCGGCGGCTTCGCGATGACGGGCGCCGCGTTGCGCACCCGCCGCCGCACCGCCGGAGCGGCCTAGGCTCGCTTCTCCGGCGCGCGTCGTTGCGCGCCTGAGCGTCGCTCAAATCGGTCGACATGCGCGCCGCCGGGGCCTAGCCTCGGCGGCGTTCGCTTGCTGGGATTGCGCAATGACCAAGGGCCTCGTTCTCGTCACCGGCGCATCGGGCTATATCGCCGGGTTCGTCATCCAGGCGCTGATCGCCGACGGCTGGGGGGTGCGCGGCACCGTCCGCAACGCCGCCAAGGGTGACCGGTTGCGCGCCGCGCTGGGGCTGAGCGCGGCCGAGCTGCCGCTGGTGTCGACCGACCTGACCGCCGACGCGGGCTGGGACGCTGCAGTCGCCGGGTGCGACTATGTTCAGCACATCGCCTCGCCGCTGCCCATCGGCGTGCCCAAGAACGACGACGAGCTGATCGTTCCCGCGCGCGACGGTGCGCTCCGCGTGCTCAGAGCGGCGCGCGAACGGTCATCGGTGCGGACCGCATCGTTATTACCAACGCCATCCCGACTTGGCTCCAGGTCGCCGAGGTTCAGGCAGTGAGCTTCGGCTCGGTCAATGTCGCCGCGTCGGCGAACGGCGGCACGGCGACGGGCTCGGCCGAGTACCAGAACAACGGCTTCGCGACGCCCGACAAGGCGATCGATGGCAACACCGGCGGCGGCTATGGCACTGATCTGATCTACCACAGCGGCACGACCGGCGGTGACCAGTTCCTGCAGATCGATTTCGCGTCGACGACGCTGGCCAGCCTGACGATCTACGGTCGCACCGACTGCTGCCACGAGCGCGATATCTACAATTACGCGATTTATTCGGGCGCGTCGCTGCTGACCTCGGGCACCCTCGACACCACCGCCGGCGTGTCGGGCACCGTGACCTTCGACGCGCCGCAGAACGGCGTGCCCGAACCCGCCACCTGGGGCCTGATGCTCGCCGGTTTCGCGATGGTCGGCATCGCCGCCCGCCGTCGTCAGCCCGGTCGCGCCGTTTCGGCCTGACCGCCGGCGTCGCTGCGGATTACACGCGCCGCCGGGGTGACCCGGCGGCGCTTTTCGTTTGTTCCCGCCTCGGCTAAAGCCGCCGCACCACCGGCGAAGGGCACGCGACACATGCAAACGATCGGCGTCATCGGCGCGGGACTGATGGGCAACGGCATCGCGCACGTCGCGGCGCTCGGCGGTTACGACGTGATCCTGTCGGATGTCGCGCTCGAGCGTGCCGAGGCGGCGATGAAGACCGTCGAAAAGAACCTCGGTCGCGGCGTGTCGAAGGGGGTACTGACCACCGAAGCCGCCGCTGCCGCGCTGGCGCGGATCGCGCCGACCGCCGACCCGGCGCGCTTTGCGGCATGCGACCTCGTCATCGAGGCGGCGACCGAGAACGAGGCGGTGAAGGGTCGCATCTTTGCCGATCTGTGCCCGCGCCTCGCGCCCGACGCGTTGCTCGCGACCAACACCTCGTCGATCTCGATCACCCGCCTCGCCAGCCTGACCGACCGGCCCGAGCGCTTCACCGGGCTGCACTTTTTCAACCCCGTGCCGCTGATGGCGCTGGTCGAGATCATCCCCGGCCTCGCCACGTCGGCGGCGACCACGGCGGCGATGCACGGCTTTGCGACGCGCCTCGGCAAGACCGCGATTCAGGCCGCCGACGCCCCCGCGTTCATCGTCAACCGCGTGCTGTGCCCGATGCTCAACGAGGCGATCTTCGCGCTCGGCGAGGGGGTGGGCTCGGTCGCCGACATCGACGCGGGGCTGAAACTCGGAGCGAACCATCCGATGGGGCCGCTGACGCTCGCCGATTTCGTCGGCCTCGACACGCTGCTCAGCATCATGCGGGTCATGCAGGACGCGACGGGCGATCCCAAGTACCGCCCCGCGCCGCTGCTGGTGAAGTATGTCGAGGCGGGCTGGTTCGGAAAGAAGTCGGGGCGCGGGTTCTACGATTACAGCGGACCCGAGCCGACGCCGACACGCTAGCCAAATTTGCGGATTGGCTGGCGGCGCAACGGTAACGCTCACCGCGTCTCGAACCGCGCCACCCCCTGCCGCGTGCGGTCGACCACCAGCCGCGTCACGTCGGGCCGCGAATAATGGCCGCTGGGATCGAAATTCTGGCGGGCGCGGCGGACCTCGCGCGGGTCCAGCGTCGCGGTGAGGAGTGTTTCGCCCGTCGTCGGTGGGACCAGCCAGCTGCCGTCGGGGGCGGCGATGCAGCTGCCGCCATCGGCCAAAATCTCGGGGCAGTGCTCGAGCATCGCTGCCGCGGGATGGTCCGCTGCCACGTCGGCGCGCGCCAGCAGCGCACTCGCCGACAGCACATAGCTGCGGCCCTCCATCGCCAGCACGGGCGTCAGCCGAGCCGTGTTGCGGACATTGCCCGGCCAGATCGCGACGTGGAGGTCCTCGCCCTGCGCGTGCAGCGCGGCGCGCGCCAGCGGCATCCAGTTCTCGTAGCAGTTGAGGCTGCCGAGGGTGAAGTTGCCGAGGCGGTGGACGACGAGGCCGTGGCCGTCGCCCGGCGACCAGACCAGCCGCTCCTCGAAGGTCGGCATCAGCTTGCGGTGCACCGAGGCGATCGTGCCGTCGGCAGCGATGACGACGCGGCTGCAATAGAGGCTGTGCCCCGAGCGGTCGGCAGGCCGCTCGACGATGCCGAGCACGACGACGATGCCGCCCGCCGCCGCCGCCTCGCAAACGCCGTCGAGGTGGCCGGCTTCGATGCGCACCGCTTGGTCGCTGTAGTGCGCAAACAGGTCCTTTTGCAGTGGGTCGTCGAAGCGCGCGCCGCCGGTCCATTCGAGCCAGAACGGGTAGCCGGGCACCAACGCCTCGCCGAAACTGACAAGGCCGCAGCCCGCATCCGCCGCCTTCGCTACCCACGCCGCAACTTTGGCGAGCGTCGCGGCGCGGTCGAGCCACAGCGGCGCGATTTGTGCGATGCCGACGCGCAAGAGTGCCGACTCGTCCGTCATCGATCCGTCCCCCGCTGTTGTCGCTGGTGTATGCGCTGGATTCCGGGCGGGCAATCGGCTGGATCTGCGCGGCGCAATGCCGCCCGCTCTTTTGTTGGCGCTTTTGTGGCGGCGGTTCCGTATATGCTGCGTCTTCGCGCGCCACGGGCTAAGGGTTACGATGCTGAACGGACTGACGTCGGGGCTGATGGGCGGCCGCCAGATCTGGCCGCTGGTCGAAGGCGGCAAGGGCGTCGCCGCGACAAACCATCTGTCGTCGGGCGCATGGGCGCTCGCCGGCGGCGTCGGCACGATCAGCGCGGTCAACGCCGACAGCTACGACCCGACGGGACGCATCATCCCGCAGATCTACGCCGCGCTGACCCGCCGCGAGCGCCACGAGGAGCTGGTGCAATACGCCATCGACGGTGCGGTCCAGCAGGTCCAGCGCGCCTACGATATGGCGGCGTCCGAACTCTCGAAGGGCATCGGCGCGCTCAACATCAACGTGTTGTGGGAGATGGGCGGCGCACAGCGCGTCCTCCACGGCGTCCTCGAGCGTACGCGCGGCCTCGTCAACGGCGTCACCTGTGGCGCGGGCATGCCGTACAAGCTGTCCGAGATCGCCGCCTCCTACGACGTCCATTACTATCCGATCATCAGCAGCGCGCGGGCGTTTCGCGCGCTGTGGAAGCGGGCCTATTCGAAGGCCGCCGAATGGCTCGGTGCTGTGGTCTATGAGGACCCATGGTTGGCGGGCGGCCACAACGGGCTGAGCAATGCCGAGGACCCGCGCGCGCCGCAGGACCCTTACCCGCGCGTCCGCGACCTGCGCGTCGTGATGCGCGAGAGCGGCATTTCGGACGATGTCCCGATCATCATGGCGGGCGGCGTCTGGCGTCTGGACGAGTGGACCGACTGGATCGACAACCCCGAACTCGGGCGCATCGTCTTCCAGTTCGGCACGCGGCCGCTGCTGACGCAGGAAAGCCCGATCCCCGACGGCTGGAAGGCGCGGCTGATGACGCTCAAGCCCGGCGACATCTCGCTTCACCAGTTCTCGCCGACGGGGTTTTATTCGAGCGCGGTGCGCAACCCGTTCCTGATCGACCTCGAGCGCCGCTCGGAGCGCCAGGTGGCGTTCTCGACGACCGCGACGGGCGATCACCAGTTCCTCCTCGACGTCGGCGTCGGGCGGAAAAGCTATTTCGTCACCCGTGACGATCTGCTGCGCGCGCGCGAGTGGGCGGGGCTGGGTTTTACCGATGCGCTCAAGACCCCTGACAATACGCTGGTGTTCGTCGCGCCGGACGAGAAGGCGACGATCCGCAAGGACCAGTCGGACTGCATGGGCTGCCTCAGCCACTGCGGCTTTTCGAGCTGGGCCGATACCGATACCAACTCGACCGGACGGCTGGCGGACCCGCGCTCGTTCTGCATCCAGAAGACGTTGCAGGATATCGCCCACGGCGGCGATACCGAGGCGAACCTGATGTTCGGCGGCCATTCGGCGTTCCGTTTCGCGCAGGACCCGTTCTACTCGAATGGCTTCGTGCCGACGGTCAAACAGCTCGTCGAGCGGCTGCTGACCGGCGCCTGAGGACCGGCGGGACCGCGCTGCGATCCGGCGCGGGAAAGCCGCTTGCGCCGACGGCTGCGAACGATACGAAGGGGTATGGCGGAAGACGGAGAGCGCAGGCGGCGGCCGACCGCCCTCGATGTCGCGCAGGTCGCGGGGGTCTCGCAGTCGGCGGTGTCGCGCAGCTTCACGCCGGGTGCCAGCGTGTCGCGCGGCATTCGCGACCGCGTGCTGGTCGCCGCCAAGACGCTCGGCTACCGCCCCAACGCGATGGCGCGCGCGATCATGACGCGGCGTTCGGGGCTGGTCGCGATCGTCGTCGCGGTCGATACCAACCTGCAATATCCCGAGGCGCTGTCCGAACTGGCGCGCGCCCTGTCACGCGACGGGCGGCGCATCATGTTGTTCGCGATCGACACGATGGCGGAGGTCGATGCGGTGGTCGACCAGATCTGGTCGTACCAGGTCGACGGTGTCGTCGCACTGGTCAACCTAAGCGACAAGCAGGTGGCGCTGCTCGAAGACCACGACGTGCCCGTGGTGCTCTACAACCGCGTGCCGGGGCGGCGCGTCGTCAGCTCGGTCGGTTGCGACCACGACGGTTGCGGGCGGCTGCTCGCCGAACATCTGCTCGACCTCGGCCAGCGCCGCTTCGCGCTCGTTCAGGGACCCGCCTCGTCGACGGTCGCCAGTGAGCGCATGGGCGGCGTCGCCACCGCTCTGGCAGCGGCCGGTATCGACGACATCGTCGAGGCGCGCGGCGACTATAGCTACGCCAGCGGCGGCGCAGCGGCAGTGGCGCTCGGCGACCGCCTGCGTGGCCGCGCGTTGGTCGCCGCCAACGACATGATGGGATTGGGGGCGCTCGACGCGATCCGCACGACGCTTGGCCTGCGGGTGCCCGAGGACGTCGCGGTGGCGGGATTCGACGGGATCGGCGCGACGCGCTGGATCGGCTACCGCCTGACGACGGTGCGCCAGCCGATCCGCCGCATGGCCGAAGCGACCTCGGCGATGGTCGCCGAGCGCGTCGATGGCAGCGCGCTGTCCGAGCGGCGCAGCTTCGCCGGCGAACTCATCGTCGGCGAGACGACCGCCGCACGCTAGGCCGCGGCGCGCCGGTCGAGCGCGGCGCGGGTCGCGGCATAGGTGTCGCGCGTCACGCCGAGGCGGCTGTAGCAGATTGCGGCGATCACGCCGGGAATCGCCGACAGCACGAACGCCGCGATCAGCCCGTCGAGGATCGGCTGCGGCACGTGACCCGGGACCGCGTGCTTGGGGAACGCGATGAAGGTCAGCACCGCGCCCGCGAGCACCGTGCCGAGCGCCTGATCGACCTTGGCGAAGAAGGTCCGCGTCGAATACAGCACCCCCTCCTCGCGGTGGCCGTAGCGAAGTTCGTTCTCGTCGGCGATGTCGGCGAGCGCCGAGTTGAAGGTCGTCAGCATCAGGCTGTACGGCGCGTGGCCGAGCGCGCCGAAGCCGATCAGGATCGGCACCAGGAACGGCGTGCCGGGGCCGAGAACGCCGAGATAGCCGAGCACGAGGGGCAGCACCGGCGCGACGGTGTTGAACAGCGCCGCGCCCGCGCCCGTCCAGCGCTTGTCGAAGCGGCGGTGGAGCTTGAGCACCGCCCACGCCGCAAGCGCATAGCCGAACAGGCTGCCGATGACGAAGAAGCTGACCTGGCGGTTCGACAGCTGCCAATAGTAGGTCGCGGTATACAGCCACAGACCGCCGCGCACGCCCGCCATCATCGCGCCGAAGAAATAGCCGACGAGCAGGACAACGTAGTTGCGGTTGCGCAGGGCGTGGCCGATGTCGCGGAAGAAGGTCGTCACGCCGAACGGCTGCGCGTCGATGCCAGGCTGCGGCAGCCACGGGATGCGCGCGCGGGTGAACCATGCCGACGCGAACATCGCGGCCGCGACGGTGACTGCGATCGCGAGGCCGAAACTCTGCCAGCGTGCCGGATCGAGCGCACCGTTGGCGTATGCGGCGGTAGCACTGAAGATCCATCCGAACGACAGCACCCAGCTGATCGAGTCGCCGAGCCACAGGAAGACGGTGTTGTAGCCCATGACATTCGAGCGCTCGAGATAGTCCGACGACAGCTCGCCGCCGAGGGCGATGTGCGGCGTGCGATAGGCGGTCAGCGCCTGCATCAGCACGATGTTGGCGATGCACAGCCAGACCAACGTGCCCGTCGACCCGAGTCCGGCGGGCGGGTTGAAGACCGCGTAGAAGCTCAGCGCGACGGGCAGGATCGCGGCGAACATGAACGGGTGGCGGCGGCCGAGGCGCGACCGCGTGCGGTCCGACCATGAACCGATCAGCGGCTCGCACACGGCGTTGACGACGAGCCCGACCGACACCGCGATGCCGACCAGCGCCGCGTCGACGCCGCGCACCTGATTGTAGAAGATCAGGGTAAACTGCGTCAGCGCGGTGATCAGCATCGACTCGGCGGTGCTGCCGATGCCGAAGGCGAGCTTGAGGCGACGTGTCAGCGGTGGCGGGGTCGCCCTGCTCACAGGCGCGGCGACCAGACCGGGTCGGCGGCAGGTGGTTCGCGGACGACGGTCGCGCGCCCGTCACCGCCGAGGCGCAGCGCCGCATAGTCGAAGCCGATGTCGCGCACCGCGCCGCCGCCCCACGTCGCCAGCGCAAGCAACGCGGCGGCGCTGTCGTCATCCGACCACGCGCGCAGCACGAAGGCGCGGACGCGGTGCGGCGGGGGGCCGTCGCCGCGCCAGTCGCGCGCCAGCGCGGTCGCGGCGGCGGCGAGAGGTGCCTGCCAGCCCGACGCGAGCTCGGGATGGTCGCCCGGCTCCAACGCCAGGTCGCCGCGTGCCTGCTTGAGATCGGGGTCGAATGCCACCGCGACGAAGGGCGCGGCGGGCGCGGGCGGCGCACCGATCCGCCACAGCCGCCCGATGTGGCCATCGTAGAGATCGGCGATCAGCGCGGCGCCGCCGTCGCGGTCGAAGATCGCCAACGACTGCGCCGCCGTGACGATGCACGCATCGCTGCCGAGGGCGAGCGGATGCGCGCGGAAATACGCGACGATGGCCTCCTCGCCGACCAATTCCACGCCGCCCGCCGCGAGGCGGCAGGTGCCGAGCAGCCGGTCGTCGGCGGGCCGCCAGCCGCGTGCCAGCCGCTTCAAGCTGTCGGCGACGCTCATGCGCCGAGCCCCCCGGCGATCTGGCGCAGCACCGCGACCTCGTCGAACACCGTGATATCTTCGACGATCCGCCCGCCGCGCAGCCGGGTGTGCGACACCGCCATCACCAGCAGTCCGCGTCCCGACGGGGGCCCCCACACCCCCGCGCCGCCATGGACGCCCGCCAGCGACCAGCGCAGCGCCACCGCGACGTCGCCGTGCGGCAGCGGGCGCGCGGCGAAATGGTCCAGC
Source organism: Sphingomonadales bacterium (assembly GCA_038211965.1). Taxonomy (GTDB): domain Bacteria; phylum Pseudomonadota; class Alphaproteobacteria; order Sphingomonadales; family Sphingomonadaceae; genus Glacieibacterium. The sequence goes on from JBBQVB010000009.1 coordinate 9,833, forward strand.
CGCCATGCGGCATCGTGCAGCACGGCGCGGAGCTGCGTCGCGCAGCCGATCCAGTAGCCGCGCCCGAAACCGTGCCGTCCCCCCGGCCACAGGATTTCGGCAGCGGGCGACAGCGCGTCCGCGGCCGCGCCGTAAAGATCGTCGGCGAACGCCTGCGCCAGCATCGCTGCGGGGCCGTACGCGGGGTGGTCAGGGGCGGGCCTCGCGCCATGCCCCGACCGGGTCTCCGCAATGGCCTCGATGCGCCACGAATGGCGGCCCGGATCGCCCGCGCGGTCCACTTCGGCGGCGGCCTGCGCCACGGCGCGCGGGTCGGCGCCCGCCTGCCACAACGCGACGAGGTTATCGCGCACCAGCCATTCCTCGACGATACGGTTTTCGACGACGACGCAGTCGGCGATGGTGCGCGCGCCGCTGCCGCGCCGCGTCGCGGGCGCGCTGCCCGCGTCGTCGCCCATCTGCGTCGCCTGGCTGATGATCCGGTGCGAGCTGTAGAAGCGGCCCGGTGCATCCTCGCTCCAGATCACGTCCTCGCCGAGCACGACGCGGTCGGCATAGGTCGCCAGCGCGCCGACAGTGTTCTGGACAACGGTTTCGACGCCGATCGCGGGGCCAGCCAGCGTGTGGAGCTGGCAGTCGGCACCGTAGTGCGTGCGGCACAGGCCGATGTCCTTCTGCTCCCAGATACGGTGCGTGCAGCGGACGATATAGTCGACGATGTCGCGATAGACCGGCTCGAAGCCGTCGAGCGGCTGGCGGCGCGGCCCCTCGGCAAGCTGCGCGGCGATCGGGCGGCCGACCGGCGAGAGCACCTCGGGCAAGGCGTCCCACGCCGTCATGGCGCGCGGTAGGCCTGGGCGAGCACGGCGAGTTCGTCGAATACCAGCCACTCCTCGACGATGCGCCCGGCGTCGCCGACGCGCAGATGGCTGACTCCCATCATGAACACCGGTCGCCCCTCTGGCAGGTCGTCGATCAGTCCGCCGCGGCGCGTCGTGCCCTCGATGACCCAGCGCACCGCGACGATGACGCCGTCGGTCTCCTCGGCGTGGCAGACATGCTCGACGCGCAGGATGCCGTCGGGCAGCGTCGCCTGAACGGCGAGGATCAGCGCGCCGAGGTTGCGCAGGCCCTGCGCGACGCGGCCGCCGCCGCCGCTGCTGACGACATCGTCGGCATAGTAGCGCCCCAGCCAGTCGAGCCGCCGCAGGTTCCACAGGTTGTGGAACATGTGCCGCGCCCACCCCTCGACATCGCCGTCGTCGATCTCGAGGCGGCGGCGCGGCGTCTGGCCTTCGAGGCGCGTTTCGGGCGACACGACGAAGCGCTCGGCTGAAGGCGTGTCGGCGATGGCGCGTGCGACGGCGTGGATGTCGAGGCCGAGCTGATGCACCAGCGCGCCGTTGTCGCGCACCAGCCACTCGGTGTGGATGCGGTTGTCGCGGCTGATGCAGTCGGCGGCGAAGCGGATCGAGGCGCGCCGCCCCGTCGCGGGGCCGAACTGCGAGCGCCCGAGGTTGGTCGAGCGGCTGTGGCCGAGGTGCGAGGTGTAAAGCCCCGTCGCCTCGTCGCTCCACGCCACCGCGAGATGGTGGATCTCGCCGTCGGGAAAGGCATTGAGCGTCGTCACCGTGCCCGCGACGACCTCCTCGACCGAGCGCACGACGCCGTACGACGAGAACACGCTGCAGGCATGATCGTAGGTGTCGTAGATGCGCCCGACGGCCCGGTCCATCCAGATTTCGTCGGTGATCCGCACGATATAGTCGACGATATCGGTGAACTGCGGCTCGAAACCCGGCAGGTCCTGCGTGCGCGGGCGCCCCGCCAGCGCCAGCGCGCGCGCGTCGCGCTGGCGGATGCGCGTCACCGCGGCGCGCGGTGGCAGCCGGAAGGGCAGATGGTGCGTTGCGACGCGCGGCACGAGCAGGCTGGCATCTTTGAGCATCGGCGAATCCAGCTTCATGGCATGAGGGCGGTGTGGAGGAGCGCGTCGCCCGCTGCGATCCCGAGGGCGGCGGCGAGCGCACTGCCGACGACCGCGCCGTCGCCGTTACAGGCGACGGGCGCGAGCGCGGCACGGAAGGTTTCGCCGTGTCCGGCGGCGGCGAGCGCGACGCAGGTGCCGGCGCGGGCCTCGTCGATCGCGGCGAGCCGGTCGGTGCGCGCGCGGCGGACAGTCTGCACCGCGTCGATGTCGGCGACGAGCGTCGGGCCGCCGTCGAAGATGTCGACATAGTCGTCGGCGCGGAAGCCTTCGGCGATCAGCATGTCATATGCGGCGCGACCGTCGTCGTGGGGCCGGCCGAGCGCGGCTTGCGCGGCGGCGGGCAGCAGCGAGCGGTAGATCGGCGAGCGCGGCCCGAGGTCGGCGATGAACTGGTTGCCGCTGACCGCATTGGTGCGGTCGGCCTCGTGAAAATCCATGTCGTAGAAGTGGCGCCCGACCGCCTCCCACACCGGCGAACGGCCGTCGGCGTCCTGATAGCCGCGCAGTTCGGCGATGACGCGGCTGCGGAACCAGTCGCGGTGCTTCGCGATGAACAGATAGCGCGCGCGGGCCATCAGACCCCCCACGCCGGTGCCGCGCGCGGCAGGATCGACGAACAGCCCGCCGATCTCGCACTCGCCGTCGAAATCGTTGACGAGGTTGAGCAGCGTCTGTGCCTTCGACCGACCGACCGCGCGTGACTTCGCCGCCTGTCGTGTCAGCCGGTAGCTGTAGAACGGCCAGTCGGCACCGACGCGCGCGAAGATGCACGCCGTTGCGACGATGCGCCCGCCGATCTCGGTCATCAGCAGCACCGCCGCACCGCCCTCGCGCGCGGCCGGATCGGCGAGCGCGCTGACGCTGGCTGCGAGCTTGGCGGCGAGCACGTCGCGGTCGGGCGGCAGGTTGGTCAGGCCGCTGCCGCCCGCTTCGGCCAAGGCGAGCAGCGCGTCGATATCGGTCGCACGTGCGGCGCGCACGACAGGCAGCGGCGCGGTCATTGCGGCCAGCGTGGCAGGCTGCGATCGGCGAAATAGCGCAGGTCGTCGAACACATCGAGACCGAGCTGCGCGAGGATGTGCGGCACGTCGATTATCACCCAGTTGTCGATGATCTTGTCGGCCTCATCGACGCGGTACCAGTCGGCGACGCGCATCTCGACGCGGCGGCCGGTCGGCGGCAGGCCGAGCCACTGGCCGCCCAGATGCGTGCCGTACAGCGACGGCCAGCCCGAGGTCACGGCGAAGCGCCCGTCGCCAGCCTGGATGAAATGCCCCGGCGCATCCTGCGGCCCGTCCGGCGCACGGACGATGCCGGTCCGGTCCGGGAACGCCTGGATGAACAGCGCGCCGTGATAATCGAGAAAGCCGCGCTGGCCGCGCGACGAGCCGATCCCGGCGGGGCCGTACCAGTTCATGTTGCGGTGCCAGTGGGGGCTGTGGCGACCGCGCGCGCTGGCGAGGTCCTTGAGCTGCTCGCCCTGCGCCAGACCGGTCTGCATCTCGCGGACAATGCGCAGTGTGTTCCGACCCGTCTCGCCGTCGTGCGCGCCGATCGGCCCCCCGGCGGAGGCGGGCGGGCCGGGCCAGACCTCGGGCGAGCCCGGCATGCGGCGGAGCGGGTAAAAGCCCGCCTGCCGCATGACGTCGATGATATCGAGCAGCACATAGGCCTTGGCGATGCGCCCTTCGACGATCATCGCCATGATGCCGAAATTGAGGAAGGTGATGTTCTGCGTCGGCGGGATGCCGAGCCACGCGGCGGCGAAATTGCCCTGCAGGTGGCCCCACGCCGAGACCCAGTCGCGGCCCTCGTAGGCGTTGCCGACGACCACCTGCAGCCGTGCCTCGTAGTCGGGGAAGGCGCGCTTGAGCGGCTCCCAGAACGCCTCGGCGACGGCATCGCCGGGCAGGGTGTCGAACGGGTGGAAGACCTCCCACACCGCCCCGGCATGGCAATGCCGCGCCACGACCGCCGTTGCCTGTCCCGGTGGCGCATCGGCGAGCGCGGCGAGGAAGCCCGCGACGAGGCGCTTGTTAGACCCATGGTCAGTCATGCCGCACCGCCGGCGCGGTAGCGCGCGACGAGGCGGCGATAGGCAGCAGCGGCGGGTTTGGCCGTTCGCGCGAAGCTCTGCCGGTCGCACGCGTAGAGGCCGAAGCGCGGTACATAGCCCGAGCTCCACTCGAAATTGTCGAGCAGGCTCCAATGGATGTAGCCGAGCACCGGGATCCCCTCGGCGCGGCAGCGCAGCAGTCCCGCAACCGACGCATCGAGGTGGCGGACACGCAGCGCGTTGTCGGTCGCGTTGATGCCGTTCTCGGTGACGAGGATCGGCGCGGCGCAATGCGCATGGACCTCGCGCACGACGGTCCCGAGCACCTCCGGGTCGGAATTGCGCTGCCATGCGTCGGGCCACGCACCCGGGGGCACGGGCAGATAGCCCGTCGGGCCGGTCAGCAATTTGTTGTACGATTGCACGCCGATGAAGTCGTCCTTGGCGCACAGCGCGTAATAGGGCCGCCGCGCCGCGTCGAACAGGCGGCGGTACAGCGCCTCGCCGCCCGGTCCCGCCTCGAGTTGCTGCAGCGCCAGCGTGATGCCGACACGCATGTGCGGCGCGGCGGCCTTGATCGCGTCGCGACCCTTGGCGTGTGCCGCGAGGGTGATGTCGCGGACCTTGTAGCCGTCGCCCTGGAAGAAGGCGTGGAAGCGGTCCGATCCGATGGCGCGGGCGGCGGCGGCGCGAATCTCGAACTCGCGCGGGAACGGCGTTTCGTGCGCAATGACCCATGAATTGACCTGCGCATTGGGCTCGTTGATCGTGCAGCCCCAGTCGACCAGATCGCCGAGCGCCCGCGCGGCGCGTTCGCAGTAGCGCGCATAGAGGTCGGGCAGGCCGGGGTTTTCCCAACCGCCGAGCCCCGCCACCCAGCGCGGGCTGGTGAAATGGTGGAAGGTGACGACGGGGGCGATGCCCGCCTCGCGGCACGCGGCGATCTGGCGGCGGTAATGGTCGAGCACGGCAGCCGAGAAATGCCCCCGCTCGGGCTCGATGCGCGCCCATTCGACCGAAAAGCGATAGGCGTTCAATCCCATCGCCTTGACCAGCGCGACATCCTGCGGCCAGCGCTCCCAGCTGTCGCAGGCGTCGAACGACGGTTCGTGGAAGCCCGTCTCGGCGATGGTCTCGAGCACCCAGTAATCGCTGTTGACGTTGTTGCCCTCGATCTGGTGCGCGGCGGTCGCGACACCCCAGAGAAACGCGCCCCGCGGCGGTGCCGCGGGCCGTGCCAGGCCCGGCGCTGCGGCGAGCGCGGCCGCCGCGCCGAGCGCCCCGCGCCGGGTGATCGTCATCCCTGCCCTTTCCCTGCGTCGCGCCAGCGCCGCCTAGAAGCGGTAGCCCGCGCTGATCCCCCAGGTCCGCGGCGGCGCATAGTTGCCGAGCAGCGAACGGTGGTTACTATATGCGACGCGGTTGACAACAGCCTGATCCTCAACGTTGTCGACGAACGCCTGAACCCTGATCTTGCCGTTCTCGGTCAGGTACGTCAGTCGCAGGTCGGTCTTCGTATAGGCTTTCTGATTGCCGAAATTGGGTGTCAGGTCGGTGAGCAGGTAGCCGGCGTTGAAATAGGTCTGGACTTCGGGCGTCAGGGTCCCCGCCGCGCCGAGGTCGATGGTGTACGCCGCGCCGACCTGGACGGTGTAGTCGGGCGACAGCGACTTCTTCGACGTGTATTTGGTCCCGTCGAGGCCGCGCCCGGCAATGACGTACTTGAACTGCGGGACACCGCCGATGACGATCTGTTTGCCGTCGGGGCCGACGATCGGGATGAAGCGGTTGGGATCGGTGCGGGCGCTGGGGAAGGGCGTGCCCTGCACGGTGTTGCGCTCGCCCGACGCAGCGGTGCAGTCGGGCGTGATGTTGCAGAAGGTCGCAGCGCCGCCGAATTCGAAGACGTTGACCGCATAGTCGAGTTCGCGGGCGTGCAGATAGTTGAACGCGACATTGACCGTCAGGTGCTTGTCGGGCTTGACGACCGCCTCGAGGTCGGCGCCGTAGGCCCGGTCGCGGCCGATATTCTGGACCAGCGCGATCACCCCGGTGAGCGGGTTGTTCGGGTTCGGGATCGAGGTCTGGGCCTGCAGATCGCGGAAGTTGTTGACGAACGCCGCGACGTTGAACGTCAGCCGACCGTCGAGAAACTGGTTCTTCGAACCGACCTCATAGGCTTCGACCTTCTCGGGGGCGAACGACAGCAGCGTCGGAACGCCCGCGACCGTCACCGCCCCGCTGTTGAACCCACCGGCGTGACGCCCGGTCGAATAGCTTCCGTAGATCAGGTGGTCGCGGTCGAATTTATAGTCGACCGCGCCGCGGTAGGTGACATAGTTGGCGGTCAGCTTGCCGCAGACGAAGTTATAGGCATTGGCGATATTGGTCGCGTTCGAGGCGGCATTGGCGGCGATCAGACCGCCGCACTGATAATTCACCGGGTCGTCGATCAGATTGACGTAGTAGGACGAACCAACGCCACCGGTCGCCGTGGCGTTGAAGCGCGACGACAGCACGGTCTTGCGATCGCTGGTGTAGCGCGCGCCAGCAGTCAGCGTGAGCTTGTCGAACAGGGTGTAGGACGCCTGGCCATAGCCTGCCAGCGACCGGGTCTTTTGTTGCAAGGCGCTGAAGCTGTCGTAGGCGAAGGTTTGGTCGATGGCGTTCGCCGCCGTCGGCGCGTAGGTAAAACCGAAAGTGTAGAATTGCTGGCCGGGCGCGGCGGTCGTCGTCTTGTAGGCGCGGTTGACGTTGGTGACGCTCTGCTCGGTGACATTGTCGTTCAAATAATAACCGCCGATAATCCACTGGAAGCGGCTCGACTTGTCGTTCGACAGGATCTGCAATTCCTGCGTGTAGGTCCGGGTCTTGTTCTTGATATACGACAGGTTGAGCGGTGCCGGCGTGATGTCGTCGCCCGAGCGGTTGAGGTAGAAGTCGGTGTAGCTGCTGATCGAGCGCAGCTTTACCGGGCCGGCATCGAAGTTGATCGTACCGCTGTACTGCTGCTGGCGCAGGCGGCGGCTGATGACGCCATCGGTATTGATCTTGTAAGGGTCGGCGAGCGTCGGAATGCCGACGTCGGCACCGCCGACATCGGGGATGCCGTCGCGATAGCGCGTGTCGATGGCGTAGGGCAGGCCGGTGAAGCCGTTGCCGTTGAAGCCGTTGGGCAGCGTGTAGGTCACGCCGTTGCGCGTCAGCGACTGCCCCGGCGCACGCACCGCCGAAGGATCGACGAGGGTTCCCAGGAACTTGTAGCCGAAGCTGAAATTGCCCGCGCCGCCCTGATGGTCGTAGGACGCGCGCAGCAGGACCTCGAGACGGTCGTCGAGCGATTTCGGCGCGAAGCGCAGCGTGCCGCGCACGAACCATTCGTCGGTGTCGCCGACGTCGTTGCCGGTGCCGATGTTCTTCACATAGCCGTCCGCCTTTTCGTATAGACCGGCAACGCGCGCCGCGAGGTCGCCGCTGATCGGGACGTTGACGAACCCCTCGATGCGGCGACGATTATACCGCCCATAGAGGGCATCGACCCCGGCCGCGAATGTGTCCTTCGGGGTCGCCGAAAAGAACGCTATGTTGCCGCCGAAGCTGTTGCGACCGTACAGCGTGCCCTGCGGACCCTTCTGTACCTCGACGCGCTGGAGATCGACGACCGGCGGAATCTGGCTGGTGCGCGACTGGTAGATGTCGTCGATATAGACGCCGATGCGCGGGTCGCCGGTCGCCGAGATATTCTCGGTATAGGTACCGCGGATGGCCGGCCGGGCGTCCGGACCGCTGCGGCCGATGCGCACGCCGGGCACGAGCTGTTCAAGCCGGTCTATCGAAGTGACATTGGCATTCTTGAGTTGCTCGCCGCTCAGGACGCTGACCGACAACGGTACGTCCTGCAAGCGCTCGGCGCGGCGCTGCGCGGTCACGACGATCTCAGCTCCCGCGTCCGTATCGGCGGCGGCGAGCGCGACCGGCGGGGACGGTGGCGCGGCGACCTGCGCGCGCGCCGTCGTGCCGACCAGCGCTGCGCCTGCCACTGTCGCGAGCAACGCGGCCCGGCGTGCGCCGGTCATCCCAGACTTCCGTGCGATCATCATACCCACCCCCTGATTGACGGGTGGATGCTATGCTTCTTGAATGCGATTGCAATAATCGACGCAAGGCCGATTTGTTTTTGATACGTAACGTTGCAGATTGGCAACATGCATAGCGTGCCCGCTTACCGTGGGCAGAGGCGCAATACTTAATTTCGAGTGTCTGTGAGCGAGATCAATCGCACCGCGCCGCTGGTTGGCGGCAGGGCTTGATTGCAAGCGCCATCATCCGGCATGGCCGAGGGATTGCCTCAGCGGTTGTACGGATCGTAAACGCGCTCGCGGCGATCGTTGTAGTAATAGCGGCGCTCGCGGTCGCGGCGGTCGTAGTAGTAGCGGCGACCGTCGCGGTCTTCGTAGCGGTTGTCGTCGTTGATCGCCCCGACGACCGCGCCGCCCGCGGCGCCGATCGCGGCACCCGCCAGCGGGTCGCCGGCGATCGCACCGATGATCGCACCGCCGGCCGCGCCGATGGCAGCGCCACGCCCGGTGCTGTTAAGGCGCTGCTCCCCGTAACGGTTGGTTTCGCAGGCGGTCAGCGTCGTCGCGGCGAGGAGGGCGGCGATCAGGACTTTGGGGGCGGTCATGGCGGAACTCCGATGAGGTCGAGACGGCCGTTACAACGTCTGCGGTCACCGCCGGTTCCTGGGGCGGACCCCTCGACGCGCGCCTAGACCCAGCCGTCGAGCACCTGATCGGGCGGGCGGTGGCCGTCGGCCCAGCTCTGGATGTTGGCGATGACCTTGTCACCCATCGCCTGCCGCCCCTCGAAGGTCGCCGAGCCGAGATGCGGCAGCAGCACGACATTGGGCAGGTCGAACAGCGCCGGGGTGATGCGCGGCTCGGCTTCGAACACGTCGAGCCCCGCCCCTGCCAGCGCGCCCGACGCGAGCGCTGCCGCGAGCGCCGCCTCGTCGACGATCTCGCCGCGCGCGACGTTGATCAGATAGGCGTCGGGCTTCATCGTCGCGAGCGCGGCCGCGTCGATCAGATGGTGCGTCGCGGGCGTATGCGGGCAATTCAGGCTGACGATATCGACCGCGCCGAGCATGGCGTGGAGGTCGGCGTGGAAGGTCGCGCCGAGCGCCGCCTCGACGCTCGCGGGCAGGCGGCGGCGGTTGTGGTAGTGGATGGTCAGCCCGCAGGCAGCGGCGCGCGTCGCGACCGCCTGGCCGATGCGCCCCATGCCGACGATGCCGAGCGCCTTGCCGCGCACGCGGTGGCCGAGCATCCCCGTCGGCGCCCAGCCCGTCCAATTGCCGCCGCGCACCAGCTTCTCCCCCTCCGCGAGTCGGCGCGGCACCGACAGGATCAGCGCCAGCACAAGTTCGGCGGTGTCGTCGGTCAGCACGCCGGGGGTGTTGGTGACGACGATGTTGCGGGCGCGCGCGGCGGCGAGGTCGATGTGGTCGACGCCCGCGCCGAAGTTGGCGATCAGCCGCAGGCCGGCTCCGGCGGCGGCGATGACCGCGGCGTCGACATGGTCGGTGACGGTCGGCACCAACACCGTGCAGGCCGCGACCGCCGCGCACAGCCCTGCCGCATCGAGCGGGGCGTCGTCGGCGTTGAGCGTCGTGTCGAACAGCTCCGACAGCCGCGCCTCGACGGCGGCGGGCAGGCGGCGCGTGACGCGGACGACAGGGCGGGGTCGATTGGGCATCGGCAAACGCGCTAACCTTGCGCATGCGGCGACGCAAGCGCGCTGTCCCCGCGCGCGTGGCTGCGCTACAGCCCCGCCGATGCGCCGTCCCCTCCTCGCCCTGCTGCTGGCCCTTGCTGCGCCGCTCGCCGCGCAGACCGCCGCACCCGCCGCGCCGCCCGCCGATCGCGACGACGGCACCTCGGGGCTGCCGATCCCGCGCTTCGTGTCGATCAAGGCGGGCAAGGCGTTCGTCCGCTCCGGCCCCGGCGACCAGTATCCCGTCCAATGGGTCTATGTCCGCAAGGGCCTGCCCGTCGAGGTGATCAAGGAATACCAGATCTGGCGCCAGGTTCGCGACGACAGCGGCGGCACCGCGTGGATCAACAAGAGCCTGCTCAGCGGCGAGCGCACCGCCATCGTGACGCGCGTCGTGCGCACGCTGTACGGGCGCGCCGACCTCGCGTCGCCGGCGGTGTGGCGCATCGCTCCGGGCGCGGTGGTGTCGCTGGTGCTCTGCGACGGCCTGTGGTGCCGCGTCGCGCGCGACGGCAAGGGCGGCTACATGCTGCGCGCGCAGCTGTGGGGAACGTATCCGAACGAGCGCATCGAGGGTTAGCGCGGCGGCGGCGTCCACGCGGGTTCGTCGGCGAAGGCGATCGCCGGGCGGAGATGCGGCATCGTCGTGGTCCGGTCGATGGCTTCGGCGACCCCCGGCGTGGCGAACGCCTCGGCAAAATCGAGGACGGGGGCAAACGCCACGTCGCGGCCCTCGAACCACGCGACCCAATCGGCGCGGTCGCGCGTCAGGAAGGTCGCGGTGAGGAAATCGCGCAAGCGTGCCTGGTCGGGACCGGGCGGTGCGTCGCCGAGCGCGACGAGGTCGGGGCGGCCCAGCGCGGTGAGCAGGTTGGCGACGAACTTCGCCTCGCGCCCCGCCAGCACGACGTGGCGACCGTCGCGGCAGGCATAGACGTTGTAAAATGCCGCGCCGCCGAGCGAGCGTTGCGTCGCCGATCGCGGCGCGTCGCCCCCGGCCAGCGCCGACCCGGCGATATGCGCGCTCCACGGCAGCAGGCTGCCGAGCATCGAGATTTCGACCGTGTCGCCGACGCCCGTGCGCTCGCGCGCCCACAGCGCCATGAGCACTGCCGACAGCCCGGTCAGTCCGGCGGCCATGTCGGCGGACGGCACCCCCGGTACCACCGGCGTCCCGTCGGGGCCGTCGTTGACGCTCAGGAAGCCGCCGAGCGCCTGCACGCCGATGTCGTGCGCGGCGTGGTCGGCGAGCGGGCCGGCGCTGCCGAACGCCGAGATCGAGGCGTAGACGATCCTCGGGAAGCGCGCGCGTACGACGCTCGTGCCGAAGCCGAGACGGTCGATGACGCCGGGCCGGAAGCCTTCGACGAAGACGTCGGCATCGGCGATCAGCGCCCACAGCGCGGTGCGCCCCGCATCGGACTTGAGGTCGAGGCGCACGCAGGTCTTGCCGCGATTGAGGTTGGCGAACCAGACGCTGTTGCCCTCGACGAACGGCCCCATCGCCCGCGCCGGGTCGCCGCCGGGGGGTTCGACCTTGGTGACCTGTGCGCCCTGATCGGCGAGCATCACCGTCAGCATCGGGCCGGGGAGGAACTGCGTCAGGTCGACGACCTTGAGGCCGGTCAGTTTCACGCTCTGCTCCCTCCCCTCGCCTCTCTCCGCTGCGCGGTGAGGGGAGGGGGAAGAAAGACTTCAGACAATCGCCATCTCCATCCCCGCCGCGAGTTTCGGCAGCAGCCCCAGCAAATCCGCGCGCGCCAGCGCCACGCAGCCCTCGGTCGGCGCGCCGTCGTCGCGCGCGATGTGGAGAAAGATCGCGCTGCCCTGCCCCGCAACCGGCGGCGCGTCGTTGTGCCCCAGCACGACGACCGCATCGTAAACCCCGTCGTCGCGCCACAGGCGTTCGGCGGCGTAGGCGTGGGGGTGGCTGACGGGGCGGTTGTACGCCGGATCCGCCGGATCGTCGGACCAGCCGTCGGAGGGACGCAGCCAGCGCCATGGCAGGTCGGTTGTCGCGCCGACACCGGGGCGCAGAAGCACCGCGCGAAGCGGCCAGACCCCGAGCGGCGTCGCGCCGTCGCCCTCGCGCTTTGCCGCCGCCGCGACCGCGCCGCCACGCCCGATGACGCATGGCAGCGTCCGCCCGAAGGCGGTCAGCGTCAGCGCGCCGGTCTCGACGACGAGGCTCACAGCAGATGTCCCGACCGCACGCGCTTGGTGTCGAGGTAATGTGCGTTGTGCGGGTTGGCGGGCATCGCGTGCGCGACGCGCTCGGCGACGCGCACGCCGTTCGCCGCGAGCGCCGCGACCTTGTCGGGGTTGTTGGTCATCAACCGCACGCTGGCCACCCCGAGCAGGCGCAGCATTGCAGCGGCCAGCTCGAAATCGCGCTCGTCGGCGTCGAAGCCCAGCCGCAAATTGGCGTCGACGGTGTCGAAGCCCTGGTCCTGCAAGGCATAGGCGCGCAGCTTGTTGATCAGACCGATGCCGCGGCCCTCCTGTTGAAGGTAGAGCAGGATGCCGCCGCCCGCCGCCGCGATGCTCGCCACCGCGCCGCGCAGTTGCGGGCCGCAGTCGCATTTGAGGCTGCCGAGCACGTCGCCGGTCAGGCACGCCGAGTGCAGGCGCGTCAGCACAGGCACCCGCAGGTCGGGGTCGCCGATCAGCAGCGCGAGATGCTCGGGGCCGCCCTCGGCGGGGCGGAAGGCGACGACCTCGGTGCGCTCGGCCCCGTCGAGGGGGAGGCGGGCGCGCGCGACGAGGCGCAGCGTATTGGCGCGGGTGTAGGCAAGGATGGCGGCGGCGGGGACGGCGAGCGTCGCGGACGAGGCCGATCGCGCCACCGCGAACACCGCCGGCAACAGCCCCCCCAGCTTCGCCAGTCGCACCCCGGCGTTCGCGCACGCCGCCAGCGCGCCCGGATCGACGCTGCGGAACGGCCCCTTGAACGGCGTCGCGAGGTCGCGGACGGGATCGGCGGCGGCGACGCTGGCGGGCAGGTCCATCCACGCGCCGCGCTCGATCCACACGGCGTCGCTGCCGGCGGCGGGTCGCTGGTTGACGATGTTGAGCAATGCGGCGCGGGGGTGCGCGAGGAGCAACGCGGCGCGGCCCTCGGCTTCGAGGCCGGCGAGGCTGGCATCGTCGGCGAGTTCGACCGCGAGGACGGTGAGGTCGCCACCCTGCGAGGTCAGCGTCACAGGCTGCCCGCGCCGCAACTCGTCGACGGCGAGCGCCACCGAGCGTCCGTCCGTATCGGTTAAAAATGTTCCACGTGGAACATTATTGGGGTACATAATTCGAACCGTGCGATCTGCGGGACAAGGTCCGATGGCTTGCCCCAGTTGCGCGCGTCCTCGACGACTTCGAAGCCCGTCGCGGCCCGCGCCAGCCCCGGCGACGCCCAGAGGTGATCGAGCCGCCGCCCCCGGTCGCCGATCGTCCAGTCGACGTTGCGGTAACTCCACCACGTGTAGAGCCGCTCGGGCGGCGGAATGAAGGATCGCCCGAGGTCGACCCAGTCGTGGCTCGCCTGCAATCCCGCGAGGCGGTCGACCTCGATCGGGGTGTGGCTGACGACATTGAGCAGCGCCTTGTGGCTCCACACGTCGCACTCGAGCGGCGCGACGTTGAAATCGCCGACGATCAGCGTGTCGTCGCGCAACCCCTCCGACCAGCGCGTCATGCGGTCGAGGAATGCCAGCTTCTGACCGAACTTGGGGTTGAGCGTCGCATCGGGGACGTCGCCGCCGGCCGGGACATAGACATTCTCGAGCAGCACCCCGCCCGGCAACCGCACGCCGACGTGGCGCGCCTCGCCGTTGTCCTGCCAGTCGTGGCGGCGATCTTCGGTCAGCGGCAGCTTCGACAGGATCGCGACGCCGTGGTGCATGCGCTGGCCGCAAAGCACGCGGTAGGTGTAGCCGAGCGCCTCGAACGCCGCGTGGGGAAAGTCGCCGTCGACGACCTTGGTTTCCTGGAGGCACAGCACGTCGGGCGTGTGCGTTTCGAGAAACCGCGCGACGATGTCGAGTCGGAAGCGCACCGAATTGATGTTCCAGCTGGCGACGGACAACGAGGGCATCGTCGCGATGTAGGCGGTTGGGGAAGGCTTGCGAAGGGTGCGCGTCAGCGGTCCGCGAACACCCGCGCCAGCACGCCCGCGTAAATCTCCGCCAGCGCGCGAATGTCCGCGACCGCGACCTGCTCGTCGACCTTGTGCATCGACGCGCCGACGAGGCCGAATTCGACGACCGGGCAGACGGCGCGGATGAAGCGGGCGTCCGACGTGCCGCCCGTCGTCGACAGTTCGGGGGTCCGTCCGGTGACGGCAGCGACGGCCTCGGCGACGATCCCCGACAGCGCGCCGGGTTCGGTCAGGAACGCCTCGCCCGAAATCCGCACGCGCACGTCGGCGGCGGGCGCGTGGGCGGCAACGACGCCGCGCAGCCACGCTTCGAGGTCCGGCCCGCGCTGGCGGTCGTTGAAGCGGATGTTGAGCCGCGCCGACGCCTGCGCCGGAATGACGTTGGTCGCCGGGTTGCCGACGGTCAGATCGGTGACTTCGAGGTTCGACGGCTGGAACCAGTCGCTCCCGTCATCGAGGACATGCCCCTTGAGCGCCCCCAGGAGGGCCACCAGGCGCGTCACGGGGTTGTCGGCCCGTGTCGGGTAGGCGACGTGCCCCTGCGCGCCGTGGACCGTCACCCAGGCGTTCAGCGACCCGCGCCGCCCGATCTTGACGGTGTCGCCCAGCACCCGCGCGCTGGTCGGCTCGCCGACGAGGCAGAGGTCGGGGACGTGGCCGTGGGCGCGCATCCAGTCGAGCAGCGGCGCGGTGCCGAAAGTCGCCGGGCCTTCCTCGTCGCCGGTGACGATCAGGCTCAGCGTGCCCGCGAAGCCGCCCGCGATCCGGCGCTCGGCGGCGGCAGCGAAGGCGGCGATGGCGCCCTTCATGTCGGCAGCCCCGCGCCCGGTGAGGAAGCCGTCGCTGATCCGCGCCGCGAACGGCGGCGCGCTCCACGCCGCAGGGTCGCCGGGCGGGACGACGTCGGTATGGCCGGCGAAGGCGAAATGCGGGCTGCCGCTGCCGATGATTGCGAACAGATTGTCGATCGGCCCGTCGGGGGCGTCGCCGAAGCGCAGGCGATGGACGGTGAAGCCGAGGCCCTCGAGCGCCCCCGCCAGCATGCCCTGCGCACCCGCATCGGCGGGCGTGACGCTTGGGTGCCGGATCAGCGCCTGCGCCAGTTCGACCGGGTCGATCACGCGGGCCTCAGCGGAGCTTGGCGAGGTAGGCCTCGATGCGCGCCGCATTGATGCCGAGGTCGCCCTTGCCGACGCGCGACTTCGAGCGCACGTCGACGCGGCTGCCGTTGCCGTCGGGACGGACGCGGACGACGACATCGTCCTTGAAGCCCCACCACGGCACCGTCGCGATGGCTTCGATGCGCCCCGACGCGGGGTCGGCGGCGACGATTTGCCAGCCCATCGCGCGCGCCGCCGCGAGCGCGCGGTCATAGGCGGCGCGCGGCGCGCCGCTGAGCAGCACGCCCGCGAGGTTGGGATAGCCGACGCGCTGCGCCGCTGCCGCCTCGGGGCCGTCGTAACCCGCCGGGCTCGCGCCGGACCCACGCAGCGGCACCAGCGCGACGAACGACGGCGGGTCGGCGGTGTCGGTCGAGATGTCGTGGATGCTGGGGCTCTTGCCCGCCGTGACGACGATGCTCAGCGGCACCAGCGCGGCGACCAGCCCCGCGACCAGCGCCGATCCGAGCAGCGCCGCCGGACCGCGCTTGAACAGCAGCATGACGATCAGCACGACCGCGCCGACGCCCGCGACGATCGCCCCGAGTGCGAACATCGCGAGGCCCGGGCGGTAGTCGAGGCCGGCGGCGATCAACGGTCCCGCCGCAAGCACCGCCACGCTCGCGATCAGCGTGATGAACGCGACACGCAACGGCCATTTCGGACGGACATCGAGGTCGGCCATCGCGGTTCTTCCCTGCAAACATCACAACGATGCCCGAAAGCGTCGCGGCGGGGTAGTCCCTCGCCGCCGCCTGCACTAATCGCCGACGACGAGGATTTCGAAGCTGCCCGGCACAAGCTTCGGCCGTGCCGTGCCGACCGCCGCCTCGTAGCGCGCCGCCGGGAGATAGACCTTGCCCGTGCCGGGATCGACCGCGCCGGTGCGCGCCCCCTTCTGCGTCGGTACCGTCGCGATAGCCTTGGGCGCGCGGCGCGTGTCGATGACCGTCAGCGTCCCGTCGCCGCCGCTGGGAATATAGGCGCGGTGGCGCGCATCGTCGACGAACGCCGCGTCGGGGCGCAGGCCGATGGCGATGTCGGCTCTGATCCTGCCCGATTTCGTATCGACGACCTTGGCAACGCCGTTGGCGCACGCCGCGATCAGGTCGCCACGCGCCGTCAGCCCGAGGCCCGTCGGTTCCTCGCACCCCGGCAGTGCGGTGCGTCGTACTACCTGGCGCTTGGCGATATCGACCATCGCAATCTCGGCCTTGTCCTCGACCGCGACGAACACATGCCCGCGCCCGTCGACGACGGCGTATTCGAGCGCGCCACCGATCTCGACGCTGCCGACCGCCTTAGCGGCGACGGGGTCGACAACCGTCGCGCTGCCGTCGCCGGCGTTCATGATCCACGCGGTCCTGGAGCGCGCATCCCAGATTGCCGCGTCGGGTTTCTTGCCCGTCGGGACTTCGGCGACGACCGCGCCGCTGGTCGCATCGAACAGCGTGACACTGTCGGTGCCGCCGTTGGTGACGAGGCCGCGCCCTGTGCCGGGCATGACGAACGCCTCGTGCGCGCGTGTCGCAGGCACGAAGCGCGGCGTCACCGACCCCGACGCAAGATCGACGGTGAGCACCGCGTCGCCGTGCGCGACGAACAGCCGGTGGCTCGCGGCATCGACGGTGACGATGTCCCAGCCGCCGTCGGGGCCGGGGATACGCTGCATGACGCGCATCGCGGCATCGGCAGGGACGCTTGCGGCGAGCAGCAGCGCAGCGGTCAGGGCGGGGCGGATCATCGCACGAACTCCGGCAGTTGAACCGCGCAGACTAGTCGCACGACGGCCGCCGCGCGATCCCTATTCGCCGCGCGCCAGCAGGTTGAGCAGCGGCTCGCCCGCCGCGAGGCGCGCGAGATTGTCGGCGAACAGCTTGAAGATGCGTCCCGGTGTTCCCGCCGAACTCCACGCGACGTGCGGCGTGATGCGGATGTTGGGGGCGGCCCACAACGGATCGCTCGGCGGCAGCGGTTCGGGCTCGGTGACGTCGAGCGACGCCGCGCCGACCTGGCCGCGGGTCAGCGCGTCGATCAGCGCGGGCTGGTCGACGATGCCCCCGCGCGCGATGTTGACGAGGTGGACGCCGTGCTTGACCCTGGCGAAGGCGGCGGCGTCGAGCAGCCCCGCAGTCGCGGGCGTCATCGGCGCGGCAACGACGAGATGGTCGGCGCGCGCCAGCACCGTGTCGAGCGGCACGATCTCGATCCCGTCGGGCCCCGGCGCGGTCGACCGCCGGTGCGCGACGACGCGCATCCCGAAAGCCCGCGCCAGCGCGGCGATGCGCGTCCCGATCGCGCCGACGCCGATCAGCCCGAGCGTCTTGCCGTCGAGGCTGCCGAGCGGATTCGCCACCATCGTCGCCTGGTCGGTCCACGGCCCGCCGTCGGTCGCGTAGATCGCGGGCAGGCGCTTCTCGTGCGCCAGCATCGCCGCCAGCACGAACTCGGCGATCGGCCCCGCGCTGGTGCCCGCCGCGCTGGCGACCAGCGGCGCATCGAACAGCCACGCCGGATAGCCGTCGAGGCCGGCGCTCGCGATCTGGACGAACTGCACCGCGCCCGGCCACCCCGGCGGTGCGGGGACGTCGGGGGCATGCGTCGAGCCGGGCTCGTGGAGCGCGAAGATCACCTCGACGTCGGTCGGCAGGTCCCAGCGCGCGCCAAGATCGACGGCGCGCACCTCGGACACCAGCGGATGCGCCGACAGCAGCGCGCCGGTGGCGGGCAGGAACTGGTGCGCGATGCGGTACGGCGGCGGCATGGGCGCTGGGATCAATTCCGGAACGACGGGTCGAGCCGGTCGAGCTTGCGCAGCAGCGCGGGCCACGCCAGCCGGTCGGCGACGATGCCCAAGCCCATCGAACCCTGTCCCGCCGCCTTCTCGGGCGTGCCCTGCGGCGGGTTGTAGAGGCCACCGGGGCCCGCCGACAGCGCCTTGATCTGCGCGTCGCAGGCGCGTTCGAGGAAATACATCTTAATGAAGCACTGCGCGACGCTGCTGCCGACGGTCAGCGTGCCGTGGTTTCGGAGGATCATCGCGTCCTTGGTGCCGAGATCCTCGACGAGGCGTGCGCGCTCCTCGAGATCGGTCGCGACGCCCTCGTACTCGTGATAGGCGACCTGCGCGCGGATCAGCATCGCGGTCTGCGTCAGCGGCATCAGTCCCTCCGACTGCGCCGCGACCGCCTGGCCGCTCGGCGTATGGAGATGCATCACCGCCTGCGCGTCGTCGCGCGCCATGTGGATCGCCGAATGAATGGTGAAGCCTGCCGGGTTGGTCAGGTACGGCGTCGGCATGACCGGCGTACCCTCGACGTCGATCTTGACGAGGCTCGACGCGGTGATCTCCTCGAACATCAGATTATACGGGTTGATGAGGAAATGATGCTCGGGGCCGGGGATCCGCGCCGACAGATGGGTGAAGATCAGGTCGTCCCAGCCGTACAGCGCAACAAGGCGGTAGGCGGCGGCGAGATCGACGCGGATCGCCCATTCCTCCGCGCTGACGCTGTCTTGTACGCTGTCGACCGATTTGAGGACGGTGGCCATCGTCGCTGCTCCCGAGCTTGCTGTGTGCCAGTGTGGCGGATGCGGCGGTGTTTGGGAAGCAGCGCGCCGCGGCAATACTAAACGCGCGCGCGCTGCACGGCGGACGCCGCCCCGCCCGTCGCACGGCACTTGTCCGAACACCAGCGCACCGCGTCCCAGTCGCGCGCCCATTTCTTGCGCCACGCAAAGGGCCGCCCGCATGCCGCGCACAGCTTGGTCGGCAGGTCGGCCTTGGCGCGCATCTTCGGCATCGCCTCGGCTATCGCCGAAACGTCACGAGCGCGCCATAGAAGCACAGCGACGCACCCTTGCCCGGAGACCGACGATGTTCAGCGACTTCGACCGCCGCGCATTGCTCCGCCTCGGGGCGCTCGGCGGCGGGTTGGCGGCGATGCCCGCCGGGCTGCGCGCGCAGTTGCTGCCGCCCCGCGGCTTCACCCACAGCGTCGCGAGCGGCGATCCGGGCCACGACTCGGTACGGCTGTGGACGCGCTTCGTCGGCAGCGGCGACGCACCCGCGATGCTGCGCGCCGAGGTCGCCGAGGATCCCGGCTTCGGCCGCATCGTCGCGCGCGCCGAGGCGAGCGCGACGCCTGCGCACGACTGGTGCGTCCAGCCGCGCGCCGCGGGCCTGACCCCCGGCAAATGGTATTTCTACCGCTTTACCGGCCCCGACGGGTCGGTGTCGCCGGTCGGGCGAACGCGGACGCTGCCGCAGGGCCGGCTCGAGCGCTTCAACATCGCGGTGTTCAGCTGCTCGAACAAGGCGTTCGGCTATTTCAACGCCTATGCCCACGCCGCCGCGCGCAGCGACCTCGACCTGATCGTCCACGTCGGCGACTATTTCTACGAGTATAAACCCGGCGTCTATCCGGCAGCGGGCGGGGAAGTCGGCGGGCGCGTGCCGAAGCCGGACCGCGAACTGGTGGCGCTCGACGACTATCGGGCGCGCTATGCCGACTACCGCCTCGATCCCGATTTGCAGGCGCTGCACCGCAATTTCCCGATGGTCAGCATCTGGGACGATCACGAATTCGCCAACGACTCATACAAGGACGGGGCCGAAAACCACCAGCCCGACGAAGGCCCCTGGGAAGACCGCAAGGCGCACGCCCGCCAAGCCTATCACGAGTGGCTGCCCGTCGCCGACCGACCCTACAACCGCTACGATATCGGCGACCTCGTCTCGATGCTCGTCGTCGACACCCGCATCGAGGGCCGCGACGAGCAGCTCGACCTCGGCGCGGCGATCAAAGGCGGCAAGGACGGGCTGATCGCGCTGCGCGACGGTGCGTGGAGCGACGGCAAGCGGACGCTGATGGGCTTCCCGCAGGAGCAGTGGGTCGCCGACAATCTCAAGGCGTCGGTGCAGGGCCGCACCAAGTGGCAGCTGCTCGCGCAGCAGATCGTCATGGGCAAGCTGCTGACGCCGAAGGCTGCCGTCGACTGGCTCGGCCCCGATGCGCCCAAGCGTTCGCGGGCCTATGTCCAGGGCGGCATCGCGGCGGCAAGCGTCGGGCTGCCGATGAATTTCGACAGCTGGGGCGGCTACGCTCCGGCGCGGTCGCGGCTGCTCAAGGCGGCGCAGGAGGCCAACGCCAGCCTCGTCGTTGTGTCGGGCGACAGTCACAATGCCTGGGCGTGCGATCTGGCCGAAGGCGGGCGCCCGGCCGGCGTCGAGTTCGCGGGTCATTCGGTGACCTCGCCGGGGTTCGAGTCGGCGCTCAAGGCCGACCCCGCGACCGTCGCGGCGGGGCTCGTTGCCGGCAATCCCGAGCTGAAATGGGCCGATACGTCGCGGCGCGGCTATGTTATGGTCAGCTTCACGCCCGCGACGGCGCGCGCCGACTGGGTGTTCATGGCCGACGTGCGGACGCCGGGCACCGCGACGGGCCGGGGCCAGGCGGCGGTAACGCAGCGCGGACGCAACCGCCTCACGCTGGTGTGAATCCGCACTTGACACCGTATGATTCGGTGTCTAGCTGGCCCGCTTCCGATTGACCGGATGAACCCACCGGAGTGGCCCTGCGCCGCGCCGGTGTTACGCTTTGAGATGGTTTCCTTAGCCCGAGGAGACCGTGGAGCTTGGGAGACTAGTCTGTGGCTCGTATCGCGGGTGTCAACATCCCGACCAACAAGCGCGTCGAGATCGCGCTGACCTACATCCATGGCATCGGCCGGACCAAGGCGCTCGGCATTGTCACCGAACTCGGTTTCCCGCGCGAGCGCCGCGTCCAGGACCTGACCGACGCCGAGGTGTTGCAGATCCGCGAGAAGATCGACCGCGACATGACCGTCGAGGGCGACCTGCGCCGCCAGACCGCGATGAACATCAAGCGCCTGATGGACCTCGCGTGCTACCGCGGCCTTCGCCACCGTCGCGGCCTGCCGGTGCGCGGCCAGCGGACCCACACCAACGCGCGCACCCGCAAGGGTAAAGCCAAGCCGATCGCCGGCAAGAAGAAGTAACGGGCACCGCCCAACCGCGACCCGTAACTCTCAACTCAGGATAGTCCGATGGCCCGTGAACCAGCCCGCATCAAGCGCCGCGAGCGCAAGAACATTACCTCCGGCGTCGCCCATGTGAACGCCAGCTTCAACAACACGATGATCACCATCACCGACGCGCAGGGCAATGCGATCGCCTGGTCGTCGGCCGGCACGATGGGCTTCAAGGGGTCGCGCAAGTCGACGCCTTATGCCGCCCAGATGGCCGCCGAGGATGCCGGCAAGAAGGCCGCCGAGCACGGCGTCCGCACCCTCGAGGTCGAGGTGCGCGGGCCGGGTTCGGGCCGCGAGTCGGCCCTGCGCGCGCTGCAGGCGGTGGGCTTCAACATCACCGCGATCCGTGATGTGACGCCGATTCCGCACAACGGCGTGCGGCCGCCCAAGCGCCGCCGCGTCTGACGCTGCCCGTGCTGTCGGCAGTTGCGCCGCAGCACCCCCGATTAGATGGACGCGCGGGTGACGACCCGACCGTCCCAGCCCCCCGAGGTGGAACTTATGGCAGTCATTGCGAAGAACTGGACCGAACTCAAGAAGCCCAACCGGCTCGAAGCCAAGCCCGGCGCCGACAGCCGCCGCAAGGGCGTCTTCGTTGCCGAGCCGCTCGAGCGCGGTTTCGGCCTGACGCTCGGCAACGCGCTGCGCCGCGTGCTGCTGTCGTCGCTGCAGGGTGCGGCGGTGACGGCGGTCAAGATCGACGGCGTGCTGCACGAGTTCAGCAGCCTTGCCGGCGTGCGCGAAGATGTGACCGACATGGTCCTCAACATCAAGCAGATCGCGGTCCGGATGCAGGGCGATCAGCCCAAGCGTGTGCATCTGTCGGCGACCGGCCCCGGCCCCGCCATGGCAGGCCAGATCGCGGTCACCGGCGACATGGAAATCATGAACCCCGACCTCGTCATCTGCACGCTCGACGAGGGCGCGACGCTCAACATGGAACTGACCGTCGAGGCCGGTAAGGGCTATGTCCCGGCGTCGCAGAACCGTCCCGCCGATGCGCCGATCGGTTTGATCCCCGTCGACGCGCTGTATTCGCCGGTCCGCCAGGTCGCGTACAAGGTCGAGAACACGCGCGTCGGGCAGGAGCTCGACTACGACAAGCTCAACCTCACCGTCGAGACCGACGGCACGCTGACCCCCGACGACGCGCTCGCCTATGCCGCGCGCATCCTGCAGGACCAGCTCCAGCTGTTCGTCAACGTCGACGAGCCGACGGCGATCCATCATGTTCCGCACAGCCCGACGCATCCCGGGCCGATCGAGCTCGACGACACCGCGGCGCTCAACCGCTACCTGCTCAAGAAGGTCGACGAGCTCGAACTGTCGGTACGTTCGGCGAACTGCCTCAAGAACGACAACATCATCTACATCGGCGATCTGGTGCAGAAGACCGAAAGCGAGATGCTGCGGACCCCGAACTTCGGCCGCAAGTCGCTGAACGAGATCAAGGAAGTCCTGACCGCGATGGGTCTCCGACTGGGCATGGAAATCCCCGGCTGGCCGCCCGAGAACATCGAGGAAATGGCGAAAAAGCTCGAGAGCGAGTATTAATTGCCGCCATTCCGGCGTTCGCCGGGATGACGCGTTAACAAGAAGGGGCGACCGGCATCCCGCCGCCGCCCGGTCCGGGGTACCTGACACGGCCCCTGAACGAACGAAGGACTGACAGATGCGTCACGGCAATTCGAACCGCAAACTCGGCCGCACCACGAGCCACCGCCTCGCGATGTTCCGCAACATGGCGGCCAGCCTGATCAAGCACGAGCAGATCACCACGACACTGCCCAAGGCGCGCGAAATCCGCCCTTATGTCGAGAAGCTCGTGACGCTGGCCAAGCACGGCGGTCTGTCGAACCGCCGCCTCGCCGACGCCCGCCTCAAGGACGACGTCCAGCTGATCAAGCTGTTCGACGTCCTCGCCGAGCGTTACGCGGACCGCGAGGGCGGCTATATCCGCATCGTCAAGGCGGGCATCCGCCGCTCCGACGCGACGCCGATGGCGATCGTCGAGTTCGTCGACCGCGACACCAGCGCCAAGGGCCAGGACAGCGGCCCCGTCGAAGAGTTCGACGAAGCGGCCTGAGGCGGCGCCGGCGCGGGGCTAAGCCGATGGCGCGCGCCCCGTTCCGCCCGTGCGACGCCTACCGCGCGTTCCGCGACCTGCCGACGCGCTGGATGGACAACGACATCTACGGCCACATCAACAACGTCGTCCATTACAGCCTGTTCGACACGGCCGTGAACGCGCATCTCGTCGACGCGGGGTTGCTCGACATCGTGCGCGGCACCGTCATCTGCCTCGTTGTCGAAACCGGCTGCCGCTACGCGCGCCCGATCGCCTTTCCCGAAGTCGTCACGGCGGGCCTCCGCATCGCGACGCTGGGCGAATCGAGTGTCCGCTACGAGGTCGGCCTGTTCACCCCCGCCGCCGCCGATGCCGCCGCCGAGGGCTTCTTCGTCCACGTCGTCGTCGACCGCGAGACGCGCCGCCCGGTCCCGATACCGCAGCTTTGGCGCGACAAACTACAACTCATCGTGGCCTGAAAACGGTTCATCGCGCGTACAATCCTGACGGGGCATAACGGCGGCGAAGGAGAACCTCCATGTTCACTGTCTCGCGTCTTGCCACCGGCCTCGCCCTGTCGCTCGCGGTAGCGACCGCACCTGCTGCGGCACGCGACTGGCGCGGCAATTACGGCGGCGGCTACAGCGGCTACCACGGCGGGCACTATCGCCATGGCGGCGGCATCGGCGTCGGCGGCGCGCTCCTCGGTGCGGCGATCATCGGCGGTATTGCCATCGCGGCGTCGAATCGCGACCGCAGCGTGTCGGGCTATGCACCCGGCTACGACGGGTATCGCGGCGGCGTCGCCCCGGCGTACGGCTACGACCAGTCGTACGGCTATGACCAGCAGGGCTACGGCGGCGGCTACGACCGTCAGGCGGGTGCCGATCCGGTCGCCGCGTGCGGCCGCGAGCTCGACCGCGTGACGGGCACCCGGGGCGACCGGGCGCGCGTTGCCGGCGTCGACGGCGTCACCCCCTACGACGGCGGGTCGACGGTGCGCGGGACGGTCGAGATCGACTCGAGCCGCGGCACCCAGACGCGCGGCTTCTCGTGCAACGCCGGCTACGACGGCGAGGCGCGCGTCCGCATCGGCTGATCGACCGGCCCCTTCGCCGTTTGCGCGGCGGAGGGGTGTTTCCCGAATTGAAGCGCGCGCGCGTTCCCTCTACATCGCGCCATGACCGACCATCCCGAAGCCATTCTGATTCTCGATTTCGGCAGCCAGGTGGCGCAGCTGATCGCGCGGCGCGTCCGCGAGGCGGGAGTCTATTGCGAGCTCGTGCCGTTCTCGAAGGGCGGCGAAGCGCT
The DNA here is from genome assembly GCA_038211965.1 of Sphingomonadales bacterium. Lineage (GTDB taxonomy): Bacteria > Pseudomonadota > Alphaproteobacteria > Sphingomonadales > Sphingomonadaceae > Glacieibacterium. The sequence continues at coordinate 34,397 of JBBQVB010000009.1, forward strand.
CGACCGCCTCAACCCGCGCGGCGTCATCCTGTCGGGGTCGCCCGCCTCGGTGGCCGACGCCGGCGCGCCCCAGGCTCCGCCGGCGCTGTTCGACCGCGACATCCCTATCCTCGGTATCTGCTACGGCGAGCAGACGATGGCGGCGCAGCTCGGCGGTGCGGTGCTGCCCTCGACCAGCCGCGAGTTCGGGCGCGGCTATATCGAGATCGTCGACCGCTGCATGTTGTTCGACGGCCTGTGGGCACCCGGCGAGCGCCATCAGGTGTGGATGAGCCACGGCGACCGCATCGACGCCGTCCCGCCGGGTTTCCGCGCCGTCGCCACCACCGACGGCGCGCCGTTTGCCGCCATCGCCGACGACGAGCGCCGTCGCTACGGCGTCCAGTTCCACCCGGAGGTCGTCCACACCCCCGACGGTGCCAAGCTGCTCGCCAATTTCGTCCGCCACGTCTGCGGCTGTACCGCGACGTGGAGCATGGCCGGATACCGCGCCGCCAAGGTCGCCGACATCCGGGCGCAGGTCGGCGATGCCAAGGTCATCTGCGGGCTGTCGGGCGGCGTCGACTCGGCGGTCGCTGCGGTGCTCATCCACGAAGCCATCGGCGACCAGCTGACCTGCGTCTTCGTCGACCACGGCCTGATGCGCGCGGGCGAAGGCGAACAGGTCGTCGGGCTGTTCCGCGAGCACTACCGCATCCCGCTCGTCCACGTCGACGCGGCCGATCTCTTCCTGTCGGGCCTCGCGGGCGTCACCGACCCCGAAGCCAAGCGCAAATTCATCGGCAAGACCTTCATCGACGTCTTCGAGGCCGAGGCCAGGAAGATCGGCGGCGCGGCTTTCCTCGCGCAGGGGACGCTGTACCCCGACGTCATCGAGAGCGTCAGCTACACCGGCGGTCCGAGCGTCACGATCAAGAGCCACCATAATGTCGGCGGTCTTCCCGAACGCATGAACATGCAGCTCGTCGAACCGCTGCGCGAACTGTTCAAGGACGAGGTCCGCGTGCTCGGCCGCGAACTCGGGCTGCCGGAGGCGTTCGTCGGTCGCCACCCCTTCCCCGGCCCCGGCCTCGCGATCCGGATTCCCGGCGAGGTGACGCGCGAAGCCTGCAATACGCTGCGCAAGGCGGATGCGATCTACCTCGATGAAATCCGCAAGGCAGGGCTGTACGATGCGATCTGGCAGGCCTTCGCCGTCCTGCTCCCCGTCCGCACCGTCGGGGTGATGGGCGACGGGCGCACCTACGACAAGGTCTGCGCCCTACGCGCGGTGACCTCGGTCGACGGCATGACGGCGGACGTCTACCCCTTCGATGCCGCCTTCCTGACCGCCTGCGCAACGCGCATCGTCAACGAGGTGCCCGGCATCAATCGCGTGGTTTACGACTATACCTCGAAACCGCCGGGCACAATCGAGTGGGAATGAAGGGCGGCGGGTCGCGGCCCGGTCAGCCCGGCGGTGCGTCGCGCGATTGTGCTGCCAGTCGCTTGTCGGCTTCGGTGAGGCGGCGGATTAGCTCGACCTCGGTCGCATCGTGCGGCACGCCGTCCGCGTCGAAAACATCGTGGAACCACGCGCCGGTGGGCCCGTCGACATAAGGCTTGGCCCACGAATCCCACGGCAGATGGGTCTGCGTCTTGCCCTGCACGAGGCCCCAGCAGAACGCCCCGACCTTGGACCTCTTGGCGAGCGGCAGGATCGCCCCGAAGGTGCTGCCGACGGGGCGCGCCATGAATTCGGTACACAGCAGCGGGCGGCCCATCGCCTTCAGCCACTTGACGCGCTGCTTGAAGTCTTTCGCGTGGCCGTAATTGTGGAACGAGATGACATCGGAGTTCGAGGTCTGCGCGGTCTGGATCGGGCTAAGCAGATCGGGGGCCGACCAGTCGCCGAGCCAGATGCCGCTGGTCAGCGGCTGGATCGGGGCCTGCGCACGCGCCCAGCCGAACGCCGCGACGAGCAGCGGCACGACGAGATCCGCCTTGGCCTTGAGCTGCAGGGGGTCGCACAGCGCGACCTCCGGGCCGTTGTCGGGTTCGTTCCAGATGTCCCATGCGAGGACCCTTGGGTCGCGCGCGTAGCGGCCGACGATGCCCTCGACATAGGCTTGCAGGCGCGCCGTATGGCGGTCGTCGCCGAGCACCGCCATGCCGGGCGACTGGACCCAGCCCGAATTATGGACGCCGGGCGTGGGCGCGCGTTGCGGTCCCAGTTCGGGATGCGGATGCCAACACGAATCGAAGAGCACGAGCATCGTGCGGATCCCGTGCCGGTCGGCGATCTCGAGAAAATGGTCGATGCGCGACACGAAGCCCGGCGCGTCGGCCCACCACAGCAGATCGTGCAGGTAGACCCGCACCGCATTCATGCCGAGCGAGGCGGCCAGCTTCAACTCGGTCTCGATGACGGCGGCATCGAAGCTGTCGGCCTGCCACATCTCGAGCTGGTTGACCGCGGTCGAGGGGGTGAAGTTGCACCCGACGAGCCACGGCTGCGCCTTGTGCCACGCGTGCGCGGCGGCAGGTGTCCAACGGTTGGCGGCGGCAATCATACGCGTCACTCTCCCCCCCGGGCATGTGCGGGCCTTTGGCCAGTCGGGTATTTCTTAGCACAATATACGGATGAGGCAGATGTGTCGTTACACAAATGCGACGAAGCGAGGCCGTAAACCCTCTCCCCCTGAAAGGAGAGGGTCAGGATTACTTCGCCCCGCTGACCAGCACTATCACGGCACGCCGGTTCTTGGCGTACGCGCCCTCGTCCGAACCCTCGGCTTCGGGGCGTTCCTTGCCGTAGCTGATCGTCGCGATCCGCGCCGCCGACACACCCTGCGCGGCGAGGAAGTTCTTCGCGGCGTTGGCGCGTCGGTCGCCGAGCGCGAGGTTGTATTCGCGCGTGCCGCGCTCGTCGGTATGGCCCTCGATCGAAATCTTGACGTTGCCGTAGCGCGCCAGCCACTCGGACTGCTTGCCGAGCGTCGCGCGCGCCGCCTCGTCGAGTTCGTAGCTGTCGTAGCCGAACAGCACGCGGTCGCTGCCGGCCTGCGCGACGAAGTCCGACTGGCTGCCGGGGATGTTGGCCGTGCCGACGCCGCTGTCGGCCCCCGAGGTCGTCGGCGACTGCGGGGGTGGGGTAACGGTACCCGGAGCCTCGGCGCGTGGCGGCGGCGGCGGCAGGTTGGGCTTGGCCTTCTTGCTGCACGCGGCGGTGACCACCAGTGCAGCGGCGAGCGCAAGGTTCAGGGCGGAACGGTTCATCGGGAGCACCTCTCAGCGGTCAGTACGAAGGAGCGGACGATAGGTTCAGGGCAACAACGGCGACCACGCCGGATCGGACCCATCGAGCGGCGTGCGGAGCTTGCGGTCGTTCTGCCCGGATAGATCGACCGAGTGAAGATCGACGCTGCCGGCGCGTCCTGCCAGCGTGCGGAAGAACAGCACGACGCGGCCGTTGGGCGACCAGGTCGGGCCTTCGTCCTGATAGGCGTTGGTCAGCAGGCGTTCGCCGCCGCCGTCGGGCTTCATCACGCCGATACGGAACTGGCCTCCGCCGAGCCGCGTGAACGCGATCAGATCGCCGCGCGGCGACCATACCGGGGTCGCATAGCGCCCCTCGCCGAAGCTGATGCGCTGCTGTCCCGACCCGTCGGCGGCCATCGTGTAGATCTGCTGCGTGCCGCCGCGGTCGCTCTCGAAGACGATGCGGCTGCCGTCGGGCGAATAGCTTGGCGCGGTGTCGATGCCCGGGCCGGTGGTCAGGCGGGTCAGCTTGCGGCTGCCGAGGTCGAGGCGATAGATATCGGTGTTGCCGCCGACCGCCATCGAGAACAGCAGGTTCGAGCCGTCGGGGGCGAAGCGCGGCGCGAAGCTCATGTTGGGGAAATCGCCGACCGCTTCCTGCGTGCCGCTGCCGATCGTGTAGATCCAGACACGCGGCCGGTTGCCCGCGAACGACATGTAGGTGATCGTCTGCTGGTTCGGCGCAAAGCGCGGGGTCAGCACGAGCGCCTGGCCGTTGGTCAGGAAGCGGTGGCCCGCACCGTCCTGGTCCATCACCGCGAGGCGCTTGATGCGTTTGGTCTTGGGCCCGGTCTCCGAGACATAGACGATGCGGCTGTCGAAATAGCCGCCTTCGCCGGTCAGCCGCGCATAGACGAGGTCGGCGCACTTGTGCGCGGCGCGTCGCCAGTTCGCGGCGGTGGTGACGAAGCCCTGCCGCGCCAGCTCCTCGCCCGCGAACACGTCATAGGCATAGCAGGCCAGCGTGATGCCGCCGTCGGGGTTGGCGGTGATGCTGCCGGTGACCAGCGCCTGCGCCGCGACGGTGCGCCAGCTCGCGTATTGCGGCGCGGTGGTGTCGGGCATCGTCACGACGCTGGTGTAGGCGGCCGGGTCGAGCGGGCGGAACAGCCCCGACGAGCCGAGATCGGCGGCGATGACGCCCGCGACCTGCTGGCCGAGAGCGGTGGTCGTGCCCGCTGCGGTTGCGGCGGCGGCGGGCGTCGCGAACGCGGGCACCGCGACGGGCAGCGGCTGCGCAATACCCGAGTTGATGTCGACGCGGATCACCGCAGCGGCGGGCGCGGCGGCACCGAAGGCGAGCAAGGCGGGGAGGAGGAAGCGCATGGCGGGGCCTCTAGCTGCTTTCGATGACGCCGCGAAGGCTTTGCCCGTTGGACAGCGTCGCAACTGAACGTGCGATGTCCGGCGTTCGTCGCAGCAATGCGCGCGCCTCACCCCGAGCGCAGCAGCCCGACGGCGGCGTCGCGCTCGAACAGGTAGAGCAGATGCCGCGCCGCCGCGCCGCGCGGGCTGTCGAGGCCGCCGTCGCGGTCGAGCAGCAGGCGCGCATCGTCGCGCGCGACCGGAAGGAACTTCGCGACACGCTCGGGGTCGGCGATGCGGAACGCCGCCTCGCCCGATTGTTTGGTGCCGAGCATCTCGCCCGCGCCGCGCAGCTTCAGGTCGGCCTCGGCGATGCGGAAGCCGTCGTTGGTCTCGCGCATCAGTTTGAGCCGCGCCGTCGCAGTCTCGGTCAGGTCGGGGCCGCGCAGCAGCAGGCACACCGAACGCTTGGGGCCGCGCCCGACGCGCCCGCGCAGCTGGTGGAGCTGCGCCAGCCCCAAGCGGTCGGCGCGCCAGACGATCATCGTGTTGGCGCGGGGCACGTCGAGGCCGGCCTCGATGATGTTGGTCGCGAGCAACACGTCGCCGTCGCCAGCGGCAAAGCGCACCATCGCTTCGTCTATCTCGGCGGCGGGAAGCTTGCCATGAGCCTTGAGCAACTTG
>JBBQVB010000010.1:0-38490 GCA_038211965.1 Sphingomonadales bacterium
TGGCTGGCGGGCGACGACGACTGGTGGTTCGGCGGCGACAACGGCGACCGCATGGATGTCGTCCCCGAGGCCCCCGAATATGCCGTCGGCGGCACCGCGCGGCTGCAGGTCCGCATGCCCTTCCGCACCGCGACCGCACTGGTCAGCGTGCTACGCGACGGGGTCATCGACAGTTTCGTGACGCAGCTCAGCGGCAAGGACCCCGTCGTCGAGGTCGCGATGCGGCGCGGCTAGGCCCCCGACGTCTATGTCTCGGTGCTCGCGGTGCGCGGCCGCGTTGCGGGGTGGCGGCTGTGGCTGGCGGATCTCGCGCGGCGCTGGCATCTGCCGTGGATCAGCCGCGACGCCGCGTCGCCGACCGCGCTGATCGACCTCGCCAAGCCGAGCTACCGCTTCGGCATGGCGAAGCTGCGCGTCGGCTGGGACGATCACCGGCTGGGGGTGAAGATCACCACCGACAGCCCGACCTACGGCGTCCGCAAGACCGCAAGCGTCGCGGTGCAGGTCGCGCCGCCCAAGGGCCGGACGCTGCCGCCGCATTCCGAGATCGCTTTTGCCGCCGTCGATGAGGCCCTGCTGCAACTGCAGGACAACCCGACGTGGGACGTGCTGACGACGATGATGGCCGAGCGGCCCGTCTGGGTGCAGACCTCGACCGCGCAGTCGCAGGTCGTCGGCAAGCGCCATTACGGCCTCAAGGCCGTCGCGGCGGGCGGCGGGGGGGGCGACGAGGCGGGCGGGCAGGTGCGGCGCGACTTCCAGCCGCTATTGCTGTGGCAGGCGCGGGTTCCGCTCGACGCGCAGGGCCGCGCGCGGCTGGTGGTACCCTTGAATGACTCGCTGTCACGCTTCCGCCTTGTCGCGGTGGCGACCGGCGGCGCCGATCTGTTCGGTACGGGCGAGGCGAGCATCCGCACGACGCAGCCGCTGCAACTCCTCGCAGGCATCCCGCCGCTGGTCCGCGAAGGCGACCGCTATGTCGCGACGGTGCTGGTGCGCAATGCGACGGGCGCGGCGACGAACGTGCGCCTGACCGCGACTGCGGGAGGCGTCGCACTGCCAGCCAAGGCCGTGACGATCGCCGCCAACGACGCCGTCACCGTCGGCTGGGGCGTCGTCGCGCCCGCGCAACCCGGCGACATCGCGTGGAACGTCGCCGCCGACGCCGGGGCCGCCAGGGATGCCGTGCGTGTCGCGCAGACCGTCGCGCCTGCAATCCCGACGACCGTCTGGCAGTCCACCCTCGTCCAGCTGACCCCATCGACGAGCTTCCCCGTCGCGCTGCCGGTCGGCGCGCTGGCCGGGCGCGGCGGCCTCGATGTGGCGCTCAGCCGGACGCTTGGCGGCGCGTTGCCCGGGGTCAAGGCGTACATGCGCGACTACCCCTACGACTGCATCGAGCAGCAGCTCAGCCGCGCCGTCGCGCTCGGCGACCGCGCGATGTGGGAGCGCAGCGCCGCGCTCCTCCCAGCCTATCTCGACGGCGACGGACTGGTGCGCTTCTTCCCCGCCGAGTGGATCGCGGGCGACGACAGCCTGACCGCGTACATCCTGCGCCTGTCCGCCGACAGCGGCTGGCCGCTCCCTGCCGACGCCCGCGCCAAGATGATCGCCGGGCTGCAGGGCTTCGTCGGCGGCAAGGTCGAGCGCAGCCATGCGCGCGTCCTCGTCATCGACAAGTCGAACGGCGACGCGGGGATTGCGGGCTTCGGCGGCGACCTCGCCACGCGGCGGCTCGGCGCGATCGCCGCGCTGGTGGCGAACCGCGCGGCGACGCCGGCGATGCTCGAACCGCTCAGCCAGACTCCTGACGCGTGGCCGACGATCGGCGTCGTCGACTGGGCGTATATCCTGCAGCGGCTGCCCGGTGTGCCCGACAGCGCGGCCAAGCTGGCGCAGGCGGGGCATATCCTGCGCGCCCGTCTCGACCTGCAGGGGACGCGGCTGACGCTCGCGCGCGCCGACGACCCGTGGCAGGTGCTCGCGTCGCCCGACAGCACGGCCGCGCGCCTGCTGACCACCGTTGCGGCGCTTCCCGACTGGCGCACCGACATCGGTGCCCTCGCGCGCGCGCTTATGCTGCGCCAGCAAAGGGGCCACTGGGACACGACGGTGGCGAACGCAGTCGGTACGTTAAGTATCGCCGACTTCTCGCGGCGTTTCGAAAGCATCCCCGTTACCGGCACGACACGCGCGACGGTTGGGGCGCAGGCGCAGAGCTTCGTCTGGGCGGGCAGTGCCAACCCCGCGCCCGCGACGCTGGCGTGGCCCGCCGCGCAATCGGCGTTAGAGGTCGCACACAGCGGCACCGGAGCCCCTTGGGCGATCGTCACCGCGCGCGCCGCAGTGCCGCTGACCAAGCCTTTCGCCAGCGGCTTCGCGGTCCAGCGGCAGGTCTTCCCCGTCACCCGCGCCGTGCCCGGACGCTGGAGTCGCGGCGACGTCATGCGTGTCCGCATCGAGGTCACGCCGCGCAGCCTGCTCGAATGGGTCGTCATCAACGACCCCGTCCCCGCCGGCGCGACGATTCTCGGCGGCTCGCTCGGCGGGCGTTCGGAAATACTGGCGGGGACCGCGACGACGGGCCTGCAGCCGACCTTCGTCGAGCGGCGCAGCGACGCCATCCACGCGCACTACGCGGCGGTGCAGCGCGGCACGATCGTCTACGAATACACGTTGCGCCTCAATTCGCAGGGCGTCTTCCGCCTGCCGCCGACGCGCGTCGAGGCGCTGTATTCGCCCGAGACGATGGCGATGGTGCCCAACCATGTCGTCGAGGTGGCGGCGGCGAAGTGAGCGGTGGAAAGCCTGAGCGAAAGGAAGAAGCTCGCTCCGCTCGCACCCACCCCCAGCCCCTCCCTGAAGAGGGAGGGGGGCAGAAGAAAAGCGGGAGCCAGGCGGGTGTATTTTCTTCTCCCCTCCCTTCTTCAGGGAGGGGTTGGGGGTGGGTGCGAGCGAAGCGAGCCCTTCTTGCTGCCACTGCACTCGCCCTGTTCGCCTCATTCGCGCTGACCGCCCCCCCGACCCTCCCGACCTACGCCGAGACCCGCGCGCGCTGGACGAGCAGCGCGGCGCGCCTCCTCGCGCGGGACGGGCGCGTTCTCGACATCGTCCGCGCCGACCCGGCCGTCCGCCGCCTCGACTGGGTGCCGCTCGACCGCATCGCCGCGCCGCTGATTACCGTCGCCGTCGCCCAGGAGGACAAGCGCTTCCGCGAGCATGGCGGCATCGACTGGCGCGCCGTCGGCGGCGCGCTCCGCGACCGGCTGCAAGGGCGACAGGCGCGCGGTGCGAGCACGATCTCGATGCAGGTCGCGGGGTTGCTCGCGCCGGACCTCGGGCGCAGCGGCCAGCGGTCGTGGCGGCAGAAGCTCGCGCAGGCGCGCGCCGCCCACGCCCTCGAAGCGGCGTGGAGCAAGGACCAGATTCTCGAGGCGTGGTTCAACCTGCTGCCTTGGCGCGGCGATATTGTCGGTATCGACGCCGCCGCGCGCGTGCTCGCCGGGCACCCCGCATCGGCGCTGACGATGCCCGAGGCGCGCATCCTCGCCGCGCTGGTCCCCGCGCCGCAGGCGTCGCCCGCGCGCGTTGCGGCGCGCGCCTGCCGCGCCGCGCCCGCCGACTGCGCGAGCCTCGAGCTCGCCGCCGCGCGCCTGCTCGGGCCGCGCGCCGCGCCGCCCGATCCGAACCTCGCACCCCACCTCGCCGCGCGCCTGCTCTCCCCCGGTCGCCGCGTCGTCCGCACCACCCTCGATGCCGATATCCAGGCCTTTGCGAGCCAAGCCCTCGCGACACGCCTAGCGAGCCTCGCCGCGCGCAACGTGCGCGACGGCGCGGCGATCGTCGTCGACAACGCCAGCGGCGACGTGCTCGCCTATGTCGCGAGCGGCGGCGCGGCGTCGACCAGCGGCGCGGTCGACGGGGCCGCAGCGGCGCGCCAGGCGGGATCGACGCTCAAGCCCTTCCTCTACGGCCTCGCGATCGAACGCCGCCTGCTCACCGCCGCGTCGATCCTCGACGACGCGCCGGTCGACCTCGACACCGCCAGCGGGCTGTACATCCCGCAGAACTACGACCGCAGCTTCCGCGGCCCCGTCAGCGTCCGCTCGGCGCTCGGCAACAGCCTCAACGTCCCCGCCGTGCGGACCCTGCTGCTCGTCGGCGTCGATGCGCTGCGCGACCGCCTGTATGACAGCGGCTACCACGGCATTTCGCGCGAGGGCGATTACTACGGCTTCAGCCTCGCACTCGGATCGGCCGAGGTGACGCTCGTCGAGCAGGCCGCCGCGTACCGCGCGCTGGCGCGCGGTGGGCGCTGGTCGCCGGTGCGCGTCGAACCGGCGGCGGTGCTCCGCGACCGGCAGGTGCTGAGCCCACAGGCCGCGTCGATCGTCGCCGACATCCTCGGCGACCGCGCCGCGCGCACCGCGACGTTCGGCTCGGACAGCGCGCTCGCCCTGCCGTTCTGGGCGGCGGTCAAGACCGGCACATCGAAGGCGTTACGCGATAATTGGTGCATCGGCTTCTCCGACCGCTACACCGTCGCCGTCTGGACGGGTAATTTCGAGGGCGACAGCATGGGCGCGGGGGTGTCTGGCGTCAGCGGGGCGGGTCCGGCGTGGAGCGACATCATGCTGTACCTGCACCGGGACAGGCCGGGAATGCCACCGCCGCGCGCTGCCGGCCTCGTGGCGGGCCGCGTCGCCTTCGCCCCCGCCGCAGAACCGCCCCGCGAGGAACTTTTCCTCCCAGGCACGCAACTGGGTCTGGTCCGTGTCGCGCCGCCCGCGAGCGAACGCCCGCGCCTCTTCAGTCCCGCCAACGGATCGGTGATCGCGCTCGACCCCGACATCCCGCCCGCACGCCAGCGCGTCGGCGTCCGGACGGCCGGAGCGGGCGCAGGAGCGCGACTGGAGGTCGATGGCCACCCGCTGACCCGGACCGCTGCCAACGCGCTGTGGCAGCCTCTGCCGGGCGTCCACAGGTTTGTCCTGCGCGGACCCGACGGCACCGAGCTCGACGCGGCAGTCGTGACCGTCCGCTAGGTCGTCGCGCGCGTTTCCGCCCCGACGAAGCTGACCTTCGCGCCCGCCTTGACCGCCTTCGCCAGCTCCTGCGCGTCCCAGTTGGTCAGGCGAACGCAGCCGTGGCTGGCACGCTTGCCGACGAGGCGCGGGTCGGGGCTGCCGTGGATGCCATAGGTGTCCTTGGTCAGGTCGATCCATGTCGTCCCGACGGGGTTGTTGGGGCCCGGCTTGATCGTCAGCTTCCCGACCGGTGCGGCGGCGGTGTCGCCCTTCGCCTTGAAGGTCAGCCGCGCGGGATCGAAAGTGTAGGTCGCCGCCGTCGCCACCGTCCGCACCGCCCAGTCGCCGTCGGGGGCGGGGCGCTCGGCGCTGCCGACCGTCGCGGGATAAACCGCGACGAGCTTGCCCGCGCCGTCGAACGCCCGCAACGCTTGCGCGGTCTTGTCGACTTCGATGCGCGTCACCGCGGGTAGCATCGTGCGCTTGACCGCCGCGACGAGGATCGTCGCACCTGCCTTGTCGAACTTTGCGCCGGGGTTGAGCGCCTGCACCAAGGCCTCGTCCATGTGCGCATGTTCGGCCAGTCCCTCGAGCGCCGACGTCCACGTCATGTTGGGCCGCGCCGCCATCGTCACATAGTCGCCGGGTTCGACGGCTGCGGCGAAGGGCCCTGCGACATCCTCGGCGGCGAGCGCATAGACGCGGACTACCGGCGCGGCATCGCCCGCGACGAGCCGATCCCACGTGTCGCGCCCGAGCGAACCATCGACGGTCAGGCCATTCGCCGCCTGAAAGCCCCTGAGCGCCAGGACCATGTTGCCGCCCGGCTTGCCGTCGATGACGCCCGGCGAGAAATGCGCGCGGTCGAGCAGCACCTGCGCGCGGATCAGGATGCGGCGCTGCGCGGCGGCATCGGGTTTGGCCATGAATTCCTGCGTGTCGATGGCCTTGGCGGCGGCGTACTGAGCGGGCGAGCCGGGGACTTCGGCAGCGGGCGTCGCTGCGACAGCTTTGGGCACGGGGCGGTGGACAGGGTGCCTGGCAGCGGCAGAAACGGCGTCGGATGCGAAAATCAGCAGGACGAGCGCTGCGGCGGGAAGCGGACGGGACATCGCAAGACCTTCTGAAAGCGGCTATCGCTCAAGTCGCCGCGAAAGCGGTTGTTCCACCACCGGAGTCGGCGATGAACTGGCGCATCCTCGCGGCGATGATTTCGCTGGGCATATCGTTACCGGCGTGCGGCGCGACGTGTGCGACCGGCACCGGCAATGCGGCGCTGGTGAACACCGCCTCGTTGCGCACTCTTGTCTGGGCGCCGTTCGGGCGGGTCGAGACGGGGTGGGAGACCTATGCCCCGCGCATGGCAGCCGAGGTCCGCACCGCCTGCGGCCCCGCGACGCCGGGGTTCGCGGCGGCGCTCGGGGTCTGGCAGGCGGCGCATAAGCTCAAGGCAACCGGCACCGTCGACGCGCAGACCTTCGCGACGATGAGCGCAGCCTGGCAGATGCGCCGCCCCTATGTCGGCTTGCGGGCGCGGGGCGTGTGCCCGCCGCCTCCCGCGCAACTGGCCACCGCCACCGTCGCCGAGGGCTATCTCGGCAAACGCATCCGACTTCGCGCCGGCGCACTCGCCGCGTATCGGCGCATGGTCGCCGCCGCGCGCCGCGACATGCCAGCGCTCGCCGCAGACGCGCGCTGGCTGAGCATCTTCTCAGGTTATCGCGATCCCGCGTCGGACGCAGCACGCTGCGCGACGGAGCGTAATTGCCAGGGCATCACCCGCGCCAAATGCTCGGCACACCGCACGGGCCTCGCGCTCGACCTCTACGTCGGTGAAAGCCCCGGCTTCGGCCCTGACAGCACCGCCGACGCCAACCGCCGCGCGATGACCAAGACGCCCGCCTACCTCTGGCTCCTCGCCAACGCCCAGCGCTTCGGCTTCGTCAACTACGCCTTCGAGCCGTGGCACTGGGAGTGGACGGGGGAGCCGGTTTGAGGGCAACGCGCCCCTAAACCATCGCCAGCGCCTGTTCGAAGTCGGCGATCAGATCGTCGGGATGCTCGACCCCGATCGAGACGCGCACCAGATTGTCGGTGATGCCGAGTTCGGCCTTGCGCGCCGGGGCGACCGACAGATGCGTCATCGCGGCGGGGTGCGACGCGAGGCTCTCGGTGCCGCCCAGACTGACCGCAAGCTTTACCAGACGGAGGTTGTCGAGGAGCCGGAACGCCTCCGCCTCGCCGCCGCGCACGATCAGCGAGAAGGTCGACCCCGCCCCCTCGCAATGGCGCGTGTAGATGTCGTGCTGGCGGCTGCCGGGTTCGAGAAACCCAAGATAGCCGACGCGCTCGACCTTGGACTGCGCGCGCAGCCAGTCGCAGACCACCGCCGCATTCTCGCCGGCGCGGCTCATCCGCAGTTCGAGCGTCTCGAGGCTGCGCAGCAGCATCCACGCGGTGTGCGGGTCGGTGATCGTGCCGATCGTGTTGCGCATCATCCGGACCGGCAGCAGCGCCGCCTTCGTGCCGACGCACGCGCCTGCGACAAGGTCGCTGTGACCGCCGACATACTTGGTCAGGCTGTAGAGGACGATGTCGGCCCCCTGCTTGCCTGGCTGCGCCCACAAGGGGCCCAGAAAAGTGTTGTCGATGACGATCGGCGGCACGTCGTCCGAGCCGCCGAGCACCCGGGCGCGGGCGTCGCGGACCGCTTCGACATCGACGAGCGCATTGGTCGGGTTGGCGGGGCTTTCGAGGTAGATCGCCGCGATGCGCCCCTTCGCCTTGGCGGCGCGCAGGACGGCCTCGATCTCCTCGCCGGTCGCGCCTGCCGGGAAGTCGAGCCACGTCACGCCGAGCTTGCCGAGGATGCGCGCGATCAGCGTCTCGGTTGCTGCATAGAGCGGGGCCGAATGGACGATGACATCGCCGGGCCGGACCAGCGCGAGGAAGGTCGTGGCGATGGCGGACATGCCGCTGCTGAACGCCAGTGCCTCCTCGGCATCCTCCCATAGCGCCAGCCGGTCCTCGAGGATCTCCTGATTGGGACCGTTGAAACGCCCATAGACCAGCCCCTCGGCTCCGCCGGGGCGCGCGCCGGTGACGCCTTCGAAGAAGCGCTTGCCGTCCGCCGCGCTCTCGAAGACGAAAGTCGAGGTCAGGAAGATCGGCGGCTTGAGCGACCCTTCGCTGAGCGTCGGATCGAAACCATAGCCCATCATCATCGTCGAGGGGTGGAGCTTGCGGTTGCCGATGGCGCGCGTCTGGTGCGCGACCTTGCGGCTGCGGCCGGGAACGCCGGAGAGCGCGGCTTCGTCGGGGGTGTCGGTCATCGCATGGGCCTTCAAATTGGAATGGCCGCGTTCTAGGCCCGCCCCGCCGCTGCGCCAACCCGGCGCGCCCGCCTGCCTGCGCCGAAGCGGGGCCGCAAAGCGTCGAACGACTCTTTTGCCGCGACTCGGCATCTGCTATGTTCGCTGTACGGCGGGAGCGGGGGAAGTTCCTTTGCGGAGTCAGATGTTTCGAAGCGGTCTTTGCGGCGCAGCCTGCGCGGCGCTGCTGCTCGGCACGGCTGCGCAGGCCAAGAGCCTTTACGCCATCCCGAAATATGCCGCATTCCTCGTCGATTCGGACAGTGGTGAGGTACTCTACGCGCGGCAGGCCGATGCACCGCGTTTCCCCGCCTCGATCACCAAGGTTCTGACGCTCTATCTCGCATTCGACGCGCTGACCAAGGGGCGGCTGACGCAGGACGAAGGCATCGTCGTGTCGGCGCACGCCGCGTCGCAGGCCCCCTCCAAGCTCGGCCTGCGCCCCGGCGAGACGATCCGCGTGCGCGATGCCATCGGCGTCATCGCGACCAAGTCGGCAAACGACATCGCCGTCGCGCTCGCCGAACGCATCGGCGGCAGCGAGGCGGCGTTTGCCGCGCTGATGACCGATACCGCGCGCCGGCTGGGCATGAAGAATTCGACCTTCGTCAACGCGACCGGCCTGCCCGACAAGCGCCAGCTGACCACGGCGCGCGACATCGCGACGCTGAGCCGCGCGGTGCTGCGTGATTTCCCGCAATATTACAGCGTGTTCAGCCAGGTCGCCTATGATTTCGAGGGCGAGGCGATCGGCAACCACAACCACCTGCTCACCACCCTGCCCGGCGTCGACGGCATCAAGACGGGCTACACCAACGCCGCAGGGTTCACGCTCGCCGCGAGTGCCGCGCACGACGGCGTGCGGCTGATCGCGGTGGTGCTCGGCGGGCCGAGCCGGATGGCGCGCGACAACAACGTCACCGACCTCCTCGATACCGGCTTCGACGTGCTGACCCGGCGCTCGCGCGGGGAGGTGACGACGGTCGCGGCGAACCTGTCGGAGGTCGACGACCTGTCCGACACGGTCATGGAGCGGCTTGCCGAGCAGGGCAGCGGCGACGGCCTCGCGCGGGCCGGCATCGGGGCAGCGCCGCGCTGACCCGTCGCGGCATCGACTGGGGGTCGCCCTTCGAACGCGACATCGGCTACGTCCGAGCCGTCGTCTCGGGCGAGTGGGTGTTCGTCTCGGGCTGCACCGGCGGCGACCCGGTTACCGGTGCGATGCCTGCCGATGTCGAGACGCAATGCGCCAACACACTCGCCAAGATCGCGCGCGCGCTCGGCGAGGCGGGCGCGCGCTTCGCCAATGTCGTGCGCGTCACCTACATCCTGCCCGATTCTGCGGACTTCGAACCCTGCTGGCCGCAACTTCGCGCCGCGTTCGGAGCCGCGCCGCCCGCCGCGACGATGATTTCCGCAGGCCTGATCGATCCGGCAATGCGAATCGAGATCGAGGTTACGGCGCGGGTCGCGCGTTAGTTCAGCCTGGTATCGCCGGGATCAGTCATGCGCACGGGAACCGTATCAGTCACCGCCGCTTATGACTGACGCTTCGCCCGCGATCCCGCGCTCGCGGCAGGAATAGCAACCGCCTTGAACTACGTCGATCACAGCAGTTTTGCAGCCGCCCGGCAGCGCCCGACAGGGCTCCGCTTCGCGTTCAGCGATTTCATCGTGCGCGACGGACGCGTGTATCTGCGCCAGACGGGCAATTCGGCGAGCCTCGACTGGCGGCTGTTCCGCGAAGTCGCGGGCTGGCTGATCTTTCAAGCAGCGGTACGACTGCTCGCCTTGCGCGTACGCCGTGCGCCGCCGCCGACGATCTGCTTCACCCCGGCAACCCCGCACGACCGCTACATGGTGCGCGTGGCGGCCCGGCTGGCGGGCATTCGCCTTGTCGCGCAACCGGACTGCGCCGACGCCGAGTTCTACTTCGAGGATGCGACGGCCGCGCTGCCGCCGCCGCCAACACACGCCCGCGCATTCAATTTCGGTTGCGCCGACATCTCCAAGAGCCGCGTCGCGCGCGTTTTCGAGGCTGTCTTCGGCTATCCCCTCGCGGTCGATCCGCTGCGCTGGGAAGGCGTTGCCGTCGAGAAGAGCGAGGCCAATGGTGCCCACGACGGGCGCATCGTCGCGTGCCCGCGCGTCGCTATCCCCGGCAAGGTCTATCAGCGGCTGATCGACGCCGTCGCCGCCGACGGCCTCGCCACCGACCTGCGAACGCATTGCATCGGGGGTGTTGCGGTTGCGGTGTGGGTCAAGCGGCGCGGTGCCGACGTGCGCTTCCTGCCGCCCAACACGAGCGCCCGCTGGCACGATCCCGCCGAGGTCTTCTCGGCCGACGAACTGGCGCTGATCGGACAGTTCACCCGCGCGATGGGGGCCGACTGGTGCGGCCTCGACATCTTGCGCGACGCCGACGGGCGCATCTACGTCGTCGACGTCAACAAGACCGACGCGGGGCCGATCGTCGCGCTATCGCTCGGCGACAAGCTGCGCTCGACGGCGGTGCTGGCCAGGGCATTGCGCGATCTCGTCGCCCCCTCGCAAGGCGCGCCACCCGCCGCTACATGAGGCGCATGGTCCGCTCGCCCTGCGTCAACATCTGCGAGATCGAGCGCCGCTCGGGTGAGTGCCGGGGCTGCGCGCGGACCATCGACGAGATCACCCGCTGGCCGCTCGCGAGCGAAGCCGAGCGCGTGGCGATCGTCGCCGCACTCCCGGCACGCGTCGCGGCACGCTCGAAGCGGCGCTGGGTCGATCGACTGGGGTTCGAAGGATGGCGCGCATGATCCTAAGTGTCCTCGACCAGACGCCGATCCCCGCAGGCGCGAGCGGCGGCACCGCGCTGGCGAACAGCCTCGACCTGGCGCGGCTATGCGAGCGGCTGGGTTATCACCGCTACTGGGTCGCCGAGCATCACGCCTCGCCCGCGCTGGCGGGGGCCGCGCCCGAAATCCTGCTCGCCGCCATCGGTGCGGCGACCTCGACGATGCGGATCGGGTCGGGCGGGATCATGCTGCCGCATTATTCGCCGCTCAAGGTGGCGGAGAGCTTCAGCCTGCTCAGCGGGCTGTATCCGGGCCGCGTCGATCTCGGGTTGGGCCGCGCGCCGGGCAGCGACCAGCGTACCGCCTATGCGCTGCAGCGCGACCGCCGCCAGCCGTCGCCGAACGACTTTCCGAACCAGCTCGCCGAGCTGCTCGGCTATTTCGACGACACGCTGCCCGCCGGGCATCCGTTCGCCGATCTGGCGAAGACGCTGCCGGGGCGCCCCGAGCTACCCGAAGTCTGGCTGCTCGGATCGTCGCCCGACAGTGCCGGCTGGGCCGCCGAGGTGGGCTTGCCCTACTGCGTCGCCGATTTCATCAATGGTCGCGGCGCGCCGCTGGCGGCGGCCTATCGCGCGGCGTTCGAGCCGTCGGCGCGGCTGGCGAAGCCCTATACGATGACCGCACTGTGGACCGTCTGCGCCGACAGTGATGCCGAGGCCGAGCGGCTGGCATCGAGCGCGCTGATGATGATGGCGCATCTGCTCGCGGGCCGCTCGATTCCCGTACCATCGCCCGAGACGGCGCTGGCGTGGCTCGCCGCCAACCCGCAGCCAGCAGGCATGCCGGGGCGGCGCGTCATCGCGGGGTCGCCCGCGACGGTGCGGCGCGGCATCGAAGCGGCGGCAGCGGAATACGGGGCCGACGAGGTCATGCTGGTGAATATCCTCCACGACCATCAGGCGCGCCGGAACAGCTACGAACTCGTCGCCGAAGCCTTCGCGCAGCGGGCACTCGCGGCTTGAGCGCTGTCCGCTTCGAGGGGGTCGCGAAGCGGTACGGGCCGGTCTCCGCACTCGCCGGTGTCACGCTCGACATCGTCGCGGGCAGTTTCGTCGCGCTGGTCGGCGGGTCGGGGTCGGGCAAGACGACCTTGCTCAAGACGATCAACCGCCTGATCGCACCCGACGCCGGTGCGGTTTTCGTCGACGGCCGCAACGTCGCCGATGCCGACCCGGTCCAGCTGCGGCGCGGCATCGGCTATGCTTTCCAGGGCGTCGGGCTGTTCCCGCACCTGACGATCGCAGCGAACATCGCGACGGTCCCGCGCCTGCTCGGCTGGGACGCTGCGCGCATCGCTGCACGCGTTGCCGAACTGCTCGATCTCGTCGACCTGCCGCGGTCGGTGGCGGAGCGGCTGCCCGCCGCGCTGTCGGGGGGCCAGCGCCAGCGCGCCGGCTTCGCGCGGGCGTTGGCGGCAGGGGCGAAACTGCTGCTCCTCGACGAGCCGTTCGGCGCGCTCGACCCGCTGACCCGCGACGCGCTGGCAACGCGGACACGCGCGCTGCACGACAGTCTCGGGCTGACGAGCATGATGGTGACGCACGATGTGCAAGAGGCGCTGCTGCTCGCCGACCGCATCGTCGTGCTGCGCGACGGGCAGGTCGTGGCGGACGCGACACCCGCCGAACTGGTTGCGGGTCACCCCGACGCGCAGGTCGCGGCGATGATCGCCGTACCGCGCGCGCAAGCCGAACGGATCGCGGCAATGGCGTCGTGAGCGCCTTCGCCCCCGCCCTCGCCCTCCTCCCCGCGCGCCTCGCCGCGCACGTCGGGCTGAGCGCCGCCGCGCTCGGCCTCGCACTGCTGATCGCGGTGCCGCTGATCGCATTGATGCTGGCGCGCGCCGGAAGCCGCGGCCCGGTTCTCGGCATCGCGTCGCTGATCCAGACGATCCCTGCGCTGGCGCTGCTGGCGCTGTTCTACCCGCTGCTGGTGATGCTGCGCACCGCGAGCGGGGTCGACCTGCCGGTGCTGGGGTTCCTGCCCGCGCTGCTCGCGCTGACGCTCTACGCGCTGCTGCCGATCCTGCGCGGCGGCGTCACCGGGCTGACGGGGGTCGACGCCGAAGCGTTGGAGGCCGCCGACGCGCTCGGGATGACGCGCACGCAGCGTCTGTGGCGCGTCGAACTGCCGCTCGCCGCGCCGGTGATGATGGCGGGCGTACGGACGGCGGCGGTGTGGACGATCGGCGCGGCGACACTGGCGACGCCGGTCGGTGCGACGAGCCTCGGCGACTTCATCTTTTCGGGGTTGCAGACCGAGGACTGGGCGGCGGTGGCGGTCGGCTGCCTTGCCGCAGCGGCACTGGCGATCGCGGTCGATGCGCTGCTGGCACTCGTCGAGCACGGCCTCGCCCGCCTGTCGCGCGTCCGCATCGTCGCGGGGCTGGCAGGCCTCGCACTGATTGGCGTCGCAGCGCTGGCGGGAGCCGCCACGCCGACCGGAACCGCCCGGCCGATCGTCGTCGGGGCGAAGAATTTTTCCGAGCAATTCATCCTCGCCGAATTGATCGCAACGCGGCTGCGCGCGGCGGGCTATCCCGTCGAGCTGCGCTCGGGCCTCGGTTCGGCGGTCGCCTTCCGCGCGCTGGCGAGCGGCGACATCGATGTCTACGTCGACTATTCGGGGACACTGGCGACGACCGTCCTGAAACGCAGCGATAACCCCGCCTTGCCTGCCCTGACCCACGACCTTGAAACGCGCACCGGGGTCGGCGTCGTCGGGCCGCTGGGCTTCGAGAACGCCTATGTGCTGGCGATGCGCGGTGACCCCGCACGCAAGGACGGCATCGCGACCATCGCCGACCTCGCGCGCGTCGCGCCGCGCCTGACGCTCGGGGCCGATCTCGAATTCCAGACGCGCAGCGAGTGGCGGGAATTACAGGCGGCGTACGGCCTGCGCTTCGCCGCCGCGCGCGCCTACGAGCCGACCTTCATGTATCGCGCGCTCGGCAGCGGTGCGGCGGACGTCATCTCGGCGTTCTCGAGCGATGGACGCATCGCCGCGCAGGGCCTCGTCGTGCTGGCCGATCCGAAGCACGCCATCCCCGCCTACGACGCGCTGTTGCTGGTGTCGCCGCGTCGCCGCCCCGATGCGGCGTTCGTCGCGGCGCTCAAACCGCTCGTCCGCAGCCTGAGCGTCGAGCGGATGCGCGCCGCCAACCTGATGGTCGACCGCGATGCCGATAAGCAGTCGCCCAGGGCCGCAGCGGCCTCGCTCGCAAAGGCCGGCTGACGCCCTAGACCCGCGCCGAGACGGCGATGGCGACGCGGCAGCCCGCGCGGATCACCGCCGATAGCAGCGAATAACCGACCGCGCCTTCGGCGCCGTGTTCGAGCGCGGTCGCCTTGTGCTCGACCTCCTCGGCCTGGAAGTCGGCGATGTGCGCTTCCAGTTCGGGGTCGGCCCCGGCGAGCGCATCACGCTGCGCCTGATAATGCGCGTCGATTTCCGTCTCGACCGCGGCGGTGCACGCCATCGCCGCTTGCGGCCCAAGCAGCGCGGTACCGACGCCGAGCGCATAGCCCGCGACATGCCACAGCGGCCCGAGCAGCGTCGGGCGGATGCGGCGCGCGGTTAGCATCGCGTCGAAGACGTCGAGGTGGCGCTGCTCCTGCTGCTTCATGCGCGCGATCGCGGCACTGCCGGGTGCGCGCGCGCCCATCACTGCGAGTTGTCCGGCGTAGATGCGCGCCGCGCCATATTCGCCCGCGTGATCGACGCGGATCATGGCGTCGGTGGCCTCGCGGCGGTCGCCGGGCAGGCGTCCTAGGGTCGTCGTGTCAGCAGCCATAGCGCGCCTCCGCCGGTCAGCGTCGAGAGTATCGCGTTCCACCCTGCCATCGAAATGCCGAACAAAGACCATGCGATGGCGTCGCAGCGCACCAGCGGCGTGGCGAGGATGTCGCGCATGATATCTTCTGCCGAGCCGCGCGCAGCGGTCGCGGCGCAGGCCGTAATGCCCGGCCACCAATGCTGCTCGACGCCGACGTGGAACATGCCGATGCCGCCGCTGACCAGCACCGCGAGCGCCGCGAGGGCGACAAGGGCGCGGTTCGAGCGCAGCGCCAGCGCGAGCAGGCCGAGCAGGACCGCCGCGCCGTGCGGCCACCGCTGCCACAGGCACATCTCGCACGGGTGGATGCCGCCGAGGTATTGGAATGCCAGCGCGCCGCCGAGGAGTGCCGTCGACCCGGCGACGACAAGCAGGTTGGCCCGGACCTCAGAGCGCATATTTGACCACGACGGCAGCCGCAAGCAAAGCCGCCATGCCGATGACGAAGCGGTGGAAATGCGCCTCGATCCAGTGTTCGGCAACTGCGCCGAAGCGCTTGAGCAGCAGCGCGACCACCAGGAAGCGCGACCCGCGCCCGACCACCGAGGCGATCAGCGCAAGCACGAGACCGAGATGGACGCTGCCTGCGGCGACGCCCGCCGGCATCGGCGCGGCGAAGAACGCCAGCGGCCAGAGCAGGAAATTGCCCGCGACCTCGGTGGCGAACATGCGGAATTCGGCTTCGCGCCCGAGGAAGCGCAGCAGCGGCAGCGCGACCGCCTCGAACAGACCCGCACCGACAAGATAGGCGACAACCGCCCCCGCCGCCGTCGCGGCCGTCGCGACGCCGGCGTAGCGCAGCGCGCGCTCGGGCCGCGCGATCGACATCGGCACCTGCATCAGCTCGGGCGGGATGGTGAACAGCGCGCCGTCGATGAACGCGACGAGGATCAGCCAGCGCTCGGCGGTCGGACGCGCGGCGACGGCGAGCAGCCAGTCGTAGAGGCGGCGAAGCACGGTCGGGGGGTTCCGATTCGGATTGGGGTGACGGGGGGCGGATAGCAGCCTTGCGGCAGGCGGTCAGCCCTCTTCTCCCTACCCTCCCCGCGAAGTGGAGAGAGGGAGGGGAGAGGTTACCCCGCCGACGCCACGCGCACCGCCGGCGCCGCGCCCAGCCGTTCGAGCAGCTTGACCGCATAGTTCAGCTGATAGTCGGTCACCCCCGCCTTCTTGAGGCTGTCCGCGGTCTCGACGAAGCGCGGGTCGGGCTTGGCATCGGCTTCGATAAGCTTGTCGTCGACGGCCTTGATCTCGTTGATCAGATGGCGACGCAGGTCGGCCTCGCGCAGGCGCGGGCGGTCGCGGACGGTGGCGTCGCTCAACTGCGGCACGGCGATGTCGGGCTCGATGCCGCCCTCCTGCACCGAGCGCCCGGCGGGCGTGAAATAACGCGCCGTGGTCAGCCGCAGCCCGGTGTCGGGACTGAGCGGCAGCAGCGTCTGTACCGAGCCCTTGCCGAAGGTCCGCGCGCCGACGATCAGCGCGCGGCGGTGGTCCTGCAGCGCCCCCGCGACGATCTCCGATGCCGACGCCGAGCCCTCGTCGACGAGGACGATGACCGGGCGGCCCTCGGTCAGGTCGCCGGCGCGGGCGTAGTAGCGCTGGATGTCGGCCTTCGTACGCCCGCGTTGCGAGACGATCTCGCCGTGGTCGAGGAACACGTCGCTGACCTCGATCGCCTGGTCGAGCAGCCCGCCCGGGTTCGAGCGCAGGTCGACGATGAAGCCCGCGAGCTTCGCCCCCAGCTTTTTCTCGACATCCGCGACGGCAGCGCGCGTCGCTTCGCCGGTCTTCTTGTTGAATGCCGAGATGCGGATGACGCCGACGTCGCCGACGACGCTCATCTTGACGGGACGGATCTGGATGACCTCGCGGCGCAGCGTGAAGTCCATCGGCTTGGGCGCACCTTCGCGCACCACGGTGATCTTGATCGTCGTGCCCGGTGCGCCGCGCATCTTGTCGACCGCCTCGTTGAGCGTCGTGCCGTACAGCAGCTCGCCGTCGATGTGGGTGATGTAGTCACCGGCCTTGATCCCGGCGCGCGCGGCCGGCGTATCGTCCGTCGGCGCGATGACCTTGACCGCGCCCTCGTCGGCCGAGACCGTCAGCCCGAGCCCGCCGTACTCGCCGTCGGTGGTCTGGCGCATGTTGGCGAAGTCGCGCGCGTCGAGGTACGACGAATGCGGGTCGAGGCTGGCGAGCATCCCGTTGATCGCGCCCTCGATGAGCGTCTTGTCGTCGGTCTTGTCGACATAGTCGGTGCGGACGCGCTCGAACACATCCATCAGCGCGTCGAGCTGCTTGTAGGTGTCGGTCTCGGCGGCCGCATGGACCGCGGCGCTCGCGGGGATCAACGCCAGCACCGCGAGCGGGCCTGCAAGCTTCCAATTGATACGCGACACGTGCGTCCTCCTCCCGCCCCCGGGTGTGTGCCGATTGTCATAGCACCGCAACGCGCATGCGTCACAGGCCGATTTCTGGCCAGGATACGATGCCGCATCGGCGCGTTGCCCCACCGAACCCAAGGAGATTACCCATGCCCTATGTCGAAGGCTCGGACGGCATCGAACTTTATATCAAGGAATGGGGCGAGGGCCCGGCAGTCGTCCTGATCCACGGCTGGCCGCTCAATGCCGACAGCTGGGACGATCAGGCGCTGGCGCTGGCGAACGCCGGCTACCGCGTCATCGCCTACGACCGGCGCGGCTTCGGGCGCTCGGAGCAGCCGTGGGACGGCTATGAATACGATACGCTCGCCGACGATCTCGCGGCGGTGATCGAAGCGACCGAGGCCGACGATCCCGTGCTCGTCGGCTTTTCGATGGGCGGCGGCGAGGTCGCGCGTTTCCTGACGCGCCATCCCGGCGTCGCGCGTGCCGCCGTCCTGGTGTCGTCGGTGGTACCCTACCTGCTCAAGGACGAGACGAACCCCGACGGCGCGCCGGGCGAGTTGTTCGACGAGATCGCCGCCAACCTGAAGAAGGACCGTCCGGCGTTTCTCGCGGGCTTCATGAAGCAGTTTTATGGCGTCGGGCTGATCTCGAGCCCGGTCAGCGCCGAGGTCGTCGACTGGTCGGTCAGCCTTGCGCTGCAGGCGGGCCTCAAGGGGACGATCGACTGTGTCGAAGCGTTCGGGCGCACCGACTTCCGCCCCGACCTGCCGAGCTTCACGGTGCCGACGCTGATCATCCACGGCGACGCCGACAAGAACGTGCCGATCGACATCTCCAGCCGCGCCGCGGCGCGCGCGATCCCCGGCGCGAAGTTCATCGAGTACGACGGCGCACCCCACGGCGTGCTGGCGACGCACAAGGATCGGGTGAGCGCCGATCTGTTGAGCTTCCTGAACGGGCTAGAGACCGTCGGGTAGCACTTCGACCTGCTGGACGGCGCTGCTCACCCGTCCGATCATCGCCAGCATCGCCGGTTCGTCGTCGCCCTGCCGGACGGGGACGAACGCGGCGGTGGTCCGCAGTACGGCGATGACCGGTGCATAGGCCGATGAAGTCTCCGCCATGCCGCCGCCCGGCATCGTGCGCTCGGCCTGCAACGCAGCGCGCAGGTGGCA
Source organism: Sphingomonadales bacterium (assembly GCA_038211965.1). Taxonomy (GTDB): domain Bacteria; phylum Pseudomonadota; class Alphaproteobacteria; order Sphingomonadales; family Sphingomonadaceae; genus Glacieibacterium. Next base: position 18,639 of record JBBQVB010000010.1, read on the forward strand.
GCTGCCGATCCGCATCCGTGTCAGCAGCGTCATGCGGTCGTGGAGGCGCGCATAGACCGCGTCGCGCAGCGCCACGACCGCGTCGTTGAGGTCGCACAGGTCGGGCATTGTCGCCTCCGTCATGCCGCGAGCACCGCGACCGCCGCCAGCCCGCGCAGCGCCGTGACCAGGCGCTGGCGGTTGAGCGCGGCGGCGCGGGCGCGCTCCTTCGCCGACCAGTGCGGATGCGCCGACAGCCCGTCCTCGAACGCCGCCTGCGCCGCCTTGACCTCGTTCAGCGTGGCGATCAGCGAGGCCGTCAGCGCAGCGCCGTCGGCGACGCCCTTGCGCGCCTTCTGGATGCGCTCGATGACCTTGCGGCGGCCGTCGAAATCGGCGACGGCCTTGGCTTCGCCGAGGCGGTAGCCGTCGAGCGCGACAAAATTGTCGACGATCTCGGTGCTGCCCTTGAGGCTGACGCGGCCCCATAACGCGACCTGCGCGGAGAGATCGTCGATCAGCGCGGCGACGCGGGCATGCTGGCCGGCGACGAGGCGGCGCAGGTCGTCGACCTTGTGATGCTCGGACGCCAGTTCGTCGACGAGCCGGACGAGATCGGCGATCGCGGCGGTCTGCTTGGTGGTCAGCGCCGGGATGATGTCGAGCTTGGTCGCGGTCGCCACCGCAAGGTCGCTCTGGGCATCGCGCGCCTTGGCATAGGCGTCGGCGAGTTCGGCCCCGGCATCGCCGCCCTTGCGGTCGACGATGGCATTGACCGCGCCGAGATACGCCGCCAGCGCACCGATGCTGGTCAGCGTCGGACGCAGCGCGGCCTCCGAGATCGGGCGCAGCGGATAGTCGAAGTCGCCCGGTCGTCGCGTCTCGCCCGCCGCGACGCAGAACGGGCGCAGCGGCCCCGCCGACTGGTCGGCAACGACGATGCTGTCCGCCCACGCGCAACTCGGCTGGCTCGCGACGATGGTCAGGTTGGCCTCGTCGCGCGCAGCGCGGACGGTGGTCAGGAACGCCTTGCTCGCCTTGACCGCCTCGCTGCCCGCCGACGCGACGCTGTGCCCGCGTGCCAGTCGCTGGCTGTTCGACGCGCACGATGTCAGCGCCAGCGCGGCGAGTGCGATGCCGAGACCCTGTGCCGTGCCGCGCGCCATCGCCGCTCCGTTCGTTGCGCACCCAGTGTGCGCGCATCCAGGCCGGCGTTCAACGCTTCGCGTCAGCCCTCGCGGTGATAGGGGTGTCCCGCCAGCAGGCTCGTCGCGCGGTACAACTGCTCGGCGAGCATCGCGCGCACCAGCAGGTGCGGCCAAGTCGCAGGCCCGAACGCCAACAACCAGTCGGCGCTGTCGCGCATCGCGGCATCGTGCCCGTCCGCCCCGCCGATCAGGAAACGCGCCTCGCGCACTCCGTCGTCGCGCCAGCCTGCGAGCCGGTCGGCAAATGCGCGCGTCGTCAGCGCGGGGCCGCGTTCGTCGAGCACCACGAGGCGCGTCTGCGGCGGCATGTCGGGCAACGGCGCGGTTTCGGAAAGCTCGGTCAGCACCAGTGGCCACGTCATGCGCTTGGCGTAGCGCGCGACCAGTTCGGCCTCCGCCCCGCGCCCGATCCGACCGCGCGCGATAACGTGCAGCCGCACGTCAGGCGTCGGGCGTGTCGTCGTCGCTGTCGTCGTGCCCTTCGGGGGCCTCGTCGAACGGCGCTTCGGGCGCGGTTTCGACAGGTGCCACCATTTTCGGCGGCGCGCGGCGCTCGCTCGTCGAACCGCTCGGGCCGTCGAACGCCCACATCTTCTCGAGATTGTAGAAGCTGCGGACCTCGGGCTTGAATAAATGGACGATGACGTCCTGCGCATCGATCAGCACCCAGTCGGCGGTCGGCAGGCCCTCGATGCGGACCTCGCGGCGCAATTCGGCCTTGACGCGCTCGGCGATCTTGCCCGCCATCGACGCGACCTGCCGCGACGACCGACCGCTCGCGACGACCATATGGTCGGCGATGCTGGTCTTGCCCGCGAGCGGGATCGACAGCACCTCGACCGCCTGATCGTCGTCGAGAGTCTTCAGGATCAAGTCGTGCAGCGCAGTCACCCCCGCATCGTCGGGGGCAGGCGATGCCACGCGCGGGGGCATGGCGGGGGTCAGTGCCAAATCGAAGTCCTCATCTCGTATCCGTCGACGCTTCGGACAACGCGCGGGCGGCCCAGTCGGGGTCGCGCGCGCGGATCGCGGTCGCCGAACGACCGTCGAGCCGGATGTCGAGCAGCACGATCGCCGGCAGCGTCCACCTCGTCCAGTCGCGCGCGCGTCCCGAAAGCCGCCGCCATTTGCGCAGCCACGCCATCGCGGGCGCAGTCATCGCCCTGCCCTCATAGCCCGGACGCGCGAAAACGGCAAATGGGACCGTCCGCGCCAATGCCCGCCAGCGGTGCCAGCGGTGGAGTTCGGCGAGATTGTCCGCGCCCATCAGCCAGATGAAACGGCAATCCGGGAAATGGCGCTGGAGCTGGCGCACCGTATCGACCGCATAACGCGTGCCGAATTCGTCTTCGAGCGCCAGCGCGCGCAGCCGTGGGTGGCGCGTCGCTTCGCGCGCGGAAGCGAGCCGCGCCGCCAGCGGTGCCATGCCCTCACGCGCTTTCAAGGGGTTCTGCGGGCTGACCAGCCACCACACCGAATCGAGGCCCAGCCGGTCGAGCGCCGCGACGCTGACCCGCCGATGCCCGCCGTGCGCCGGGTTGAACGATCCGCCGAGGATACCGATGCGCTTCACCGGGGCAGCCAGTTCTCGGCGGTGTGGCGGACGCGGAGGATGCTGAAGTAGCCGTCGCCGACGACGTGCAAGATGACATAGGGATATCGCACGACCGAAAGGCGCCGAATACCGAGCGCCGGTTCAAGCGGTGCAGATAAAGGGACTTGCTTGAGCCGCCGGGCGCTCTGTCGAATTACCGACGTAACGCGCGTTGCCGCCGCGCGGTCGCGCTGCCTCAGGTAAAGATCGATGCGGTCAAGATCGTCGAGCGCATCGGGCAGCCAGACGAGCCGGTGCATCCGCAGCGTCAGCGCCGTAGCATCGCGTCGATCCGCCGATCCGCTTCAGCCTCCCCGATGCCCTCGCCGCGCGCCAGACTATCGAGCGCCTCCTGTACCAACGCGCGCTGCTCCTCGATCGCCAAAGGCCGCACCCAAGGCGGCACGGGCGAGCTGTCGTGCTCGAAATCCTCGTCGGGCAATTCCGCCCTCGCCGTCATGGCCGCACCTGTCCTGTCCCGTGCACCCGCGTCTTGTACGTCGTCAGCCCCTCCAGCGCCACCGGGCCGCGCGCGTGCAGGCGGCCCGTGGCGATGCCGATCTCGGCCCCGAAGCCGAATTCGCCGCCGTCCGCGAACTGCGTCGAGGCGTTGTGGAGGACGATCGCCGAATCGACTTCGGCGAGGAAGCGCGCGGCGGCAGCGGGGTCCTCGGTGACGATGCAGTCGGTGTGCTGCGAGCCGTGGCGCGCGATATGCGCCAGCGCACCGCCCACGCCGTCGACGACCGCGACCGAGGCCACCGCGTCGAGCCATTCGGTGTCGAAATCTTGCGCGCTCGCCGCCACGATGCGCGCATCGAGCGCCGCCGCCGCGTCGTCGCCGCGCAGCGCGCAGCCGCCGTCGAGCAGCGCCGCGACGAGCGCGCGGGCCTGCGGATATTCGCGGTCGATGAGCAAAGTCTCCATCGCGCCACAGACGCCGGTGCGGCGCAGCTTGGAGTTGACCACGATGGCGACCGCCTTCGCCGGGTCGGCGGCGGCATCGGCATAGACGTGGTTGATACCGTCGAGATGCGCCAGCACGGGCACCCGCGCCTCGGCCTGAACGCGCGCCACGAGGCCCTTGCCGCCGCGCGGGATGATGACGTCGATCAGCCCGTGCGCGGCCAGCATCGCGCCGACCAGCGCGCGGTCGGGGTCGGCGATCAGCTGGATCGCGTCCGCCGGCAGGCCCGCTGCGACGATACCCTCGACCAGCGCCGCATGGATCGCGGTGTTGGAGTGGCGCGCCTCGCTGCCGCCGCGCAGGATGCACGCATTGCCCGCCATCAGGCACAGCGCGCCCGCATCGGCGGTGACGTTGGGGCGGCTCTCGTAGATGATCCCGACGACGCCGAGCGGCACGCGCACCCGCTCGAAGCGCAGCCCGTTGGGCCGCTCCCAGGCGTCGATGATGCGCCCGACCGGGTCGGGCAGCCTTGCGACGGTATCGAGACCCGCCGCCATGTCCTCGACGCGCTGGGTGGTGAGCAGCAGGCGGTCGCGGAGCGCCGGCGAGAGGTCAGACGCGGCGGCCATGTCGGCGGCATTGGCCGCGAGGATGGCGGGGGCGTGCGTGCGAATGGCGGCAGCGGCTGACGCCATCGCTGCGACCTTCGCAGACCCGGGCTGCGTCGCCAGCCCCAAGACAGCTTGCCGCGCCGTCCGCGCCATCAGGCCAATCGTTGCGGTCGGAGCCGAATGGAGCATGGCGTGTTTTGGCACAGTCGCCAGCAACCGTCACCGTGCGGAGTGATCGGCGATTAGCGACGTATCGCCGACGGTCGATCGCAACCCCCCGCAGCGGCGAAGCCGCCATGCGCGCCAGAATAGGTGTGAGGGCTGCGTCGGTGACCCCATTCATTGATCTGGCAGGTTAGAAGTACCGCAACCAAGAAAGCTGAGAATGCGACATATCCAACGCGGCGCTGGGCCAAGGCTGCTGCTTATTCACGGCCTTGGCGGAAGTTGGCAATCGTGGAGCACAATTCTCGATGCGCTCAGCGCGCATCGTACGGTGATCGCCGTCGATCTTCCCGGGCACGGCTCGACGCCACCCGAGGCCGACAGCGGAACTTTCGTCGGACTGGTCGGCAGCGTCGAGCGCTACATCGCGGCCAACGATCTGACCGGGGTCGACATTGTCGGCAGTTCGATGGGCGCACGGATCGTTCTCGAACTTGCACGGCGCGGCGGTGTCGGGAACGTGGTTGCAATCGATCCGGGTGGCTTTTGGCGCGGCTGGGAACGAACCTTTTTCAAGGACCGCTGCTGCCGACGCTTAGCCGAAATGCCGCGACGCGTACGGCGTTGCTCGCACAATTGTCGGCGCGACCCTGGGCGCTCGACGCCCAGGTCGTCGCGACGGAATTGATGGGTCTCAGCACCACGCCGACCTTCGACGCGCTGGTCGACGATCTTGCCCGAGGCCCCGAGCAGACCGGGCCTGCCGCGCAATCCACCGGTCGCATCGTGATCGGATGGGGAAAGCACGATCGGCTTTGCCTGCCGCGCCAGGCGACGCGCGCCAAAGCGGCTTTTCCATCGGCAGATTTGCACTGGTTCGAGACTAGCGGGCACTTTCCTGCATGGGACATGCCCGATGCGACGGTGGCGGTCATTCTTGATGCAACTCGGTGAAGATCGAGCACCGCTTGTCGAATGACCCCCCTCCAGCCGCGAGGGAAAGCGAATCGATAGCCAAGCGCAATTTGCTGAGATTTGCGGCAACTTTTCAGACCTCGATCGATCGGCCAGACCTCCTAAGTCATCGCCATCTGGTCCCGGTGGACCACCGCCGCCCGCGGCGCATAGCCCAGCACCGCACCTTGCGCGTCGCTTCGTACCCCCGCGATGGCACGGGCGTCGGCGTCGTCGTAGGCAACAAGGCCGCGCGCGATGACGGTTTCGCCGTGGGCGATGTCGACGGCATCGCCGCGGGCGAAGCTGCCCTCGACCGACACGAGGCCCGCCGCGAGCAGGCTCTTGCCGCCGCGCAACGCCGCCGCCGCGCCCGCGTCGACGGTCAGCCGCCCGGCGACGGTGAGGCGGCCCGCAAGCCACGCCTTGCGGGCGCGCGCGCCCGCTTCGGCGACGAAGATCGTGCCGTGCCCCGTCGCGTCGAAGCGCGCCAGCGGGTGGTCGGGACGGCCGTCGGTGATGGCGAGCGCGATGCCCGCCTGTACCGCGATCCGCGCCGCCGCGACCTTGGCCGCCATGCCGCCGCTGCCCAGCCCCGAGCCCGAGCGCGCGTCGGCCATGCCCTCGACCTCGGCGAGGTGCGCGACCGTCGGGATCAGCGTCGCGGTCGCGTCGAGCGCGGGGTTGGCGGTGTAGAGGCCGTCGATGTCCGACAGGAGAACGACGCCCTGCGCCCCCGCCGCCTGCGCCGAGCGCGCCGCGAGGCGGTCGTTGTCGCCGAAGCGGATCTCCTGCGTCGCGACGCTGTCGTTCTCGTTGAGCACCGGCACCGCGCCCAGCCCGAGCAGCCGGTCGAGCGTCGCCGCGACGTTCAGGTAGCGTCGCCGATCCTCGAGATCGCCGAGCGTGAGCAGGATCTGCGCCGCCGCGATGCCGTGCGCGCCCAGCAACTCGGCATAGGTCCGCGCCAGCTCGATCTGCCCGCACGCGGCGGCGGCCTGCGCGTCGTCGAGGCTGGCGCGCCCGCCCTTGGGCAGCCCAAGCCGCTGCGCGCCGAGGGCGATCGCGCCCGAGGACACGATGACGACCTGCTGGCCCGCGCTGCGGCGCGCGGCGATGTCGGTAAGGACGGTAGCAAGCCAGTCGCGGCGGACCGTGCCGTCCTGCACGAGCAGGGAGGAGCCGATCTTGACGACGAGGCGCGGAGCGGCCGCGGGGGCGAAGGAAGCGGTGCGGGTCATTCTGCTTCCCTCCCGGGGGAGGGAGCATTCACACCGGCGTCCACGCCTTCGCCTCCACCGCCTCGCTGGCGCGCCCAACGACCTCGATCAGCCGGTCGAGCGCGACATCGACCCCGACGCGCGTCGCCGCCGACAGTGCCAGCACCTCGCGCCCCGAGACCTTGGCGAGCTTCTTGACCAGCTTCGCCAGCAGCTTGGGGTCAACCGCATCGGCCTTCGACAGCGCGACGATCTCGTCCTTGGCGTCGAGGCCGTTACCATAGGCTTCCAACTCGTCGCGGACGACGCGGTAGTTGTCGACCGGGTCGTCGGCGGTCGCGTCGACCAGATGCAACAGGATGCGGCAGCGTTCGATATGCCCGAGGAAGCGGTCGCCGATGCCAACCCCGTCGGCCGCACCCTCGATCAGTCCGGGGATGTCGGCGAGGACGAACTCGCGGCCCTTCCAGCCGACGACGCCGAGTTGGGGTTTGAGCGTCGTGAACGGGTACGCGCCGACCTTGGCGTCGGCGTTGGTGACGGCGTTGAGGAAGGTCGACTTGCCCGCATTGGGCTGGCCTAGCAGCCCCGCGTCGGCGATCAGCTTGAGGCGCAGCCAGACCCAGCATTCGGCCCCCGGGAAGCCCGGCTGGAACTGGCGCGGCGCGCGGTTGGTCGAGCTTTTATAATGGTCGTTGCCCTTGCCGCCGTCGCCGCCGCGCAGCAGCACGATGCGCTGGCCCGGCGCGGTGAAGTCCGCGAGCAGCGTGTCGCCGTCGTCGTCGATGACCTGCGTGCCCACCGGCACGCGGATGACGAGGTCGCCGCCCGCCGCGCCGGTCCGGTTGCGCCCCGCGCCGCCGGTACCGCGCGGTGCCTTGAAATGCTGCGCATAGCGGAAGTCGATCAGCGTGTTGAGGCCGGGGACGCTCTCGAAGATCACGTCACCGCCCTTCCCGCCGTCGCCGCCGTCGGGACCGCCGAACTCGACGAACTTCTCGCGGCGGAACGACACCGCCCCGTCGCCGCCCTGGCCCGAGCGCACGAAAATCTTGGCTTGGTCGAGAAACTTCATGCGCGCCCTATGGCGGAAAGGCGCGATTCTGGCGAATCAGGCGGGTAGACCCTGCGCCAGCAGCCGCCGGACGTTGCCGCCCATGACCTGCGCGATCGCCGCATCGCTCAGCCCCGCGTCGAGCAGCGCCTGCGTCACCGCGTCGAGGTGCGCGGTGTCGAAGCCCGTCGTCACCGCGCCGTCGAAGTCCGAACCCAGCCCGACATGGTCGATGCCCGCCACGCGAATCGCGTGGACGATGGCGCGCGCCGTCGCGGCAGGCGTCGGCGCGCAGACGGCGGCGTCCCAGTAGCCGATGCCGATGACGCCGCCATTCCTCGCGAGCAGCCGCAACTCGTCGTCGGTCAGGTTGCGGTTCGTGTTGCAGGTCGCCTTGACGCCGCCGTGGCTGACGACGACGGGCCGCGTCGCGATGCGCATCACGTCGGCGAAGCAGGCGTGGCTGCAATGCGCGACATCGACGATCATCGACTTGGCTTCCATCAGCCGGATCGCTTGCACGCCGAGCGGGGTCAACCCGTATTTCTTCGCGCCGTGCATCGACCCGGCCAGCTCGTTGTCGAAGAAATGCGCCAGCCCGATCATGCGGAAGCCTGCGGCGTAGAGCCTGTCGAGATTGGCAAGGTCGCCTTCGAGGTTGTGCGAGCCTTCGGTTGAGAGGAGGACGCCGACGGGGCGTGGGCTGCGGCCCTGCGCCGCCGAGAGGTCGGCGAGGTCGCCGCGCGTTCGGACGATGCGCAGACTTGCCGGATTGGCGGCGACGGCGCGTCGTGCTTTCTCGGCATGCCACAGCGAGCGTTCGAGCAGCGACCCCCATGTCCGCACCGGTTGCAGCTGCGCCACCGCGAGCAGCGTGATGTTGTCGGTATCGCCAGTGTTCGACTCGTAGTTCTGGCCCTTGGGCGTCTTGGTCACCGACGACAGGACCTGCAGCGCAACATGGCCGGTCGCGAGACGTGGCAGATCGACCTGTCCCCGGTCGCCGAGGCTCCCGAAGTCGCGCTGCCAGAGCAGCGTATCGGCGTGCATGTCGGCGACGAACAGACTGGCGTGGAGCGCCTTCGCCCGCGCCAACACCGGCCACGGCCCGCCGACGACCTTGTTCGACCCGCGCTCGACGATGCCGGGGGCGAGCGCGAGGAACGCGGCGACCGCGACGATCACGATGCCCGCCAGCCACAGACCGGTCCGCGTTGTCCGCGCCATGTTCCCCCCGTTGCCGTGCCGCTCGACGCCGTGGACCGGTCGCTGTGGCGATGATAGGCTTCTGGCTGTACCTTTGACCAGGAGCAAGCCGTGACCTTCGTTCCCGCCATCCACCGCCTGCTGCTCGCGAGCGCCATGCTCTATACGGGCGCGCTGCTGCTCGCGGTGTTTGCGCATGACCGGGCGCAGGGCTGGATCACGCTGTCGGGTCGCGCCAGCGGGCTGCTCGCGATCGTCGCGCTGGGCGTGTTCGCTTACGCCAAGCTGCGGTCGAGGGTGACGAAGCTGTAGGCGGGGGTGTCGCGCACTCCCGGATGATCGACACGCTCGACCTCGGCCCATGTTTCGGGCCGGAAGGCGGGCAGGACCGTGTCCCCCTCGGGCTCGGCATGCACCTCGGTCAGGTACACGCGGCGCGCCAGCGGCAGCGTCTCGGCATAGACCGCCGCGCCGCCGATAACCATCAGCGCATCGGGTCGCGCGCGCGGGTCCATGCCCGCCGCCGCAATCGCCTCGGCGAGATTTGGCGCGACGGTGACACCCGGCGCGCTCCACCCGGGCGTGCGCGTCAGCACGATATTGTGACGGCCCGGCAGCGGCTTGCCGATCGAATCGAACGTCCGGCGCCCCATCAGCACGGGCTTGCCGACGGTCAGCCGCTTGAAATGCGCGAGATCGGCGGGGATGCGCCACGGCAGGCCGCCGTCCCTGCCGATGACGCCGTTGGTCGCGCGCGCGACGACGAAGGCGACGATCATACCGCGACCGGCGCGCTGATCGCCGGATGCGGGTCATAGCCGTCGACGATGACATCCTCGAACGCATAGTCGAACAGCGTCGTTGCCCGCCGCGCCAGCGTCAGCGCCGGGAACGGCTTCGGCGCACGCGCCAGCTGCGTCGCGACCAGTTCGCCGTGGTTGGCGTAGACGTGGCAATCGGCCCCCATCCAGACCAGTTCGCCGGGTTGGAGGTCACACTGCTGTGCGAGCATCCGCAGCAGCAGCGCGGCCTCGAAAATGTTGAACGCGAAGCCAAGGCCGAGATCGCACGAGCGCTGGTACAAGATGCCCGACAGCCGTCCGTCGCCGACGAAATACTGATAGGTCATGTGGCACGGCGGCAACGCCATGCGGTCGAGGTCGGCGACGTTCCAGCCGGTGAAGATGTGCCGCCGCGACGCGGGATTGGTGCGCAGCCCCTCGACCAGCGCGGCGAGCTGATCGATCCCCTCGCCGTCGCCCGGAAAGCGCGGCCAGTGCCGCCATTGGTGGCCATATACGGGCCCGAGATCGCCCCATCGTGCCGCGAATTCCGCATCGTCGAGCAGCCGTGCCTCGAAAACGTTGCGCGATACCGCGTCGCCCGTCGCCTCGACGTATTTCTGCAACGGCCAGTCGGTCCAGATATGCACCCCCTGCGCGACCAGCGGGACGATCGACGTCTCGCCGCTCAAAAACCACAGCAGTTCGCGGACCGCCGTCTTCCAGAAGACGCGCTTCGTCGTCAGTAGCGGCACGCTGCCATCGGACAGGTCGAAGCGCAGCGTTTCGCCGAACAGCGCGCGCGTCCCCGTGCCCGTGCGGTCGCCGCGGACCACGCCCGCCTCCCAGGCACGGCGCAACAGATCGAGATAGGCGGCCTCGCCCGTCACAAGCCCGTCACCTACCCCTGTTCAGGGGTATATCGAACGGGCAGTAATCGTTGCATAACCTTAACAGCCGTAAACCACAGGATCCCCCGCCATGGTCGCCATCGTCACCAGTTCCAACCGCAGCGATCATGCCGCGACCGTCGCGCAGATGCACCGCGACCGCAAGACGGTCTTCGTCGATGGCCTCAAGTGGGACGTGCCCGTCGTCAACGGCGTCTACGAGATGGACGAATACGACACCGAAGATGCGGTCTATCTGATCGCCGCCGACCCCTCGACCGGCGCGCATCTCGGCTCGGTGCGCCTCGTCTGCACGGCCGGTTCGCATCTGCTCGGCGATAAGTTCGCCTTCCTGTGCGCCGAGGCGGTTCCCACCGGGCACGATATCTTCGAGATCACCCGCCTGTGCACCACCCCGGGCCTTACCCCCCAGATCGCGTTGCAGATCCGCATGACGCTGGTCATGGCGCTGATGGAATATGGGCTGGCGAACGGCATCGTGCGCTACACGATGATGACGCGCATGTCGTACCTCGCGACGCTATTGGCGGTCGGCTGGGATGCCGAGCCGCTGGGCTTTCCGGCCGACATCGCGGGCGAATCGGTCGGCGCGCTGCAGATCGGCGTCGACGAAGAAACCCTGGTGCGCTTGCGGAAGATGTACGGGTTCACGCGGCCGGTGCTCGATGCCGCCGCCCTGCCATCGGCACTGGCGGCGTGACGGCGCTTTGACCCTGCGCTGCGCCCGCCAATTGTCGAGGGTGCCCCGGCCATGTTTGTCTTTCGTTGCAAACGGCCCTCCCCGTCTGCCGGAATTCGGCGTTGCCGGGGCACCCAACGCGCCTGACGGCTAAGGCATGACACTTGCCCTGACGGGGCTTGCACTGCTGCACGGCACGGCGCGCGAAAGCCTGCGCGTCGCCGCGAGCGGCCTGGCGTTCGCCAGCCTCGACGATCTTGTGGTCGATGCAGTGTTCTTCGCGCGCTTCGGCTGGCGACGCGCAACGGTCTATCGCCATCACACCCGCGCGCGCGCCGACACATTGTCCGCTGCCACGCCCGCCGCGATGGCGATCATCGTGCCCGCATGGGACGAAGCGCGCGTCATCGGCGCGATGCTGCGCGACTGCACGCGCCGGCTCGACTACCCGAACTACCGGATCTTCGTCGGCGTCTATCCCAACGACCCTGCGACACAGGCGGCGGTCCGGGCCGTATCCCACGGACGCGTCGAAATGGTCGTGTGCACGCGCGACGGATCGACGACCAAAGCCGATTGTCTCAACCATTTGTGGCGCGCCGTGCTGGCCAACGAGGTGCAGGCGGGCCGGCGTTTCAAGGCGATCGTCCTCCACGACGCCGAGGACGTCGTCGACGCGCTCGAATTGCGGGTCTTCGACCATCTCATGCCGCGCCTCGCGATGGTGCAACTGCCCGTCGTGCCGCTCGTCGATACATCGTCGCGCTGGATCAGCGGCCATTATCTCGACGAATTTGCCGAGAGCCACGTCAAGGACCTGGTCGTGCGCGAGGCCATCGGCGCGGCGGTGCCCAGCGCCGGGGTCGCCTGCGCGATCGGGCGAGACATGCTCGGCCGCATCGCCGATGCGGCGAGCGGGCTGCCCTTCGACGCGGCCTGCCTGACCGAGGATTACGAGCTGGGTCTCCGCATCAAGGCGCTCGGCGGACGCGGCGCGCTGGTGCGGATCGGCGGTAGCGCGATGGGTCGACGCGCCGACCGCCGCCGCAACATCGTCGCGACGCGCGAGCATTTCCCCGCCACGATGCAGGCCGCCCTGACGCAGAAGACGCGCTGGCTGCTCGGCATCGCGTTCGGCGGTTGGGACCGGCTGGGGTGGCGCGGCGGCTGGGCCGACAGGCTGATGTTGCTGCGCGACCGCAAGGCAATCGTCGCGGCATTGTTGACGCTGTTCGCCTATGGCGCGGGCGCGCTCGTGCTGGTCGACCGCGGGTTGGCGCGCCTAGTGCCTGACATGGCGGCCTTCGCGCCGCTGGTGCCGCCGGGCAGCGCGCTCGCGACAGTCATCAGGTTCACGACCGCCGTGCTGATCTGGCGGCTGCTGCTGCGCGCGGGGTTTACGGCCTCGGTCCACGGCTGGCGCGAGGGCCTTCGCGCAGTCCCGCGCGTCGTCGTCGGCAACGCGATCAATGCGGTCGCGGCGGCGCGCGCGACGCGGCGCTATCTCTCGATCCGGCGCGGGCGCAGCACGCTGGTCTGGGACAAAACTGCCCACCGCTTTCCGGGGGTCGAGTGAGGCGGCTCCGGCTTGGCCCCTTGCGTTTCCTTGCGGTCGTCGCGGCGGGGTGCGGTGCATGGGGGATCAGCCGCATGCCGGTCGTCGTCGCGGGTGCGCGCGCAGACGTGGCGCGGGCGATCGCGTGGCGGGCGGACGAGGCGACGCGTGAGCGCGCACTGGCGCGCATGGCAGCGACGGTATTTGCGCCGTCCGAGGCGCCCCTGTCCCCTCTGGTCCGGCATTCTGGCGGAGGCCGGAATCCGGTTGTGCTACCGGCACCAACGTGGGCGGGAGCCCCGTATCTGGGTGCCGATCTCCGCCCACATGACGCACGGGACCCGAGTTTCGCCTACGCGTCGAAACAACCTTCCGCGTTGGCGGACCGGTCGTCCGCTCCGTCACTTGGACCGGGCGCGGCGGACACGGCACCGGTACCCGCCAGCTCTGGCTTTCCAGCCAACGACGGCGCCACCGCAACCGCAACCGCAACCGCAACCGTTGTGCCAACTCTGACAAGCTCGGCCGATCAGGCCTTCGGCCTCGCAACCGCTGCTTATGCCGCGCTCCCGCACGACCGACGTGCGGCTGCGCGGGGTTTCACCGCCGCTCTCGCCGCTGCACCCGACGCGACCGGTGCGCCGCGCTGGCACCGCGCGCTCGACGCCCTCGAACGCCGCTGGTCCGGCGAGGCGTATGTCCTCTTTCGCGACGGGGGAAGTCCGGGCTTCGGTGTCGCGCCGCTGCTCGGCGGCGGCCAGTCGGGGGCGGCGCTGGCGTGGACGCTCGACCCGCTCGCGCGGCACCCGCTTTCGGTCGTCGCGCGCGCGACCGTCGCGCACCGCAGCGCGGGCTTCGGGATCGACGGCTTCGACGGCGGTAGTGTCCAGGCGGCAGTCGGGCTCCGCTGGCAGGTCGCGCCCGGCGCGTCGCTGACGGCCGAGCGAATGGTCGCAGTCGGCGACGGCGCGCGCGATGCGTGGACGCTTCGCGCCGCCGGTGGCCGCGCCCAAAAGCTCGGCCCCGTACTCGCCGACGCCTACGCCGAGGCGGGGATCGTCGGGGCGCGCCGCCGCGACCTGTTCGCGAGCGTTCAGGCGCGCGCGGTCACGCCCTTCCTCACCGGTCCGGTCCGCATCGAGCCAGGCGTCAGCCTCTGGTCGAGCATTCAGCGCGCAGGAACGACCGTCGGCCGTTTCGACGTCGGACCCACCGTCACCGCGCGTGCCGGGCCGGTCGCTGCCAGCCTCGACTACCGCGTCCGCGTCGCGGGCCACGCCGCGCCGGACACCGGCCCCGCATTGACGCTGTCGGCGCGTTTCTGACGCCTACTCCGCGGCGATCGCCGCGACCTCGCGGATGTTGCGGCCGCGCGCGTCGTAATCATTGGCCACCTTATCGTCATTGGCCTGCATCGCGTCGATGTCGACGTTCATGTAATCATAGACGCCCATTTCGGTGTAGCCCTTCTGCACCGTCGGCCCCCACAGCCCGATGTCGGCGACGATCGGCACGATGCGGTTGAACAGATGGTTGCGGAACATCTTCTGGTTCGGGCTTTCCAACCCGTATTTGATGCACTCGTCGGCATCGAGGTTGAGCGATTCCCAAACCTCGCGCGCTTCGAAGCGGTCGCGCATCAGGTAGCACGCCTCGACGAGGAACTCCTCGCGTTCGCGCCGCTCGCCGCTGGTCAGATGCGGGTAATATTCGCGCAATGACAGCCGCCCGAAGGCGACATGGCGCGCCTCGTCCTGCATGACGTAGGCGTTGACCGCGCCGGCCAGCGGCGACGTCGTCATGTCGCGGATGCCGCTGAACGCCGCCAGCGCCAGCCCCTCGATGACGACCTGCATGCCGAGATACGTCATGTCCCAGCGGCTGTCGGTCAGCACCTGCTCGAGCAATGTCGCCAGCGGCCCGGTCATCGGGAAACTGACGCCGAGCTTTTCGATCAGTCGCTTGTACGCCTCGACGTGACGCGCCTCGTCGATCGTCTGCGTGCTGGCATAGAACTTGGCTTCGAGGTCGGGGACCTGCTGGACGATCTTGGCGGCGCAGATCAGCGCGCCCTGTTCGCCGTGGAGGAACTGGCTGAGCTGCCAGCCAGCGAAGGCGCGGCGCAGCTCGACGCGGTTCTTGCTGTCCATCTTGTCCCAGATTGGCGAGCCATAGATCGCCATCTGCTGCTCGGGCAGCCCCATCGGGTTTTCGTATTCGAGCTCCTGGTTCCAGTCGATGCGGTGCTCGGCATCCCATTGCTGCGCCTTGCCCTTGGCGTAGAGCTTGAGCAGATCCTTGCGGTCGTCGGAATATTCGAAGTCGAATACCGCCTGGAATTCCTGCGCGACGTTCCACGTCGGGCCCGTCGGCGTCAGGCGGTAGTTGTCGCTGAAGGCGGTCATCGGCGGTCTCCCAAGGTGGTTTCAGCTATTGTCGTTGGCAATCCGGCGGCGCGCGGCAAGCTTGCCCAGAATGGCGCGCGTCCGCAGCAAGCCGAGCAGTTCGTTGATCGAGGCAATGCCGCGCTCGGCCATGTCGGCGGCCTCGGCCTCGCCGACTTGGCCCGCGGTGTGTTCGAAGAACAGCCGCATCTCCTGCGTCGTGATCCACTCGACGAAATCGAAGTAGATTTGCATCCCCTCGCCGTGGAAACCGCGTTCGCGGGTGAAGCCGTTGGCCTTGAGGTCACCGAGCACGCGCATGATCGCCGCGTCGCGCGCGCTGATCGTGCCCGCCGCATCGACGGTGATCGCGCCGGTCTCGAGCTGTTCGGCGAGGTCGTCGGCATCATGCCCGGTCTGCGCCAGCGCCGCAGCGACCGGCACCCGCGCTGCATCATGGTCCAGGCGCTGCGTCAACAAGCTGTCGAGCTGCGGAAAGGCCTGCGGCTCGAGCCAGCGCTCGCCGTCACCAGCACCGTCGATCCCGTCGAGCAGCGTGCGGATCACCGCCAGCGGCAGGAAACGCTCCTCCTGCAAGCGCTTGATCGCGCGGACCCGCTTGACGTGGTTGTCGCTATACGACGCCGAGTTCCGCGACGCGCGGTCGGGTTCGGGCAGCAGCCCCTCGCGGATGTAGAAGCGAATCGTCTCGCGACCCACCCCCGTCCGCTCTTCGAGTTCGCGCATTCGCAAGGGTGCAATCTCCGCTATACGAATCCCTGATTAGCACGTAGTGCGGAGTAAGGCTACGCGAAAAATCTAGTGCGAATTAATTTCCTGCAGATTGTGGCGACGCACGAACTCGACCGTCGCGTTCAGCATCGCCAGTCGAGTCTCGCCGAGCGACAGGAAATGGTCCTCACCGGCGAGCGTCACCAGCTCCCCGCGCTTGCCTGCCCGCTGCAGCCGCGCGAGCATCGTCGTGCTCTGCTCGTACGGCACCACGGTATCGCCGGTGCCGTGGATCAGCAGGACGGGGGCATCGGCGCGCGCGGCGGCGCTGGCGGGCGACCGGTCCGCGAGTTTGCGACCGCTCCCGACAATCGTTTGCCAAGAGCGCGTCGCGGTCCGGCTTCGCGCGCTGGCCTTCGACTCGTACGCGATCAAGGCTTCGAGGTCGCTGACGCCGGCGACCGCCACCGCACAACGGTACAGGCCGTGCTGGAGCGTGACGCCCGCAAGCGCGGCGTACCCGCCATAGCTCGCGCCGACGATGCAGACCCGCGCCGGATCGGCGATTCCCTGCCGCGCCAGTTCGGCGACGCCGTCCGAAATGTCGGTCTGCATCTTGCCGCCCCATTCGCCGTCGCCAGCGCGCTGGAATGCATCGCCGTAACCGGTCGAGCCACGGAAGTTGGGCTGGAACACTGCATAGCCCTGGGCTGCGAGCGCCTGCGCCCACCAGTCGAAACCCGGGTAGTCGCGCGCCGCGGGCCCGCCATGGGGCAGCGCGATCAGCGGCAGGTTCTTTGCCGGGCGACCGGGAGGGAGGGTCAAGACGCCGGCCAGCTCGAGACCGTCGGCTGCCTTCCACGACACCATGCGGACCGCCGCCACGTCAGCATCCTTCACTTGCGGATAGGATGAACCGATATCGCTTGCGGTGCCTGCCTTGATGTCGACAAGCCACCATGTCCCCGAATCGCCGTCGCCCACGGTCTTGACGATCATCCGGTCGAAGCTGGCGCTGGCATCGATAAGCTCGACACCGAGGCCGGGAAACGCCTTGCGCACGCCGCGCATCCGCGCCTCTCGCTTGGGATCGAGGAAGTGCGCCTCGGGCCGGTCGGCGGCGCTGACGTAGCCCGTGACGCGGCGTGTGGCCCGATCGACCGTGAGTTCGTTCGCCGAACGATCGTCGAAAAGGGGTTCGCTCGCTCCGATACCGGTTTCGAGCCAGCGCGTGCGGCGGTCTGCGCCATTGATGGCGTAGACGACCGTTCCCGGTGTTCGACCCAGCGCGAGCAGGCCGACCTCTCCAAGCGGCGCCATGCCAGACGCGAGCTCCGACCCCGCCGCGCCGCGAAGCGACCATTTGCCTTGTGATGTATTGAAATCGAGCGTTGCGGCGACCGCGCCATGCTCATCGACGATCCAGTCGCGGCGCGTCGACCCTTCGGCGTGCTTGGCAATGATGCGGCCCGCGCCGGTATCGAGATCGACGCGGTACAGATCCGGGTTGCCGCCCTCCCAGACCGTGTCGCCGGTCAGGTGGCTTCGCCCGAGCGTGATCGCACTGAAATACGCGTATTGGCGACCGTCATCCGACGACGTTCCGAAATAGTCGGATACACCGCCGAAATTATTGTCCTTCCGGAGGATCGGCAGGAGATGCCGGCGCGCAACGTCGATGACCGTAGCAGCAGTGAGTTCGACCTTGGAGACGAGGAAGTCGGGACCGAGGTCGAACACGCTGCCGAGCCACATGATCAGATGATTGTCGTCGGCGAACTCGATCCGCCGGACCTTGTACGCACCGACCGGCATGACGAGCAGCGGAGTGCGGGCAATGTCGAACACCGCGACGCTGCGCTCGTTGCCGAGCACGCCGACCACGGCGAAGCGGTCGCCAGAGGGTGACATCGCCGCGCGCTCGAAACCGGGGAGTTTGCCATAGGCCGATAGCGGCGGCGCGGCAGCGGCGGTTACGCCGCCCGACATTGCCACGATGGCAGTCAGCGCGATGTGGCAGAACGATTTTTTAAGCATGTCCCGCCCCCGCAGTTCAGGTCGAAAAGTCGCCGCTGCGCCCGTGCGCGTCAAGCAGCGATCCCCTGCCCCGCGCTTGACTCCCCCGCTCCGCCCCGATTGATGCGCGTCAGTTGCAGCGGCGGGACACGAGCGGATGGCGGAGCGGCGGACGCGGGTGTTGGCGATTGCGTCGGGGGGCGGGCATTGGGTGCAGCTGCTGCGCCTGCGCCCGGCGTTCGAAGGTTGCGACATCAGCTATGCGACGGTTCACGCCGCTTCGGCGGTCGACGTGCCGGGAGCGCCCTTCTTCACCTTTCGCGACGCGTCGCGCGCTGATTGGTGGAATTTCGGCGCGGTATCGCTGCAGCTGGCGCGGGTTATCGCCACGGTCCGCCCCGATGTGGTGGTGACGACCGGCGCCATGCCGCCGCTCGCCGCGCTCGTGCTGGGGCGGCTGTCGGGGGCGCGGACACTGTGGATCGACAGCGTCGCCAACAGCGAGCAATTGTCCTCGTCGGGCAAGATCGCGCGGGCCTTCGCGCATCGGACGGTGACGCAGTGGCCCGACCTCGCCACGGCCGATGTGCCATGCTGGGGGAGCGTGCTGTGATCTTCGTCTCGGTCGGGTCGATGATGCCGTTCGACCGCCTGATCCGTGCCGTCGACGAGTGGGCCGCGGCGCATCCCGGGACGCCGGTGCTGGCGCAGATCGGCAACGGCAAGTTCGAGCCCGCCCACGCGCGTTTCGTCCGCCTGATGCCGCCTGGCGAATATCGTGCGGCGGTTGCGGAGGCGGTGCTGTTCGTCGCCCACGCGGGAATGGGATCGATCATCACGGCGATCGAGGCGGCCAAGCCGCTACTGATGCTGCCGAGGCTTCAGACGCTGGGCGAGCACAATACCGACCATCAGTTGGCGACGATCAAGAATGTCGGCAATCGACCGGGCCTCCACCATGTCGAGCGCGAGGACGCGCTAGGGGCGGCAATCGACGCGCTACTCACGGCAGGCAGCGAAGCCCCTGCGCCGATCTCGCCGTTCGCGTCCGAGGAACTGCTCGGCAACGTCCGCCGATTCATCGCCAGCGGATGCTGACGTCCATCACCAGCAGGCAGCCGGTCAGTCGGTAGCGGTCAGTTGCGCACCTCGGGCCGCAAGATATAGCGCCCGTCCTCGAAGCCGCCGAACATCTGTTTGATCGCCGGATGACCGACCTCCTCGGCACCATCCTCGCGGATCAGGTTCTGCTGGCTGACATAGGCCACGTAGGCCGCCTCGTCGTTCTCGGCGAGCAGGTGATAGAACGGCTGATCCTTGCGCGGTCGCACGGGCTCGGGGATTGCCTCCCACCACTCGTCCGAATTGGCAAACTCCGGATCGACGTCGAAGATGACGCCCCGAAACGGAAACAGCTTGTGCCGAACGACCTCGCCGATGCCGAACGTCGCGACCGGCATCGCCACCGCCGCCGGAAACCTCAGCTTACTTTCTGTCATACCCTGACCTCTCGGGCGACCACGCACGCCCTGTGCCACAACATATAGGATGCGCCGGAGTTTCGTGAAGGGCAAGGCGCATCCGGGCTTGGCAAGCGCGCCCGCCACGCGCTATGTGCCCCCTCGACCGGCCAAGCGGCCTGCGCTTCCTGCGGAGAGGTGCCAGAGTGGTCGATCGGGACGGTCTCGAAAACCGTTGTGCGTGCAAGCGCACCGTGGGTTCGAATCCCACCCTCTCCGCCACTTCGGAACAAAGCTGGGCACTGCGCCCGGCAGCGTTCCCGCACCGCCTGCGGCGGCAAGCGTCCGCAGCAGGTCGGACTTCGATCCCATGATGCGCACTTCGCCGTCGTTGACCTCTACGCGCTGCGCCAGCGCGCGGAGATGGTCCCG
>JBBQVB010000011.1:0-37527 GCA_038211965.1 Sphingomonadales bacterium
GGATCGGGTGCGCCAGCGGGCCGGCGTCCTCCTGGAATTGCACCGCGCGCAACGCCCGCACGTCGTCGATGCGGCGCACGGCGCGGCTGCCCTGGTCGGCGCTGAACTGCTGGTCGCGGAACACCGTCAGGCCTTCCTTCAACGACAGCTGGAACCAGTCGCGGCAGGTGATGCGGTTGCCCGTCCAGTTGTGGAAATACTCGTGCGCGACGACACCCGCGACAGCATCGAAATCGGCGTCGGTGGCGGTTTCGGCGTCGGCGAGGATGTACTTCGAGTTGAATACGTTGAGACCCTTGTTCTCCATCGCGCCGAAGTTGAAGTCGGCGACCGCGACGATGTTGAACACGTCGAGGTCGTATTCGCGGCCATAGTTGGCCTCGTCCCACGCCATCGAGGTCTTGAGTGCCGCCATCGCATGCGCGCAGCGCGGCAGGTCGGCGGCGGCGACCCAGATCGCCAGCTCGACATGCCGGCCCGACAGCGTCGTGAAGCTGTCGCGGAACGGCTGGAGATCGCCCGCCACGGCGGCGAAGAGGTAGCACGGCTTGGGCCACGGATCGGTCCATTCGGCCCAGTGGCGGTCGCCGTCGCGGCCGGTCGCGCCGGGGTTGCCGTTCGCCAGCAGCACCGGGAACTGCGCCGCATCGGCGGTCAGCCGGACCTGGTAGCGCGACAGCACGTCGGGACGATCGGGGAAGAAGGTGATGCGCCGAAAGCCTTCCGCCTCGCACTGCGTGCACAGCTTGCCGCCCGAGGCGTACAGCCCCATCAGCCGCGTGTTGGCGGCAGGCGCGATCGCGACCTCGGTCTCGATCACCGCGCGGTCGCCGCTCAGCGACAGCGTCAGCGTCTCGGCGGACGGCGTGGCAAGGCTGGGGCTGCCGTCGACGCGCAGCGCCAGCAGTTCGAGGTCCTGCCCGTCGAGTACCAGCGGGCGGTCGTGGTCGCCGTTCCGCACGACGGTCAGGCGGGCGCGGACCACCGTCCGCGCCGGATCGAGGTCGAAGTCGAGCGCGACCTCGAGCACCAGCCAGTCGGGCGCGCGGTAGTCGGCGAGCCGCACGGTGCGGGGCGGGGCAGCGGCGTCGGACATGCACGGACCTTCGAACGGGACACGCTCCGCCTAGCGCGCCGGCGCGGCAGACGCGAACATTTCCGACGGCCGTCGGCGCCGCGCACCGCGTTTCGAAGATAGTTACCGCATCGCAACGGTCTTGCGGGGAGTGAATCGATCGACTAGACGCCTGCGCAGTGCAGCGTCTTGCTGCCTGTATGTTACGTAGGGGGTTACCACCATGAAGTTCCTGACAGCGGCACTGTGCGGGGCCGCGATCGCTGCGGCACAGCCCGCGCTCGCCAATAGTTTTATCAATGGCGGTTTCGAAACCGTAACCGCGCCGAGCGGTCAGCTTGGTTACAACGTCGACGCGACGGGCTGGACGACCACCGGCTACAACTTCCTGTTCGCCAGCGGCACCGGCGACACGACGGGCGCCAGCGGCGTCTACGGCGCGCTGTCGCTATGGGGCAGCAATAACGGCGGCCTCAGCGTCCTGCCCGCGAGCAGCCCGTCGGGCGGCAATTTCGTCGCCGCCGACGGCGCGTTCGGCACCGCGCCGATCGAGCAGGTCATCACCGGTCTGACGATCGGCAAGACCTACAGCGTCGGCTTCGATTACGGCTACGCCCAGCAGGCGGGCTTCGACGGCGACACCATCCAGCATTGGTCGGTGAGCTTCGCGGGCCAGACGCAGACGCTCGAGAACTACAGCCTCGCCAACCACACATTCTCCGGTTGGGCGCACGCGAGCTTCGACTTCATCGCCAACAATGCGACCGAGACGCTGTCGTTCCTCGCCTACGGCAACCTGCCGGTGCCGCCGTTCGCGCTGCTCGACGGCGTCACCTTCACCCCCGATGTCGTGCCCGGTGTGCCCGAGCCGGCGACGTGGGCGATGCTGCTCGTCGGCTTCGGCGGGGTCGGGGCACTGGCGCGCCGCCGCCGCTCGGGCGTCGTCGCCGCCTGATCCGGGCCACGCTGCGACAACAAGGCCGGGCGGGATCCAGTCTCGCCCGGCCTTTTCGTTTCGGCGGGGGATGATTCGCGTGGCGGTTCGCGCTAGGAGTGAGCGATGACGCTGCTCGATTCGCATCATCTGCAAACGCTTATGCTGTCAGTGCTGCGGACCAGCGCGTGGCTGGGCATCACCATCGTCCTGTTCGCGCCGCTCGAATATCTGTTCGCGGTGCGCAAGCAGCCCTTCTTCCACGCCGGCTGGGCGACCAACCTCGGCTGGTACTTCGTCAACAGCCTCGTGACCGTCGCGCTGCTCGCGCCGCCGCTCGCGCTGCTCGCGACGATGGTCCATGCCGTGCTGCCGGCAAGCTGGACCGGGGCCGCCGCCGCGCTGCCGTTGTGGGCGCGGATGATCGCAGCGATGGTCGTCGGCGAGATCGGCTTCTACTGGGGCCACCGCTGGAGCCACGAATTCCCGCTGCTGTGGCGCTTCCACGCCGTTCATCACAGCGCGGAACACATGAACTTCCTCGTCAACACGCGCGCCCATCCGGTCGACATGCTGTTCACGCGGCTGTGCGGCATGGTGCTGCTGTTCGCCACCGGCCTCGCCTCGACGGTCGGCAGCAAGCCCGACCTCGTGCCGATGCTGGTCTTGCTGATCGGCACGCTGTGGAGCTTCTTCATTCATGCCAATCTGCGCTGGCGACTGGGGCCGCTCGAGTGGCTGCTGTCGAGCCCCGCCTTCCACCACTGGCATCACACCCGCGACGACCATCAGGACCACAATTACGCGTCGATGCTGCCCGTCTTCGACCGCATCTTCGGGACGCACTATGTCCCGAAGCACTGGCCCGCCGCCTACGGCACTGCGACGCCGATGCCCGCGAGCCTGACGGGGCAGTTCTTCGAACCGTTCGCGCCGCGCCGCGCGCCGGCGCCGGTCGAGAGCGCGCCACAAGCCTGAACTGCACCCGCGCTTCTCCGCGCGTCGCGGGGTGGGAGGTGCAAGAACAGTCCCTTGCGCCGTTCGCTGACCGTGTTAGTCATGCGGGACACTTCGAGGGGACATCATGTCGATCACTGCCGCCGCTTTCGACGTCGACGCCGCGACGCGCGCCTATCTCGCGACCTTCAACGGCGCGGCGCGGGCGAAGTCCGACGCCTATTTCGAGGGCGGCTACTGGCTGACGCTGTGGAACGCCGTCGTTGGCATCGGCATCGCGTGGGCGCTGCTGCGCACCGGTATCGCGGCGCGGTTGTCGGGGTGGAGCCGCCGCGTCACCGGGGGACGAATGTTCCTCGCAACGTTGCTCTGGGCGCTGGCGTTCATCGCGCTATCGACGCTGCTGACGCTGCCGTGGACGATATACACCGACTTCGTCCGCGAGCACCAATACGGCATGTCGACGCAGAATTTCGCGCAGTGGGCGGGGGACTGGGCGAAGGGCGCTGGCATCGGCCTGCCGATCTTCGCACTGATCGTCGCGGCGATCATGGTCGGCGTGCGGCGCTCGCCGAAGCGCTGGTGGATCTATGCCGGGGGTTTGACGATCGTTGTCATGGCGTTCTTCGCTGCCGTCGCGCCGGTCGTCATCGAGCCGCTGTTCAACAAATACACGCCGATGGCCGACTCGCCGCTACGTAGCCAAATCCTTCAGGTGGCGCGCGGCAACGGCGTACCGGTGACCAATGTGCTCGTCGTCGACGCTTCGCGCCAGACGACGCGCGTCTCGGCGAACGTCGCGGGGCTGGGGCCGACGGCGCGCGTCGCGTTGAACGACAACCTGCTCATGACCCACGACGATGCCGCGACCGTCGCGGTGATGGGGCACGAGGTCGGCCACTATGTGCTGGGGCACATCTACGTCGGCATCTTCGCCTTTGCCGCCGTTATCGTCGCAGGGTTCGTCGCGGTACAGTTCGGCGTGCCCGCCCTGATCGCGCGCAATCCGCGTTGGGGGGTCGAGGGTATCGGCGACCCCGCCGCCGTCGCCGTCGCGATGATCGTCTTCACGCTGTTCTTCCTTGTCGCGACGCCGGTGACCAACACAATCACGCGCTTTCAGGAGGCGCAGGCCGACATCTTCGGACTGAATGCGGCACGCGCCCCCGACGGCTTCGCGCGCTCGGCGCTGCGCCTCGGCCAGTACCGCAAGCTCGAGCCGAGCAAGTTCGAGGAGGCGGTGTTCTACGACCATCCGTCGGGCTACACGCGCATCCATCAGGCGATGCAGTGGAAGGCCGAGCATCTCGGCGAGGCGGGGGTGCGCTGACCCTCAGACCTGCCGGATTTCCTGCGTCCCCTTCCAGTGGTCGGGGATGAAGGGCTGACGGAAATAATCGTTGCGGCCGACAAAGTTGAAACGATTATTGCCCTCATCGAACTGCGTTATGATCGGGAAGCGCTTGCCGTCGCGCTGGCGCAACGCGATGGTTAACTCGTTCGACGCGACGACCTTGTCCTCGCCGCGCCCGAGAATTTTTTTCGGGGCCTCGATGATCTTTTGATAATCTTGGCGCGCTGTATCGACACGATGTTGCGTTTGGTCGGTCGCGACGCCCTCGTCGCTCTTGAAGCCGTATTTGATTTTCTTCTGGACGCTGTCCTTGGGCGTCCAGACATAAGGGCCGGCCCCCATGTCCTCGGCCGCGGCGAGCTTGGGTCGCGTCATGCGGTGCCGGATGAACTTGACGATGCCGAGCAGGATCGGATCCTTGGTCGCCTTGGCGAAGCGGTTGAGCTCGTCGAACATCGCAACATCCTGGGGCTTGGGCAGCGGGATGAAGACGATGCGCCACAATGCCTTCGGGCCCGTGAGCGACCACCGCAGCTGTCCCTTGATGGTGTCGAATTCGGGGTTGAGCAGCGATGCGCTGAGGTCGAACAGCCCGAGCGCGTATTTATGCTTGATGCCCTGTTCATTGACGCCCGAATAATTGGCGGGGTTCATGCGCGTCGCCAGCGACTCGACGCCGACGGTGTACGTGACGCCCGGCACGTCGATCTTGGGCGACTTGGCAACCGTCGAGCCGAGCGCTGACATGGCATACTGGGTCTTGAGCGTATCGGTGACGTTGTCCTCGTCAGGCCGCTGCGTGATGCACAGCCGCTTCTGCTTGAACGCCTTGAGGAAGGTGTCGTTCGCTTCCCACATTTTGTAGGCGTTGAACCAGTTCCAGACATGCGCGGTGATGTCGGAGCGGCGACCATCGACGGGCACCGGCGCGCGCAGGTGGCTCTGCAACCAGTCGCGGGCCAAGTCGAGATCCATTCCGGTAGAGTATCGAATTCGGTGGTCGGCGGCAATGGCGGCGCAGGACCGGTACGCGCTATACCTGCCGAAATGCCCCACCTCCTGATCTTCGGCCTTGGCTACACTGCGTCGCGCCTCACCGCTCGTCTGCGCGGCGACGGCTGGCACGTCACCGGCACCAGCCGCGCGTACCTTCCCCTCGACGATCCCCGCCTGCCCGGCCTGATCGCGCAAGCCACGCACATCCTGTCGAGCGTGCCGCCCGGTCTTGGCGGCGACCCCGTCCTCGCGCAGCACGCCGCCGCGCTCCGTGCCGCCCCTGCACAATGGTTCGGCTACCTGTCCTCGACGGGGGTCTATGGCGACACGCAAGGCGCATGGGTCGACGAGACTGCCCCGGTCGGCGGCGGGCGGCGCGACGCGCGGACTGTGGCGGACTTGGCGTGGCAGGCGCTTCGCCCGGAGGTCCGCGTCTTCCGTCTGCCCGGCATCTACGGCCCCGGTCGCTCGGCCCTCGACCGCGTCCGCAGCGGGGCCGCGCAGCGGGTCGATGCGCCGCGGACCCAGGTATTCGGGCGCATCCATGTCGACGACATCGTCGCGAGCGTCGTCGCGAGCTTGGCGCGGGGCGCATCGGGCATCTACAACCTTGCCGACGGCGAGCCCGCGAGCGGCAACGCCGTGCTCGAATACGCCTGCGACCTGCTCGGGCGGCCCTATCCGCCGGTTGTGCCGATCGGCGCGCTCGGACCGATGGCGCAGGGCTTCTACGCCGAGACGCGCCGCATCGCCGCACGCAAGATGACCCGCGACCTCGGCGTTCGACTGCGCTATCCTGACTACCGCACGGGCCTGCGCGCCTGCCTGACGGAGCAAAATCCATGAAGTTCGGTGTCGGCCAGCCGGTCAAGCGCGTCGAGGATGTCCGCCTGCTGACGGGCAAGGGGCGCTACACCGACGACATCCGCGCCGAGGGTGCGCTGTTCGCGACGACGCTGCGCTCGCCCTATGGCCACGCCAAGATCGTCGCCATCGACACCAGCGCCGCCAAGGCCATACCCGGCGTCGTCGCGGTCTATACGCACGACGACGTGGCAGAGCTCGGCGTCGTGCCATGCCTGATGCCATTGTCTGCCCCGCTGACAACGCCGCGCTACATGCTGACCGGCGACTATGTCCGCTTCGTCGGCGACGGCGTCGCGTTCGTCGTCGCCGAGACGCGCGAGGCGGCGCGGCTGGGGGCGGACGCGATCGAGGTCGACTATGCCGAGATGCCCGCGGTCGGTTCGATCGAGGCGGCGATTGCGCCGGGCGCGCCCAAGGTCTGGGACGAAGCGACTTCGAACAGCATCTTCGACTGGCAGGTCGGCAATGGTGACAAGGCCGCCGCAGGCATCGCGGCGGCGACGCACGTCACGCGTATGCGAATCGTCCAGAACCGCGTCGCGCCGACGTCGATGGAGGTGCGCGCCGCCGTCGGCCATTGGGATGCCGACAAGGGCTACACGCTCGATTTCGGCGGGCAGGGCGTCGCCTCGGCACGCAACCTCCTCGCGGGCATCATGAAGGTCGCGCCCGAGCAGATGCGCGTCGTGACCGGCGATGTCGGCGGCGGCTTCGGCATGAAGGCGTTTCTCTACCCCGAGTATATCCTCGTGCTTCACGCCGCGAAGCAGCTCGGCCGTCCCGTCAAATGGACCGGCGAGCGCGGCGACGCCTTCCAGTCGGACACCCACGGCCGCGCGATGGTCAGCGAGGCGGCGCTGGGCTTCGATGCCGACGGCCTGATCACCGCGCTGACCGTCGAGACGTGGTCCGACCTCGGCGCGTACCAGGCGCAGTTCGGCCCGGCGATCCAGACCTGGGCGGGCGGGCGCATCATGGGCGGCGTCTACCGTATCCCGGCGATCCACAACCTCGTCCACGGCGTCGTCACCAACTGCACCCCCGTCGACGCCTATCGCGGCGCGGGGCGGCCCGAAAGCGCGTACGTCATGGAGCGGCTGCTCGAAGCCGCGGCGCGCGAACTCGGGATCGGGGTCGACGAAATCCGTCGCCGCAACCTGCTGCGTTCGGACGAGCTTCCGCACGACAACGGCATCGGGCTGACCTTTGACATCGGCGACTTCCCGGCCGTGCTGGCGAAGGCGCGGCTGCAGGCCGATTGGGACGGCTTCGAAGGCCGTAAGGCAGCCGCAGCGCGCAAGGGCCTGCGCTACGGGCGCGGCATGGCGTTCTACGTCGAAATTGCCGGCGGTGGCAGCTCCGAGGAGTTCGCCGACGTTCGCGTCGCATCGGACGGCATGGTCGAAGTCGCGGTCGGCACCCAGTCGAACGGCCAGGGCCATGAGACCGCCTACGCGCAGGTCGTCGCCGAACGGCTGGGCATCGACTCCGAACAGGTCCGTATCGTCCAGGGCGACACCGACCGGCTCGAGCAGGGCAATGGCACTGGCGGGTCGCGCAGCATGGCGTGGGGCGGCGCCGCGTCGCAGCAGGCCGCCGACGAGGTCATCGCGCGCGGGATTGCTCTCGCCGAGGCCGATCTCGGCGAGGGCGTCGACTACGAGGGCGGGGTGTTCCGCAACCGCGGCACCAACCGCACGATGAGCCTTGCCGAACTCGCCGCCGCGCATCCGCAAGGCCTCGACGGCCGCGCGCGCTACAAGCCCGCCAAGCCCGCGCCGACCTTCCCCAACGGCTGCCACATCGCCGAGGTCGAGGTCGACCCCGCGACGGGCAAGGTCGCGGTGGTGCGCTACAGCTTGGTCGACGACTTCGGCCTGATGGTGAACCCGCTGCTCGTCGAGGGCCAGGTCCACGGCGGCGTCGCGCAGGGGCTGGGGCAGGCGATCCTCGAGAACATCGTCTACGACGACGCAGCACAGCTGCAGACGGGCAGCTTCATGGATTACGGCATTCCGCGCGCCGACGACATGCCGCCCGCCATCGGCTTCGACACGCTGGGCACACCGAGTCCGACCAATCCGCTCGGCGTCAAGGGCTGCGGCGAGGCGGGCACCATCGGCGCGATGCCCTCGGTGATGAACGCGATCATCGACGCGCTCGACGGGACGCAGCTGGAAATGCCCGCGACGCCCGAGAAGGTCTGGCGGATTTGCCGGGGGCTGGAGCAGGCGGACAAGGTCGCGGCGGAGTAGCTCGTCGCCTTGGAATAGGCTCACACGAATCTGCCCTGGTTCGCCGCCGCGCTCCGGCCAGCGCCGGCGACCTGGCGATCGATCACGCGGCCGACAGGTTGAAGTCGAGCCGCGTCGAATAGCCGGCGTCGTCGGTGGTCGCGGTCATCGTCCCGCCGAGCTGGCGCACCGACGCGGTGAGGATCCTGAGCCCGAGGCCGACCCTGCCGTTCGGTACGACCGCCTCGCCCGCACCCGGCGGGGCGTCGTCGCGGCAGATCAGCCGATAGCCGGTGCCCGAGACGCGCTCGCCGCTCAGCGAGATCGTTCCCGACGACCCCTTGAGGCTGTGCTTCGCGGCGTTGGCGGCGAGCTCGTTGACGATGGTCGCGACGATCGACGCAACGCGCGCATCGACGGAGACAGCGTCGAAGCGTCCCTCGACCGAGACGGCAGCGGCGAAGCTGGCGTCGATCAAGGCGACGACGCGGTCGAGATAGGGGCCGAGGTCGATCCGCGCGTCGGCGCCGGCCATGCCCAGCTGATCGTGGAGCGCGGCGACGATGTCGATCTGCCGCGCTACCCGTCCGAGGGCGGCGCGCGCTTCGTCGTTCGCCAGCGCGCGCTCTTCGAGCATGACGAAGCCGCCAACGACTTGCAGCGAATTCTTGACGCGATGATCGATCTCGCTGCGCAGCACCGCCTCGCTGGCGATCACCGCGCGCAGGTCGAGCTGCGTCATCACCTGCCGCGCGAGAATGCGCAGCGCGTCGCGCTGCTCAGCATCGAGAACGCGTGGCCGGTGATCGAGGACGCACAGCGTGCCGATCGGGAAGCCGCCCTTCGACCGCAGCAGCGCGCCCGCATAGAAGCGCAGGCCCGGCTCGGCGAGGCACAGCGGATTGTCGGCCATCCGCGGATCGGCGAGCGTGTCGTGGATTTCGACGAACTCGTCTTCGAGGATGACGTGCGCGCAGATCGAGGTGTCGAGCGGCGTTTCGCGGACGCCGAGGCCGGTCTCGGCCTTGAACCATTGCCGCTCCGCGTCGATCAGGTTGATGACGGAGATCGGCGTGCCGCAGGTCCGCGACGCCAACAGGACGATATCGTCGAAATCCGACTCGCGCGGCGTGTCGAGAATCGCATAGGCACGCAGCGCCGCGAGGCGCGCGGCCTCGGAGGGATGTTGCCCGGCCTTCATGCGGCTTTCCGAGCGCAATCCAGCCGAAAAGGCAAGCGCGGCGCGGCATCGGCGCGCCGCCCGCTACTCCCGGCTCCTGAGCGCCACGACGAGCCCGACGATCGCCAGCACGCATCCAGCGACCGCGCGCGGCGTCCACAGGAAACCCTCGAACACCGTCGACAGCGTCATCGCGACGAGCGGCACGACGACGTTGACATAGCCGGCGCGCGGCGGGCCGATGGTGCGGATCAGCGCGTAATAGAGGCGGAACGCCAGCGCGGAGGCGACGAGGCCGAGGTAGAGGACACCTGCCAGATATTCGGCGCGCGGGTCGAAGCGCGGGAGGCCCGTGGTGGCGAACGCGAAGGCAGCGGTAAGCAGCCCGCCATAGGTCAGCGTTGCCGCCAGGAACGGCTCCAGAGGCAGTTCGCGGATGCGGGGTGACGCCTGCAGCACATTCGCCGCCGACGCGCTGAGAACGCCCGCCACGGCCAGCACGAGGCCAAGCGCGACGCCGGTCCCATCCAGATCGAGGTCGCGCCCGACGAGCAGCGCGACGCCCGCGATGCCGAGCGCGCTCCCGACGATGAACCGCCCGCTGATCGGGGTGCCGAGGAAGATCCGCGCGAAGACAGTGTTGGGCACGACGATCAGCGCGAACACGAGCGCCACCAGCCCCGACGTCAGATAGCGTTCGGACTGGTAGACGAAGTTGAAATTGCACGCGAACTGCATGAAAGCGGTGAGCAGCGCGAGGCCGTGCGCGGCGGCGGGCAAGCGCAGCGACTTGCGCAGTACGAGGCACAGCAAAGTCGTCGCGGTCCCGGCGATGAGGAAACGGTAGCTGACCGACCACGCCACCGGTACCGGCCCGATCTGGCCCTTGATGACCAGCCAGGTCGAGCCCCAGATGCACGACAGGATCAGGAACTGCGCGACCGTCGCGGGCCGCAGGCGGCGGATCGGCGGGGTCAGCGCCAGCGCGGGGGCGTTCATGCCGGAAGCGCCGCCAGCGCCGCCGCGAGCGCATCGACATCGGTAGCGGGTGTGTCCCACGCGACGACGAAGCGCGCATCGCCCGACCCGGCGTCGTTCCAGTCGTAGAAGCCGAACCCCTGTGCACGCAACGCGGTGCTGTGTTCGCCGAGCGCGACGAACGCCTCGTTCGCCTCGACCGGGTGGAGCAGGCGCTTGCCGGCCGCCGCCGCCAGCCGCGCCGCACCGGCATTGGCGGCACGCGCGTTGCGCTCGGACGCTCCGCTCTCGATCATCGCAAGCAGCTGCGCCGCGAGATAGCGCCCCTTCGACGGCATCTGTCCGGCGCGCTTGCGGCGGAAGCGCAGGTCGGTCGCGAGGCCGGTGTCGAACACCACGATCGCCTCAGCCGACAGTCCGCCGTTCTTGATTGTCCCGAACGACAGCGCCGCCGCCCCGGCACGCCACGAAATGTCTCCCGGATGGCAGCCTAGCGACGCGACAGCGTTGGCGAAGCGCGCGCCGTCCACGTGCAGCCGCCAGCCGCGCCGCGCCGCGTGCTCGCCCAATGCCGCAAGCTCGGCCGGCGTGTAGACAGTCCCCGCCTCGGTCGCCTGGGTCAGCGACAGGACCGATGGCTGGACCTGATGCACGTCGCCGCGATGACCTGCGAGCGCGGCGTCGATCCCCGCCGGGGTCAGCTTGCCATGGTCGCCGTCGACGAGCAGCAGCTTCGCGCCACCAGTGAAGAATTCGGGCGCACCGCATTCATCGACCTGGATATGGGCGTCGCGGTGGCAGACGATCGCGCCATAGGGGGGCACCATGCTCGCCAGCGCGAGCGCGTTCGCGGCGGTCCCCGACGACACCGCGAAGACCGCGACGCGCGTGCCGAAATACGTGCCGAAAGCCTCGTTCAGCCGCGCGCTCCACGGATCGCCGTCGTAGGCGTGCGGCTGCGCGACGTTCGCGGCGAAGACCGCTGCGAGGACTTCGGGGCACGCGGCGGCGGCGTTGTCGGAGAGGAAGTTCATGCCCGCCGCGCTAAAGGCGCGGCGGGCATGGGTCAAACATTGAAGACGGCTGCGCCTACGCGATGTGCGACAGCGCCGCGCCGATGCTCGCGTAGGTGTGGCTCAAATCGAACGACGCCGCGCCGATGCCGTCGACGGAGTGGAAGCCCGCGCCGATCGCTGCCGCGCCCGTTCCCGCCTTGACCGCGAAGCTCGCGACATCGAGGGTGGTGCCCTTGGCGACTGGGCCGAACAGCGAATCCAGCGTCACGCCCTTCTTGTAGGCCATGTCCCAGACGTCGACGTTGTCGGTCAGCACCGAACCCTTGTCGCCGATCTGGAGGAGCAGCGGCAGGATGTTGTGGTCGGCGACGACCTTCGTCGTGTTGGTCAGGATCAGCGCCGGATCGTAGAGCGCGCCCGCCGAAGTCGTCAGCGTGTTGCCGCTGACCGTCGCGCGGTCGACCCCCGAGAGCGTGATGCCGTTGCGCGCCTCGCCGTTGTACAGGTTGTTGACGACGGTGAAATCGGTGTGGCGGTACAGCGGGTTAAGGTCTTCGGCCTGGACGAAGATGCCCGCCGTGCCGCCGTTGGTCCCGACGAGGATCGCGTTGTCGCGGATGACGACGCGGCTCGACCCCTCGTTGACCCCGGCGTTCCAGAATTGGATCGCGTCGCTGTGGTCGCCCGCAGCAAGGTTGGGCGCGAAACCGGAAAAGCGGTTCTGGGCGATCGTCGCCTCATGGACGGCGGCGAAGTCGAAGCCTTCGCGGACGTCGGTGACGGTGTTCCCCGCCAGCACGACGCCGGTGACATGATCGTAGATCGCACCGATGTGGAGCTGCTCGAAGGTCGAGTCGACGACCGAAATGTCCTTCGACGTGCCGACGCGGAGGCCGTAGCCGTCGTTCCAGCTGTTCTTGTCGAGCGAGCCGAAGAAATCGACGCCGACGAACGAGATGCGGCTCGAGTTGCTGATGTAGGTCAGCGGCGTCCAGTCGGCCTCGCCTTTGCCCATCACGCGGTGGATGTCGATGTCGTCGAAGCGGAAGCCCGCCGACTGGTCGATGCGTAGATCCTTGAAATTGGCGTCGTGGAGCGGGTCGGCCGACTTGATCGTCACGGTACTCGCGACGTTGCGATACTTGATCAGGACATTGCCGTAGTCGCCCGGTGCGAGCAGGATGGTTTCGCCGCCCTTGACCGTGGCGATGGCGATCTGCAACTGCATCGCGGTGCTGACGCGGATCGTTGCCGGCTGGGGGACAAAGCTGGTAGCCATGACGTCTCGAACTCCCGAACATGGCGCAGGATCGCGCTCGTTCAGAATTGACGGCGTCGGACACGAATACTTTGTGCGGAATATGGGTTACTTACCGGGTAACCGTATCGAGCAGGATTAACGCCGATTTACCTTAGCGTTGGCGCGGCTGGTCATAGTCGGCAACCTTGTTCTTGTGCTCCTTGGTGTCGGTGCTGTCGATGATGTTGATGCGTGCCTGGTACGGCGCGCCGGGCAGTGTCGCGACATCGTTCCCCTCGATGCGCGACGCGCGCGCGCCATACAGCGCGATGCCGTGCGGATAGCTGACGCGCACGACATTGCCGGTGATGACGATACGGTCGAAGCCGCCGTCGCCGTGGTCGAAGCCGCTGAAGCCCTCCATCGCGCCGGTCGCGTGGCTGTCGCGGATCGTCACGTCGGCGGTCGGCGGAAGTCCCTTGACGCTCCACATCTGGACGCAGTCGGGATGGTCGGCGGGAATCGGCGTGAAGTCGCTGCAGGTGACGCGCTCGACGACGATGTCGTGCGACGCGGCGATGTTGACGCCGTCGGCGCGCATGTGGGCGAAGCCGGTGTCGGCGATGCGCCCGTTCGCGACCTCGTTGAAGATCACCCCCTTGAACAGGCCGCGGAAGGTCGCGTTGACGACGGCGACCTGCTCGCCCCAGCGGAAGTTGGCGCCGAAGCCCGCGGTTCCGGTGCCGCTGATCTTGACGCCGTCGAGGACGATGTCGCGCCCATGGTTGACCTCGACGACGTTGACGAAATCGGGTTGCGAGACGGTGCCGTTGAAGCTGCCGCCGAGGACGTGCAGCCCGCTCACCTTGTCGAGCACCAGCCCCGCGAGATTGGCGCCGCGCGCGTCGAGCGTCACCGCTTGCGGCCAGTTGCGGTTGGCGATGCGGACGATGGGATAGAAATCTTCGGTCAGACGGACGGTATCGCCGGGCCGCGCGGCGGCGATCCGCGCGTCGAGCGTCGCCGGCGTGGCGGTCAACAGCGCGGCGGCGAAGAGGGGAAGCATACGCGTTTCCTTCGTCGGGGTCGTGTCAGGCGGGGGGCACGCCGCCGGGCTTGAGGTAACGCGTGAAGGGGTAGGTTTCGGCGCGCGCGGCGGCAGTCCATTCGACCATCCACGGATGAGCCGCCACCGCCTCGACATAAGCGCGCGATACGTCGCCGACCGGCAGCTTGTAGGTCCGGATGCGCGTCACCACCGGCGCGAACATCGCGTCCGCCGCGCCGAAGCCGCCGAACAGATACGGGCCCTCGTGCGCGACATCGGCATGGGTGCCGAATTTCGTGCGGGCGGTCGTCCACAGCGCGTCGATGCGCGCGACTTCGGACCGCACCGTGTCGCTGACCGCGTGGCCCGGATAATCGAGCTTCAGGTCCATGCCGCACTCGTTGCGCAGCGCCGCGAAGCCGCTGTGCATCTCAGCCGACATCGACCGCGCCAGCGCGCGTGCGGCCATGTCCTGCGGCCAGAAATGTCCCCGGCTCAGGCGGGCGTTGCGGACCTTGTCGGCGAGCCAGTCGATGATCGCGAGGCTGTCCCAGACGGCGATGTCGCCGTCCCAGATCACCGGCACCCGGCCCGACGGCAGATCGCCCTTCGACGCGCCGCTGTCCCATTCGGGGGTGTCCATCGGCAGCACCTGCGTCTCGAA
Organism: Sphingomonadales bacterium; assembly: GCA_038211965.1. Lineage (GTDB taxonomy): Bacteria > Pseudomonadota > Alphaproteobacteria > Sphingomonadales > Sphingomonadaceae > Glacieibacterium. The sequence continues at coordinate 14,544 of JBBQVB010000011.1, forward strand.
ATCGAGCGCCGAGAGCTTGCACGCCAGCCAGCCGCGCAGCGACCAGCTCGAATACGCCCGGTTGCCGATGATGAGCCTGAGCATCGCGTGCCTCCCCTGCCCGGTACCCGGGCTTTCGCCGCCCGGTGCCCGGGCTTTCGCAAGTTCCCCGTTTCGGGCAGTCTCCTGCGCATGTCCACCACCTTCACCCTCGACACCGCGACGAGCCGCGCGACGCCGACCCCTGCGCCGATGAAACGCCTGACCGTGCCCGCCATCGCGAAGCGCAAGGGCGGCGCGGCCCCGGACGGCCCGATCGTCATGCTCACCGCCTACACGGCGCGCATGGCGCAGCTGCTCGACGCGCACTGCGATGTCCTGCTGGTGGGCGATTCGCTGGGACAGGTCATCTATGGCCTCGACACGACGGTGCGCGTGACGCTCGACATGATGTGCGCGCACGGCGCGGCGGTGGTGCGCGGCTCGTACCACAGTGTCGTCGTCGTCGATCTGCCGTTCGGGAGCTACGAGGCGTCGCCCGTCGCCGCCTTCGCGAGCGCGGCGCGCGTGCTCAAGGAGACCGGTGCGGCAGCGGTCAAGCTCGAGGGTGGCGCGGTGATGGCCGACACGGTGCGCTTCCTCGTCGCGCGCGGCATCCCCGTCGTCGGCCACGTCGGGCTGACACCGCAGGCGATCAACGTGCTCGGCGGCTACGGCGCGCGCGGCAAGTCCGACGCCGAGTTCGCCAAGATCCTCGGCGACGCCAAGGCGATTGCGGAGGCCGGCGCCTTCCTGATCGTCGTCGAGGGCGTCGTCGAGCCGCTGGCGAGGGCCATTACCGAGGCCGTCGCTTGCCCGACGATCGGCATCGGCGCTTCGCCCGCATGCGACGGGCAGGTGCTGGTCGTCGACGACATGCTCGGCATGTTCGAACGCACGCCGCGTTTCGTCCGCGTCTTCGATGATCTGGCGGCGCAGATCGACAAGGCGGCAGCGGACTATGCGGCAGCCGTGCGCGACCGCAGCTTCCCGGCGGCGGCGGAGCTGTACGGCGTCGGCCCCGTTGCAGGGGGTTAATCGCGCCTTGCATATGCTTTGCGCGAAACCGCCCGTGCCGCTAAGGCAGCGACGCTAATTTCCCGGAGCAGCAGACTTGGCCCAGATCGGCGAGACGGACGACGCCTTCATCCGCGAGGTCGACGAGGGCTATCGCCGCGACCAGCTCAAGGACTTCTGGAAGGCGTGGGGCCGCTGGCTCGTCGCGCTGCTGGTGCTCGGCCTCGCTGCGCTGGCGGGTTGGCTGTGGTGGCAGGGCGAGCAGGTCAACCGCGACGGCGTTGAGGGCGAGACCTTCAGCCGCGCGCTGACCAAGCTCGAAACCGGCAACACCCCGGAGGCGACGCCGTTGCTGACCGGCCTCGCGGGCGGCGACAACCCGGGCTATGCGACGCTGGCGAACCTGACGCTCGCCGCCAACGCCGTGCAGGCGGGCGATACCGCGCGGGGCGTCAAGCTCTACACCGCGATTGCCGATGACACGACGCAGCCGCAGCCCTTCCGCGACCTCGCGCTGATCAAGGCGGTGCGGCTCGACTTCGATGCGCTGCCGCCTGCAACGGTCATCGCCAGGCTCAAGCCGCTCAGCCTGCCGGGCAATCCGTGGTTCGGCGTCGCCGGCGAGATGACCGCCATCGCGCAGCTGAAACTTGGCCAGCCGCAGTTGGCGGGCGCGTTGCTCGCGGGGATCGCGCGCGACACGTCGCTGCCGCCAAGCCTGCGCGGTCGCGCGCAACAGCTTGCCGGGTCGCTCGGTGTCGCCACCGGCCAGCTCAAGTCCGCTGCGGAGACCGCCAAGTGAAGCGCGCCATTCGCACCCTCGCCGTGCCGCTCGCGCTCGCGATCGCCGTCAGCGGTTGCAGTATCTTCAAGGGCAAGGCCCAGAAGACCCCGACCGTCGGCGAGCGCGTCCCTGTCCTCGATTTCGAGACGCGCGTCGAGGCCGAGCCTGAATTGGCGACAGTTGCCGTCCGCCTGCCGCCGCCCGAGGAGAATGCCGACTGGCCGCAGCCGGGCGGCTCGCCGTCGAAGGCGGTCGGGCACGTCGCGCTGCCCGACACGGTAGCCCAGGCATGGAGTGTCAAGATCGGGCGCGGCAGCACAGCCACGGTTCGCCTCAACGCCGCGCCCGTCGTCGCGGGCGGCAAGGTCTTCACGATGGATACCGAGGCGACAGTGCGCGCCTTCGACGCTGCCTCGGGTCGCGAACTCTGGTCGGCTGCCATCGACGCCAAGGGCGAGGCCAAGGTCGCCGCGTTCGGCGGCGGGGTCAGCGCGGGCGACGGGCGGGTCTATGCTACGAGCGGCTATGGCATCGTCGCGGCGTTCGATGCGAGCACTGGCGCACAAGTCTGGCGCGTTCCGCTCGGCGTGCCGTTCCGGGGCGCGCCGACGGTCGCTGGTGGGCGCGTCTATGCGCTGACGCAGGACAACCAGCTCTACGCGCTCGACGCGGCGAAGGGCACGACGGTGTGGAACGTCGCGGGGACCGTCGAGGTCGCCGGGCTGCTCGGCGGCGGTGCCCCGGCGTTCGCGCAGGACACGCTCGTCGTGGGCTATTCGAGCGGCGAGCTGAACGCGCTCCGGGCCGAGAACGGCCGCACGGTGTGGACCGACGCGCTGTCGCGCACCGGGCGCACGACCGCGCTCAACGCGCTGACCGACATCGATGCGTCGCCGGTCATCGACCACGGCCGCGTCTTCGCCATCGGCCACGGCGGGCGCATGGCGGCGATCGAACTATCGACCGGCCAGCGCGTCTGGGAACGCAATTTCGCGGGCGTCGAGACGCCATGGGTGGCAGGCGACTTCGTCTATGCGGTGACGCTCGACGGCGAGATCGTCTGCGTGACGCGCGGCGACGGTAAGATCAAATGGGTCCACCGCCTCGCGCGCTACGGCAATGCCAAGAAGAAGACCGGCGCGATCGAATGGTCGGGGCCGGTGCTGGCGTCGGACCGGCTGTTGCTGGCGGGCTCGAACAAGCTGTTGGTCACCGTGTCGCCGTACACCGGCAAGGTGCTGTCGTCGGTCAAGCTCAAGGCAGCGGCGTATCTGCCGCCGATCGTGGCGGGCAAGACGGTCTACCTGTTGACCGACGACGGGAAGCTGACCGCGTATCGGTAGTTTGTTTCGCCCTCTCCGCGCCGCAGAGAAGGATGGGAGCAGAGGGTTCGTTCGACGCGCGCCCCCAAATCCCCTACAGGCCGCGCGCATGTCCCCCATCAAACCCGTGGTCGTCATCGTCGGCCGTCCCAACGTCGGTAAATCGACCCTGTTCAACCGCCTTGTCGGGCGCAAGCTGGCGCTCGTCGACGATACGCCGGGCGTCACCCGCGACCGGCGCGAGGGGGCGGCGACGTTGCACGACCTCGACTTCACCATCGTCGACACCGCCGGGTTCGAGGATGCCGACGCCGCCAGCCTCGCCGGCCGCATGCGCGCGCAGACCGACGCGGCGCTGGGGGAGGCCGATGTCGCGCTGCTGATCTTCGACGCGCGCGCCGGGGTGACGCCGCTCGACCGGCATTTCGCGCAATGGCTGCGCAGCCACGACATGAAGGTCATCCTCGTCGCCAACAAGGCCGAGGGGCGCGCGGGCGAGGGCGGCGTCGCCGAAAGCTACGCGCTCGGCTTCGGCGCGCCGGTGCAGATTTCGGCCGAGCACGGCGAAGGCATGGCCGACCTCTACGAGGCGCTGATGCCCGTCCTCGACCCGATCATCGCGGCGAACGTGCTCCCGGAGGAAGAACCCGACGACAGCTCCGAGGCCGCTGCCGCGCGCCGCTATGCCGAGCCGCTTAAGTTCGCCATCGTCGGGCGTCCCAATGCGGGCAAGTCGACGCTGATCAACAAGCTGCTCGGCGAGGACCGCCTCGTCGTCGGACCCGAGGCGGGAATAACCCGCGATTCGATTGCGATTCCTTGGGAATGGGAAGGCCGCGCGGTGCGCCTGATCGACACGGCGGGCCTGCGGAAGCGCGCCAAGGTGATCGACAAGCTCGAGAAAATGTCCGCCGCCGACACCAAATACGCGGTCGACTTCGCCGAGGTCGTCGTGCTGCTCCTCGACGCGACTCTGGGGCTCGAGGCGCAGGACCTGCGGATCGCCGATCTCGTCCTCGGTGAGGGCCGGGGGCTGATCGTGGCGCTCAACAAATGGGACGTCGCGGAAAACGGCAGCAGCCTGTTCCAGGGCGTCCGCAAGGCGCTCGACGAGGGGCTGGCGCAGATCAAGGGCGTGCCGCTGCTGACCGTCTCGGGGGCCACCGGGCGCGGTCTCGACGTGCTGATGAAGGTCGCCTTCGAGGCCCGCGACGCGTGGAGCAGGCGCGTCAGCACGGCGGCGCTCAACCGCTGGTTCGAAGCCGCGCTCGACCGCAACCCGCCGCCCGCGCCCAGCGGTCGCCGCATCAAGCTGCGCTACGTCACCCAGGTCACCAGCCGCCCGCCGACCTTCGTCGTCTTCGGCAATCGCACCGACGAACTCCCCGAAAGCTATCGCCGCTATCTCGTCAACGGCCTGCGCGACGAGCTGGGTTTCGAAGGCGTGCCGATCCGCCTGACCTTCCGCGGCGGTAAGAACCCTTTCGAGAAGGGCTAGGCCCGCCGGCGCGACGTCGGCCGCAGAGCCGCGATCAGGCGGCGATATCGACCCAGCCGGCCTCTTTCTCGGCGGCGCGGCGGTCGAGTTCGGCGCGGCTGACCTTCTCGCTCGCCGACTTTAGCTGGCCGCACGCCGCCATGATGTCGCGCCCGCGCGGACGGCGGACGGGGGCCGAGATGCCGCCCGCGAAGACGATCTCCGAGAAACGCGCGACGCGCTCGGGGGTCGAGGTCTCGTAATCGCTGCCCGGCCACGGGTTGAACGGGATCAGGTTGACCTTGGCGGGCAGGTCGTACTTGCGGATCAGCCGGACGAGTTCGTGCGCCTCGGCGTCGCTGTCGTTCTTGTCCTTGAGCATGACGTATTCGAAGGTGATACGGCGCGCGTTGTTCGCACCCGGATAGGCAGCGCAGGCGGCCAGCAGCTCGTCGATGCCGTAGCGCTTGTTGATCGGGACGATCTCGTCGCGGATTTCCTTGGTGACGGCGTGCAGCGAGACCGCGAGGTTGACACCGATCTCGACCCCCGCACGCGCCATCAGCGGCACGACGCCCGACGTGCTGAGCGTGATGCGACGCTTCGACAGGCCCAGCCCGTCGCCGTCCATGACGATCGCCAGCGCGTCGCGGACATGCTCGAAATTATACAGCGGTTCGCCCATGCCCATCATGACGATGTTGGTCAGCATGCGGCCTTCGGCGTCGTAGCCACTGGCTCCAACGCCATCGCCAGGCCATTCCCCCAGCGCGTCGCGCGCCAGCATCACCTGCCCGACGATCTCGCCCGGTGTCAGGTTGCGCACCAGCTTCATCGTGCCGGTCAGGCAGAAGCGGCAGTTGAGCGTGCAGCCGATCTGCGACGAGACGCACAACGTGCCACGGTCGGCGTCGGGGATGAACACGCATTCGGCTTCGTTGCCATCGTCGAAGCGTAGCAGCCACTTGCGCGTGCCGTCCGACGACACCTGCGCCTGCACGACCTCGGGCCGCCCGACGACAAAGTGTTCGGCGATGACCGCGCGGACGTCGCGGGCGATATTGGCCATCGCATCGATCTCGGTGACGCCGCGATGATAGACCCAGTGCCAGATCTGGCTGGCGCGCATTTTCGCGGCGCGCGCGTCGAGACCCGCCGCTTCGAGCGCACTGCGGAGCGCGGCGCGGCTGAGCCCGACGATCGCCGTCCGGCCATCCTCGCGGACGGCGGCAGCACGCGGCACGGGGACCGGGTCGATCAGGCCGGGAATTTGCATGTCCAAGCTCTAGGCCGACCGAGCGACAAAAGAAAGGCGGCCAAGCGTCGGCAGGCTTTACACTTAGCGGCGCGCCAAAAATCAGATGTCGTGTGAAGACAACGCGCTACCGGGCTGGCGCGAAACTTGCATCGGGTTGCTGGAGCATTAATGATAGTTGCGTACCCGTATCCGAAGCCTGTTTTTCCGGGGAAGCACATTATGATCAGGACTGTTTTCGCCGCCGCAGCCATGTTGGCCGCGACCTCGGCGTCGGCAACGCTCGTCGCGACGCGCGACTTCGACAATCCCAATTTCACCCTCGCAGGCGTTACCGCCGTGTCGTCGGCGGGGGGCGGGGCCGCGACCGGCGTCCAGTCGATCACCGGTTTCGGGTCGCGTTTCTTCCAGAACGACACCGGCGGCCAGTGGCAGATCGCGCTGTCGGGCCTCGCCGCGCACACCAGCGCGACGATCTCGGTCAGTCTCGCGTTCCTCGATAGCTGGGACAGCACCGACGGCAACCCGGCGCCGGATTACCTGATCTGGTCGATCGACGGCGTGGACATTGCGTCGCTGACGACCAACAATGCCTCCGGCTCGGTTGTCGATTTCGCCGGTGGCACGGTCCTGCAGTCGGGCAATGTCTGGGACGGTTCGGGCTACAGCGACCGGATCGTCGATATGTCGACCTCGACGCTGGCAAATTTTTCGCACAGCGGTTCGACATTGACCTTCGGGCTGCGCTTCGGCGGCGCGGGTTTCCAGGGCGGTCCCGACGAAAGCTGGGGTTTCGACAATCTGCGGATTTCGATCAACGGCGACGGCGCGGTGCCCGAACCCGCAACCTGAGCGCTGATGATCGGTGGGTTCGGGCTCGTCGGGACATCGTTACGCCGCCGCCGGAGTCTTGCCGCCATCTGACGCAAGTTCCGCACTGGACGACTGCGCCGCTATGGGCGATTCCCCGTCGCTGGAGAATCGCCCATGCACCTCAACCACGTCACCCTGCCCGCGCACGACTATGATGCAAGCCTTGCCTTTTATGCGGCGCTCGGGCTCGTCCAGATCGTTGCCGCGCCGCCGCGCTATGCGCGTTTCGAGACCACCGGCGGCGCGACGCTGAGCATCGAGGTGTTCGGCGGCGACGCGCGCGCCGGGTCGGCGGAAATCCACCTGCATTGCTACGACGTCGACGCCGAAGTCGCGGCCGCCGAGGAACGCGGCGTCGTCTTCGACACCCAGCCGACCGACATGGACTATCGCTGGCGGCGCGCGACGACGCGCGACCCGGCGGGCAACATCATCGTGTTGTACCACGCCGGAACGAACCAGCGTTTTCCGCCTTGGCGCCTCGACGGTCAGACCGGCTGAGCGATGTCGGCCTGAGGATTGGCCTCAGCCGGGACCGCGCCGGTCGTGACCGCCGCGTCCACCGCCGTCGCGTCCACCGGCGCGTTCGCCGCCCCGCTCGCGTGGCGCAGGCGCTGTGACAGGCGCAGTCCCGGCCGCCGCCGAGCGCGCGTCGAACGCAGCACGCCGGTCGTCGCGACGGTCCTGGCGTTCGCCCTGATAGGCCTGCCGACCCGCCGCGCGACCATCGCGGATCTGGTCCGGTGTCGCTTGACCGGTCGTCACCGCGGGTCGGTTGCCGCGACCGTCGGCGCGGAAGTCACGGCCCCCGTCGCGCCGGTCGGCGGTGAAGCCGCGGCGGTCGCGTCCATGCTCCTGCCAATAGCCGCGCTGCGCCGAATTCCAGTCGCGACGGTGTCCGCCCCGATCATAGACGTAATTCCCGGTGCCCGGGTAATAATAGCCGCCGTACCAGCCGAAACCGACCCCGGAATAACCGTAGGGAACCGAGTTATAGCCGTACGGGTCGCCGTAATAGCCGTCATAGTCGCCGCCGTAACCGACACTGGCATAGCCCGCGCCGTATCCACCGCCGTAATCATAGCACGCGGTCAGGCTCAACAAGGCAGCGCCGGCCAGTCCGGCGCGCAGGAACGAGGTCGAAAGCATCGCGGGTCTCCAGAACATCATGGCGCACTAACGCAGGAACGCGTTGAACGCTGCCTGAAGACTTTGGAAAGCTACGGTTCAGGCACGTGGGGCGTTGGCCCCCCATGCGTGTGACGGCCTGCGAAGCCGCAGATCGAAGCTCAGGCGGCGCGTGCGCCCCGCGCGCCGTCGCCGACGTGGAGCGCGGTCTGGATGCCGTCGGCGATGCGAAAGACCGTGCCTTGCGGGGCATCGTCGGCGAGCATGACCCCCTCGTACGCGGTGCCGCCCGCGAGCAGGCCGCGCAGCACCCTCAGCGTGATGCCATGGCTGATCGCCAGCACGTCGCGGGTCGGGTCGAGGCCGCCCAGCCATGCCTGCAGCCGCGCGGCGATCTCCGGATACCACTCGCCCCCCGGCGGGTAGACGTTGAAGATGCGGCGCTCGGGGTCGATGATCGGCCCGACCTCGGCGACGATATCGGCGTAGCGCCGTCCCTCCCACTGGCCGACGTCGATCTCGAGCAGCCGCGGATCGGTCTTCACCTCGAAGAAATCGCGGCCCAGATGTTCGGCGACGATCGCGACGGTCTGCAATGTGCGGCCCGATGGTGAGGCCCAGATGTCGATATCGGGGGCGGGGCCGAAATGCGCCGCCAGCGCTACCCCCATCGCCTCGGCCTGCGCGATGCCCGTGCGGGTCAGCGGGGTGTGCGCCATATGCCCCTGCATCCGCGCCCCCGCGTTGAAGACGGTTTCGGCGTGGCGGGCGAGGGTGAAGATCATGCCCGCCGTTCTGGGGTGACAGGCGGGCCTGTGCAAGCTAGTCGGCTCGGCCATGGGCAAACTCTTCCCCGACGCCGCCGCCGCCCTCGACGGGCTGCTCCACGACGGCATGACGATTGCCGCCGGGGGGTTCGGCCTGTGTGGCATACCCGAACAGCTGATCGCCGCGATCGCCGCGTCGGGGGTCAAGGATCTGACGATCGTGTCGAACAATGCCGGCGTCGACGGTTTCGGCCTTGGCGTGCTGCTCCACACGCGCCAGGTCAGGAAGATGATCTCGTCGTACGTCGGCGAGAACAAGGAGTTCGAGCGTCAGTATCTCAGCGGCGAGCTCGAACTCGAATTCGCGCCGCAAGGCACGCTCGCCGAGCGGCTGCGGGCGGGCGGGGCGGGAATACCGGGGTTCTACACCAGGACCGGCGTCGGCACGCTCGTCGCCGAAGGCAAGGAACACAAGGACTTCGACGGCGAGACCTATATTCTCGAACGCGGCATCGTCGCCGATCTTGCCATTGTTCATGCGTGGCAGGGCGATCCCTATGGCAACCTCGCGTACCGCAAGACGGCGCGCAATTTCAATCCGAACGCCGCGACCGCCGGGCGCGTCACCGTCGCCGAGGTCGAGAGCCTCGTCGAAGCGGGCGCGTTCGACCCCGACAAGGTCCACACGCCGGGGGTGTATATCCAGCGGATGATCGTCGCCGCCGACAACGAGAAGCGGATCGAGAACCGAACCGTGCGGGAGCGCGCATAATGCCCTGGACCCGCGACGAGATGGCCGCGCGTGCAGCGCGCGAGCTGAAGGACGGGTTCTACGTCAACCTCGGCATCGGCATGCCGACGCTGGTGGCGAACCATATCGAGCCCGGCATCGACATCACGTTGCAGTCCGAAAACGGCATGCTCGGCATGGGGCCGTTCCCGTTCGCGGGCGACGAGGACCCCGACCTGATCAACGCCGGCAAGCAGACGATCACCGAGCTGCGCCGCACGAGCTATTTCAGTTCCGCCGACAGTTTCGCGATGATTCGTGGCGGCCACATGGACCTGTCGATCCTCGGTGCGATGGAGGTCGCCCAGAACGGCGACATCGCCAACTGGATGGTGCCCGGCAAGCTCGTCAAGGGCATGGGCGGCGCGATGGACCTCGTCGCGGGGGCACGCCGCATCGTCGTGCTGATGGACCACAACGACAAGGCGGGCGGGGCCAAGTTCCGCGCCGCGTGCTCGCTGCCGCTGACGGGCACCAACGTCGTCGATGTCGTCATCACCGACCTCGCGGTGTTCGAGCGCGCCGACCGCAAGGGCGCGCCGTTCCGCCTGATCGAGACCGCGCCGGGGGTCAGCGCCGACGACGTGCGCGCCAGGACCGAGGCGGCGTACATCTAGGCCCGGCAACCATCGCTCCGCCGGCCCGTTCAGCGCGCGACCATAGCCGCGAGGATCGCCCATGTTCATGTTCGCCACGGGCATCGAGAATTCCTATCCGATGGTCGGTGGCAAGCGCGTCGACGAGATGGCGAAGTGCGGCCACTATCGACACTGGCGCACCGATTTCGACCTCGTTGAGGACATCGGCCTCCAGTTTCTGCGCTATGGCCCGCCGATTTACACGACGTGGCTCGGCGACGGGCGCTACGACTGGGACTTCGCCGACCTGACGATGCAGGATCTGTACCGGCGCAACATCGTGCCGATCGTCGACCTGTGCCATTTCGGCGTTCCGGACTGGATCGGCGACTTCCAGAACCCCGATTTCTGTCACTTGTTCGCGCGCTATGCCAAGGATTTCGCGGCGCGTTTTCCGTGGGTACAACTCTACACGCCGGTCAATGAGATGTTCATCTGCGCGATGTTTTCAGGCCGCTACGGCTGGTGGAACGAGGCACTGACGACCGACCGGGGTTTCGTCACCGCGTTGAAGGGTCTCGTCAAGGCCAATGTGCTGGCGATGCGCGGAATTCTCGACGAGCGTCCCGATGCGATCTTCATCCAGTCCGAATCTTCCGAGTATTTCCACGCCGACGACCCCAAGGCGATCGGCCCCGCCGAAATGCTCAATCAACTGCGCTTTCTCAGCCTCGATCTCAACTACGGCCGCCGCGTCGATTCGGACATGTTCGAGTATCTGATGGATAATGGCATGGCGCGCGACGACTATCAATTCTTTCTGCACAACCGTCTCAAGCAGCACTGTATCATGGGTAACGACTATTACATCACGAACGAACACCGCGTCGCCTCGGATGGTCAAAGTCGATCCGCGGGCGAAGTCTTCGGCTATGACGGGATTACTTGGCAATACTATAACCGCTACAAGTTGCCCGTCATGCACACCGAGACCAACATGACCGATAATGCCGAAGGAACGGCCGCCGTCGACTGGCTGTGGAAGCAGTGGGCGAGCGTGCTCCGGGTCCGCAACGACGGCGTGCCGATCACCGGCTTCACCTGGTATTCGCTGACCGATCAGGTCGATTGGGACAGCGCGCTGCGCGAGGACAATGGCACCGTCAACGCGCTCGGACTCTACGATCTCGACCGCCAGATCCGGCCGGTCGGCAAGGCGTACAAAAAGCTTATCCAGGACTGGGACAGCGTGCTGCCGACGCAGTCGGTGTGTCTGATCGTGCCGGTGGTCAAGCCGCAGGAATACGCGGAGGGTTGGGCGGTCCGGCGGCGCGACTCCGCGCGGGCATGGCGGCGGCGCAAATCGACGATGATGACAGCGACGCCGGGGGCGGGCGAGACGCTGTGACGAAACGCACGTCACAATTTACTTGACTTTCCGTAACCTCGCTGGTAATATACATCCATGAGTTTAATCCTGCTCCGCACCTCCGCTATCGTTCGCGCCCGGGTTCCGTCCCGGGCTGCGCGCATCACCCTGCGCCGCCGCGTCGCCTTGGCGCGGTCGTCGACTTCGGGCATAGCCGCGCGAGCATGTGACAGCCGCGCGCGCCTGCGCTAGGCCGTCGGACAACTGAACAAGGGTTCGCACCATGGGCAAACTACTCGGCAATCTCAATTCGGCGCTGTTGATCGGCTTGCTGCTGCTCGTCGTCATGGCGCTCGGGCTGCACCATGCCGCGCTCGATCAGGGCTACAGCGTACCGTTCACCCTGTTCCTGCACGTCCTGTCGGGGATCGTGTGGATCGGATTGCTCTATTATTTCAACCTCGTGCAGATCCCGACGATGCCCAAGATTCCCGCCGAGCTGAAGGGCGGCGTCAGCAAGTTCATCGCCCCCGAAGCGCTGTTCTGGTTCCGCTGGGGGGCCATCGCGACCTTGGTCACCGGTCTCGCGGTGGCGGGTCTCAAGGGCTATATGGCGCAGGCGTTCACGCTCCAGCCGGGGTTCAAGGCGATCGGCATCGCGATGTATCTCGCGATCATCATGGCAGCGAACGTCTGGATGATCATCTGGCCGAACCAGCAGAAAGTGCTCGGCCTCGTCCCCGCCGACGATGCCGCCAAGGCGACCGCAGCGCGCACCGCGATGCTTGCGTCACGCACCAATTTCGTACTGTCGCTGCCGATGCTCTACGGCATGGTCACGCAGATGTACCTCGGTGGGGTGGCCTGATCATCTTTCCCCCTCCCGGCTTCGGGGAGGGGGGATGGCGCGCACCATGTCGCATGGTCGCAGCGCTGCATGACGCCTAGAGCGTCGCGCATGACGCCGGTGCCCTCGCTGATTGCCGCCGCGCTCGAGCGGCCCGGCGTGCGCGTCCGGACGCTGGTGACGCTGCGCTGGATCGCCATTGCCGGGCAGTGCGCGACGCTGGTCTACGTCGGGTTGTATCTGCGCTTTCCGCTGCAATGGCCGTCGCTGGTCGCGGCGGTGGCAGCAGCAGCAACGCTCAACCTCGGGCTGGCGACGCTGTATCCGCGCACCGCACGGCTCGAAAACAATGCCGTGCTGCTCCATCTCGCGTTCGATCTGGTGCAGGCGGGGGTGCTGCTGTTCCTGACCGGCGGCATCGCCAACCCGTTCGCGGTGCTGATGGTGGTGCCCGTCACGATCTCGGCGACGCTGCTGCCGGCGCGCGCGATGATCGCCTTGCTTTGGCTCGCCGGCGCGATCCTGTTCGTGCTGTGGCACTGGGCGACCCCGCTGCCGTGGGCGGGGCCACCGCCGCAGTTGCCGGTGCTCTACAAGTTCGGCGCGATCGTCGCGGTGGCGATCGGTGCGACCTTTCTTGGTGGCTATGTCTGGCTGGTTTCCGACGAGTCGCGCGCCCGCGCCCGCGCGCTGATCGCCACCGAGGCGGCGCTCGACCGCGAGACGCGCATGGCGGCGCTAGGTGCGCTCGCGGCGGCGGCGGCGCACGAGCTGGGCGGACCGCTGGGGACGATCATGCTGATCGCCCACGACCTGTGCGAAGCGCTCGGCGACGATCCGGTACACGGCAAGGACGTCCGCCTGCTCGATGCCGAAGCGACGCGCAGCCGCGCCATCCTCGTCGGTATCGCGCGCCGCGCCGAGGCCGAGGAGCCGATGCCGCGCCTGCCGCTCGACGCGATCCTCCACGAGGTCGTCGCGGCGCAGGGTCCGGCGCGGGTGCCTGTCACCGTCAAGACCGGCGGGCCGCTGCCGATCGTCCGCCGCACCCCCGAACTCCTCCACGGCCTCGCCAATCTGCTCGACAATGCCGTGCGCCACGCCGGTTCGACCGTCGAGCTCGCGGCGAGCGCCGACCGCAAGTCCGTTGCGGTGTCGGTACGCGACGACGGCGCGGGCTTTCCGGCGGCGCTGTTGCCGCGCCTCGGCGAGCCCTGGCTCGGGCCGTCGCGGTCGACCTCGGGCGGCACCGGACTCGGCATCTTCATCGCGACGACGCTGATCGAGCGGACGGGCGGGCGCGTCGCGTTCGCCAACCTCGATTCGGGAGGCGCGCGGGTCGACGTGCGCTGGCCGCGCGCGCATATTGAAAGCCCGGTGGCGGGCGCAGACGCTTGAAGGAGTGGACAGCATGGCGACACAGTTGAGCGCGGCCTCGGTGGCGGCGGTACCGGGAGCGGCGGCGTTGGGGACGCTGCTGCTCGTTGACGACGATGCGCCGTTCCGCCAGCGGCTCCAGGTGACGATGGAGCGCCGCGGCTACGGCGTGACCGGCGCGGGCAGCCTTGCCGAAGCGCGCGCCGCATTGGCGGGGCTCAAGCCCAGCCACGCGGTCGTCGATCTGCGCCTCGGCGACGGCAACGGCCTCGACCTCGTCGACGAGCTGCGCAGCATCGATCCCGACATGCGGATCGTCGTGCTGACCGGCTATGGCAACCTCGCCACGGCGGTTGCGGCGGTCAAGGCGGGCGCGGTCGACTATCTCGCCAAGCCCGCCGACCCCGAGGAGATCATGCGCGCGCTCGAAGCCGCGCCCGGCGAGCGCCCCGAAGCCCCGCCCGAGCCGATGTCCGCCGACCGCGTGCGCTGGGAGCATATCCAGCGCGTCTACGAGCTGTGCGAGCGCAACGTCTCCGAAACGGCACGTCGCCTCAAGATGCACCGCCGGACGCTGCAGCGGATCCTCGCCAAGCGCAGCCCGCGTTAGGTCGCCGCAGCCGCAAGCTCGGCGTCGATCAGCGCACGCCACGCGGCGAGGGTGCGGTCGAGGCGATAGGCGTCGGCGCGGTCGCCGGGCAGCACGCGGCGCTCTACCGGCCCGGTCTGGCGCAGCAGCGCGGCGGCCCACGCACCCGCGTCGCCGGGGTCGGCGATCAGGCCGTAGCGCCCGTCGTCGAGCACGCTCGCGGCGTTGCCCGCACGCGCCGACGCGACGATCGGCGTGCCGCATGCCAGCGCCTCGAGCAGCGCGTTCGACGCTCCCTCCCACCACGACGGCAGCGCGAACACCCCGGCGCGCACTGCCCAGGGGAAGGGATTGTCGACGACACCGGGCAGGTCGAAGTGCGTGGCGAGCCCCCGCTCGTACGCCTGTGCCAGCAGCGCCTCGCGCGCCGCCTCGCTGCCGCCGCCGAGGATGATCAGGTTGAGCGGGCGCGTGCCGTTCGCCAGCGCCACCGCGTCGATCAGCGTCGGGAAATTTTTCTGCTCGGCGAAGCGTCCCATCGCCAGCACGAACGGCGGCATGCCGGGGGCTGCGAAGGGGTGCGGGCAGGGGGCCGCCGCGCGCGCGCGGATGCGGTCGACATCGACGCCGTTCTCGATGACCACCGCCTGGCCCCGCGCTGCCGCCGCCGCAAGGCGCGGGTCGCCGAGTAGGTGCGACGACACCAGCACGATCCGGTCGGCATCGCCCGCGAGCAACGCCAGCTGCGCCGCATCGCCGAGCCGCGTCAGCGTACCCTTGCCGCGCCCCCCACGAGCATGGTCGATGTCGTTCGAGAAGCGGTAGATGCGCCGGAAGCCCCGCAGCCCCTTGAGCGCCGCCAGGAACAGCGGATGCCCGCGATTGCCCGCCGAGATCGTCAGTGCGGGCCGCGTCGCCACGACATGCGCGCGCAACGCCCGCGCGAGGCTTAGCAGCGCGCCCGGCCCGATCCGCCCGCCGTCCCCCAGCACCGTCACCGGCACCCCCGCGGCCCCGCGCGCCATGTCGCCGAGGCGGCACGTCACGATCTCGACATCATGGTCCGTCGCCAGCGCCGCGGCGAGCGCCAGCGCGTTGCGGACAACGCCGGTCGCCGAGAGGTCGAAGACGAAGATCGCGATTTTGGCGGGGGCGGCGGGCATTGGCTCCCGCTATCGCGACGGGGCGGCGCGATTGCAACAAGGTCAACGGCCCGTATCGTAGCCGAAGCCAGGCGAAGCCGGACGTTCTGGTCCCTTGGGCCTGGCTCCTTCAAAATAGACATCTATCAATACACGAGGCACAGCATGAACGGTGCCCGCGATCATCCCACCTCCCCACTTCCTCAACGCTAACGGCACCCGCCTCGCCTATCGCCACCGCGCCGGACGCGGCCCCACGACGGTCTTCCTCCCCGGCTATATGTCCGACATGGGGGGCAGCAAGGCCGAGGCGCTCGAGGCCTGGGCGGTGGTGGCGGGGCGCGGGTATCTGCGGCTCGACTATTCGGGGTGCGGGGCGAGCGGCGGGGATTTTGCCGACGGCAGCATCGCGCGGTGGACGGCGGACGTGCTCGCGGTGATCGACGCGGTGGTGGCGGGGCCGGTGGTGCTTGTCGGGTCGTCGATGGGCGGGTGGATCGCGCTGCGGGTGGCGCTCGCGCGGCCCCAGCAGGTTGCGGCGCTTATCGGCATCGCGGCGGCCCCCGACTTCACCGACTGGGGCCTGGCGCTGGGCGACGCCGACCGCGCGAGCCTCGCCGCCTGCGGCTTCGTCGAGCGGCCGAGCGCCTATGGCGATGCGCCGTACCGCTATACGCGCGCGCTGCTCTACGATGCGCCGGCGCAGCGCGTGCTAGGGGGCGAGATCGCCGTCGACTGCCCGGTGCGGCTGCTCCACGGCCAGGCCGACGCCGACGTGCCGTGGCGGCTGAGCCTCGACCTCGCGGCGCGCCTGCGTTCAGCGGACGTGCAGGTGACTTTGGTCAAGGACGGCGACCATCGCCTGTCGCGCGCGACCGATCTGGCGCTGCTGACGCGGACGCTCGATGCGCTGTTCGAGGACCTGCCATGATTCTCCCCGCCCTGCTGCTCGCCGCCGCCCTGCCATCCGCCGCTACGGCCGATACCGAGGCCGACCGCTACGGCCTGTGTCTTGCCGCAGCCGCGAGCGAGCCGGCCGCGACGATTGCCGAGGCGACCAAATGGCTCGGCGCGGGCGGCGGGGTGCCGGCCCGCCACTGTCTCGCGCTCGCGTACCTCGCCGACCGGCAATACGGCCCCGCGACCAGTGCACTCGACGCCGCCGCACGGGCCGCCGAAGCCGCGCACTATCCGCATGTCGCCGAGCTGTGGGGGCAGGCGGGCAATGCGGCGCTCCTCGGCGGCAAGGCGGCGGAGGCGGCGGGCTATTTCACCACGGCGCTGGCGACGGTCGGGATCGATCCGCGCGGGCGCGCGGCGCTGTCGCTCGACCGGGCGCGCGCGCTGGTCGAGCTGAACCGGCTGGGCGAGGCGCGCGCCGATCTGGATGCGGCGACGCGGCTCGCGCCCGAAGCGCCGCTCGGCTGGCTGCTGCGCGCGACGCTGGCGCGGCGACAGGGCGACCTCAAGACCGCCGAGGCGAGCCTGCTCGAAGCGACGCGGCGGACGCCCGAGGATGCGCCCGAATATCCCGACGTGACGCTCGAGGCGGGCAATATCGCGGCGGCGCAGGGCAAGCTCGCGCTGGCGCGGCAGGCGTGGACGGCAGCAGCCGCAGCGGCCCCCGGCACGCCCGCCGCGATTGCCGCGACGCAGGCATTGGCCGCCAACCCGGGGTAGGCGCGCGGCCCCTAGTGCACTTCCTCGCCGCCGCTGACATTCATCGCCTCGCCGGTGATGTAGACGGCGTCGTCGGAGGCGAGGAAAGCGCAGGCGTTGGCGGTATCGGCGGCGTGGCCGGGGCGCCCCAGCGGGTTCCGCGCGCGCATGTTCGCCAGATAGGCGTCGACCGAATCGAAACCCATGAGCTTCGAGAAATACGCGTTCTGCTCGGCCCCGAGATCGGTGGTGACGTGGTTCGGGCAGACGGCGTTGACGGTGATGCCGTGGCACCCGAGTTCTACCGCGTTCGAGCGCGTCAGGCCGATCATGCCGTGCTTCGACGCAGTGTAGGGGGCCATGTGCGGAAAGCCCGACTTCGCCGCCTGGCTGGCGATGTTGATAACGCGGCCGGCGATTCCCGACGGCCCCCGGCCCTGCGCGATGAACTGTTTCGCGGCGTGCTTGGTGCACAGGAATGCGCCGGTCAGGTTGACCCCGATGACGCGCGCGAAATCGGCGTGGCTGGTCTCGAGCAGCGGTTTCATGACGTTGCCGATACCGGCATTGTTGACCAGCACGTCGAGCCGCCCGAAGCGCGCGACCGCCGCCGCGATCAGCCGCTCGACCGAGTCCTCGTGAAGGACATCGAGCTGCGCGGCGGCGACCAGCGCCCCCATCGCGCGGATGTTTTCGGCGACGATGTCGATCTCGCCGCCGGGCAGGTCGGGCAGGTCGGCGAGAACGATGGCCGCGCCTTCGCTGGCGAAGCGCGTCGCGATCGCCGCGCCCAACCCGCGCACCCGCCCCGCGCCGGTGACGACGACGACCTTGCCCGCGAAACGCCCGGCCTGGTCTTGCGTCATGCCAGCCCCAACTCCTCGGTGGTCATGAACATCGGCTCGCTGCCCAGCCATTGCTTGAACTCGGTGGCGATGGTCTGCGACGCCTCGGTGGCGATGTCGGTCCAGAACCCCGCCATGTCGGCGACGTCGATGATCTCGACATAGTCGTAGGGGGCCTTGGCGTCCGACCCGAGCAAGCCAGTCGTCCGCAGCACGGTGAAATCGTCGATCGACGGCAGCGAGCGCACGCCGGGAATGTCACGCGTCCGCGCCCAGTTCTCGTAGTCGGCCGGGGTCACGTCGGGCTTCAGATTGAACAGCACGATGATGCGCACGGGGCTTGCTCCTCAAGGATAGGCGAGTGGGGGACGATAGCCCTTGAGCACCGCATCGAGTTCCGCCGCGAGCGCGAGGAGCTGGGCTTCGGACCCGGCGCGCCCGACGAGCTGGACGCCGACGGGCAGCCCGTCGTCGCTCCACCCGGCGGGCAGGCTGAGCGCCGGCAGGCCCGCGAGATTGGCGAGCGCGGTGAAATCGGCTTGCGTGACGGGCGCGCGCCCGTGGGCGAAGGCGACCTGCGGCGTCGTCGGCATCAGGATGCAGTCGGCCTGCGCCAGCACAGCGTCGAGGGCTGCTTTGGCCGCCGCCATCGCCGCGTCGCCGTGCGCGCGGACGTCGGGGGTCGCTGCCGCGCCGTAACCGAGCATTGCGCGGAAGCCCGCCGAGATGCCGTCGGGCTGTGCGGCGTCGGCCGCGAAGGTTTGTGCCGCCTCGCGCGCCGAGGCGATGAAGCCGCCCATTCGCGCGGCGGTCAGGTCGGGGCCGGTCGTGGCGTGCTGCGCGACCGTGCAACCCAGGCCGCGCAGCAGCGACTGCACCAGCACATGCGCGGCGCGAACGGCAGGTTCGGTCTCGGCATCGTCGTCGACGACGCCCAGCGTCGCGATCTGTCGTAACGGAGGGCCTTCGCCGAGCGGGGCCAGCACGCCCATCACTGCCATGAGGTCGGCGACCGAGCGCGCCAGCGGCCCGACGCAATCGAGCCGCGCCGCGAGCGGCACGACGCCCGCGTCGGGCACCAGCCCGTTGGTCGGCTTGAGCCCGTAAATTCCGTTGTACGCTGCCGGGATGCGGATCGAGCCGAGCGTGTCGGTCCCCAGCGCCGCCGCGCACAGCCCCGCCGCCACCGCTGCGCCCGATCCGCCCGACGAGCCGCCCGGCGTCCGTGCCGTGTCATGCGGGTTGGCGGTCCGCCCATACGCCTCGTTGTCGGTGGTCGCGCCGAGTGCCGCCTCGTGCATGTTGAGATGCCCGAGGATCACCGCCCCCGCCTCGCGCAGCCGTGCAACGACGGGCGCGTCGGTGTCAGCGACGGCGTTGGCGCGCGCTGCCACCCCGGCCGTCGTCGCCAGCCCGCGCACCGCGATATTGGCCTTGATGCCGACCGGCACGCCTTCGAGCGCGCGCGCCGTGTCGCCCGCGATGCGCCGCGCCGACTGTGCCGCGCTCACCCGCGCGCCCGCCGCATCGACTGCGACGAAGGCGCGCAAGTCGCCGTTGAAGCGCGCGATGCGGTCGAGATACGCCTCGGTCACGGCATAGGCGTCGGCGGCGCGGAGGTCGGCGATGGCAAGGCGGTGGAGGTCGGTCATCGGATCAACTCGATGTCTACACCGATCGCGTCCGCGACGCGCGCCCAAATTCGGTTGGTCGTCACCGCCGTCGCGCCGAGTCGAACCGCGAGTGCCAAACAGAGACGATCTCCGAGCGACAGGCCGGCCACCCGCGTAAGCGGCTTTAGCATCGCAGCATCGATCGCAAGCTCATAGTCCACCTCCACTATTCTCACTGGCAAAGTCCCGAGAAGCGCGACGATCTCTGCGCGACTCTGCCCTAACACCGAATACTGGTCAGCAACCTCGGCAAGGTTGGCGGACGTCATCATGGCACCGTCGATAATCTGATCGACGCGGACGCGACCGGGCTCATCTTGCAGCGATGCGATCAACGCCGATGCGTCGAGCACGAACGTCACAGGCCCGCACGCGCCAACTCTGCCTCCTCCATCGCGAATTCCCGGCGTCGCTCGGCGATCAGTTCCGCCGAACCGCCGCCGCCGTCGCCGATCATCGCCCGGCTCATCGCGCGTGCCCGGTCCATCGTGCTCGCGACGGTGCGCGCCCGCAATTCTCCATCGACGACTTCGAGCAAAACCGTCGTCCCAGCATGTAATCCGAGCTGCTTGCGGATCGCCGAGGGCACGGTCAGCCGACCATTTTCTGTCATCTTGCTGCTTACGTGTCTCATGACGAACTCCAGTCAGATATCGACTTTATGGCAAGGGCGCACTCAAATGTCACGTATTTCGCTCGTCGATCAGCCGCAGCGGCTTCTGACGCACGTCGATCTGTGTCGCCGCCGCCGTCGCCCCCGGCGCGACGAGTTCCACCTCGACCTCGACCGAAAGTCCGACCCGCAGCAGTGCCGCGAACTCCGCCGCGTCGCCGCGACCGCGATGCTCGATCGCGACGTGCATCGCATCCCGCCCATCCTCGCGACGCACGCGGCAGACATATTCGCCCGTCACGTCGCTGCGCCCGTCGAGCAGCGCGCCGATGGCGTGCGGGAAGACGTTGATGCCGCGCAGCTTGACCATGTTGTCGGAGCGCCCGAGGAACCCCGCGATGCGCCGGAACGCCATGCCCGTCTGGTTCGCATCGGTCCGGAACGCCGAAACATCGTGCGTATTGAAGCGGATGCACGGCGCGACGTCATCCTTGTAGAGGCACGTCACGACCATGTCGCCCTTGTCGCCGTCGGCGACCGCGCTGCCGTCCTCGACGTCGAGCAGTTCGAGATATTGCGCGTCTTCCCAGACATAGAGTCCGTCGCGCTCGGGGCCTTCGCCCGCGATGCAGCCGGTGTCGCCGACGCCGTACCAATCGAACGCCTTCGCGCCGCCCCACGCC
Organism: Sphingomonadales bacterium; assembly: GCA_038211965.1. Taxonomy (GTDB): domain Bacteria; phylum Pseudomonadota; class Alphaproteobacteria; order Sphingomonadales; family Sphingomonadaceae; genus Glacieibacterium. The sequence continues at coordinate 35,350 of JBBQVB010000011.1, forward strand.
GCCTCGACCCCGGCGCGGTCCTCGGTCCCCAGATGCCCGATGATCTTGCCGATATGGATGTCGCGGCCCGGCTTCAGCCCCTCGGCCTCGGCGACCTCGGCGAGCTTGCGGATGTAATCGACGAAGCCGACGAGCGTCGTCACGCCGAAATCGGCCATCAGCCGGACCTGCGTCGCCGAGCGCGTCTCGATACCCGTGCCCGCCGGCAGGAAGATCGCGTTGGTGAAATGCGCGAACGCCTCGCGGATATAATGGCCGCCGTTGATCATGCCGTGGCCGTAGACCGACTGGACGACCTCACCGGGCTGCAGCCCCTGCCAGCGCGCCATGCGCGCCACGAGGAGGTTGCCGACCTCGCGTCCCTTAGGACCGAACAGCAGCACCTGCGGTTTGCCCGTCGTACCGCTCGTGGTGTGGAGGATCGCGGGCGGGCGCGTCGCGTCGTCGCCCAGCCCTGCGAAGTCGCCGAACGGCGGATGGTCGGCGATCGACGCCATCAGGTCGGACTTGTCGTAGGTCGGCAGCTTGGCGATGTCGTCGAGACTGCGGATATCGCCCGGTTCGATGCCCTTCGCACCCCACAGCCGCGCGTAGAAGGGCACTGCCCAGCCTCGCGCCATCAGCCGCATGAATTGCGCGTTCTGGAGCCCGCGCAACTCGTCGCGGCTCATGCCGGTGTAGCGCGCGACGAAGGCGTCGCCGAGCGGATAGTCGCGAAGCAGCTGCGGCACATCGGCGGCGGCGAAGAAATCGGGATAGGTCATGGCGCTCCGGTCAGCATCGTCAGAGGGTCGGCAAGCTCGGTCGGCACGGCGGCGAGGCTGAGCGCGAAGGCGCGCTTGGCGGCCGCCTGCGCGGGCGTGAGCGGTGCCGCAGGGCTTCCCAGCGTCGCGGGTACGGTCCGCTCGATCCGGCTACCGTCGTTGAGCGTGATGACGAAGCGCTGCGGCGACAGCGCGTTGGGGTCGGGGTTGCCGTCGTCGATCATCGTTAGCCGGTCGCCGATGTCGCGCAGGACGGGGTCGCCGAATGCGGCAGGGACGAAGCGGCGCGGGTCGATGCGGCCCTCGGTCAGCATCAGCGCGCACGGGAAGGGCAGGCACAGCCGCGCATAGGCAGGCGTCATCTCGTCGAGCCACGGCCGTCCGACGAGGCGCAGGATGAGGGGCGGGACATGCGCCTCGATGCCGACCACCTGCTCGGCGCGCAGCCCCTCGAAGACGCTCAGCGTCGCGTGGCTGGCGCGCCCCGACGGCCACGGCTTGACGCTGATCTCGGCGATCCGCCAGACTTGCCCGAGCGTCGCCGCATAGGCATCGAGGTTGCCGTCGTCGATCAGCTGGAAATAGCCGAATTGCCCCTCCAGCGCGTCGTGCGGGCCGGTCAGCCCCTGCTCGACGAGGTCGATCGCCGTCACCGCCGCGCGCGCCGCGTGCGCGACTTGCAGCGGCAGTGCCACCGACCCCTCGACATGCGCCTGCATCGTCCCCGCGCACTGGCTGTAGGCTAGGCCGAGGACGTCGTCGAAGCGATCGGGCGGTATGCCGCGCACGCGCGCACACGCCAGCGCCGCGCCGATCACCCCCGCCGTCGCGGGGCGGAAGAACTTCAGCGGGCTGGTCGCGGCGATGCCGAGGCCGCAGGCGATGTCGACGCCGACGCACAGTGCCGCCAGCGCTGCGTCGTGCGGCACGGTGACGACGGCGAGGTCGGGGCCAGGCGCGCGGCGCGGCTGGCAGACGGCGTGGAGCGCGGCGGTGACGACGCTCATCGCATGCACCACGGCGGGTTCGTGGACGGCGTCCCATTCGAGGCAGTGGATTTGGAAGGCGTTGACGAACGCCGCGCTCGCTGACGGCAGCTGCACGTCGGGGCCGCGCCCGAGCACCGGCGCGGCGGGCACCGCGCCGCCGGGGGCGAGTGCGCCCCAAGCTCGCGCCGCCGCGAGCACGCCGTCGGCCCCCGGCGCGGTCGATCCCGCGACGCCGACAGCCAGCGTATCGGCGAGCAGCGCCAACGCGGTCTCGCGCACGGCGGCAGGAATCGCGTGCGGCGCGGCCGCGAAGGCGAGGAGGCGTGCGGTGGCGGTCATGCCTCGACGATCTCGTCGATCAGCGAGCCGAGGTCGTCGCCGGGCGTCCGGTCGTCGGCGTCGAGCGCCAGCGCCACCGCCGCGTC
>JBBQVB010000012.1:0-36158 GCA_038211965.1 Sphingomonadales bacterium
TCCGCGCGCTGATCGGCTTCAAGTCCGACCATCATGTCTCGGCGCTGGGCTGGCGGCGGGTGCCCTATATCTGGTTCGGCACGCTGCTGCATTTCGGCGGCTTCGCGATCCTGCCGTTCGCGCTGCTGCTGATGACCGGGCGCGGGCTGGGGTCACCGCACTGGGGCGAAGCGGGCGCGGTGCTCGGCTTCCTGCTCGTCGGCGCGGGGACGGCGATGGTGCAGACGGCGGGGCTGGCGCTGGCGACCGACCTCGCGCCCGAGGAATCGCGACCGCGTGTCGTGTCGCTGCTCTACGTCATGCTGCTCGTCGGCATGCTTCTTGGCTCGCTGGTCATCGGGCGGCTGCTCGCCGATTTCGACAACACCAAGCTGGTTCAGGTCGTGCAGGGTGTCGGCGTCGTCACGATGGGGCTCAACCTCATCGCGCTGTGGAAGCAGGAGGCGCGTACCCGCCGCCCCGCGCCCATCGCGGTGCCCGATTTCGGCGCGAGCTGGGGCAAGTTCATCGCGGTTCCCCGCCACAAACGGCTGCTCGTGGCGGTCGGACTCGGCGCGGCGGCGTTCGCCATGCAGGACGTGCTGCTCGAACCCTTCGGCGGGCAAGTGCTGGGCCTCGGTGTCGGGGCGACGACGACGCTCACCGCGCTGTGGGCCTGCGGCACGCTTGGCGGCCTTGCGATCGCGGCGCAACTGCTGGCGCGCGGCACCGACCCGCACCGGCTGGCCGGGTTCGGCGCGGTAACCGGCGCGGCGGCGTTCGCGGGTATCATTTTCGCGGGGGCGCTCGGCGAGCCGCTGCTGCTGCGCCTCGGTGCGGCGGGCATCGGCTGCGGCGGCGGGCTGTTCGCGGTCGGTACGATGACGGCGGCGATGGGGCTGGCGCGCGGCGGCGCAGCGGGCCTCGCGCTTGGCGCATGGGGCGCGGTGCAGGCAACCTGCGCCGGGACCGCGATCCTCGCCGGCGGGATGCTCAAGGACGCCATCGCGCGCCTTGCTGCGGACGGTCGCCTCGGCGCATCGCTGGGTGGCGTCGCAACGGGCTACGGCGCAGTCTACGCGCTCGAAATCGTGCTTTTGTTCATGACCGTCGTCGCGCTGGGCCCGCTGGCGCGCCGGACGGACGACGACCCGGCGCGCGGGCGCTTCGGACTTGCCGAATTCCCCGGCTGACGATTTTGACGGAGAGACGCAGATGGCACACGTGCAATTGACCGCCGGCCTCGACATCGCCGAACTGATGGTCTGGGCCTTCTTCCTGTTCTTCCTTGGCCTGGTTATCTACCTGCGCCGCGAGGATCGCCGCGAAGGCTATCCGCTGGAGGACGACCTCACCGGGCGCGTCCGACCCGAGGGCGGCTTTACCGAACGCGCGCTCGACAAGACTTTCCACCTGCCCTTCGGCCACGGCAGCGTCACCGTCCCCAACCCGCGCGACCGCGACAGCATGGACCTCAAGGCGCGTCGCGTCTCGCCCGGTGCAGGTTCGCCGCTCGAGCCGATCGGCGACCCGCTCGCCGCCGGCGTCGGGCCGGGGGCCTATGCGCGCCGCGCCCAGCGTCCCGACGTCAACATGGAAGGCCATGCGCGGATCCTCCCGCTGCGCGCGTCGCCCGACTTCTTCGTCGCGCCGAAGGATCCCGATCCGCGCGGCTACACCGTCGTCGGGGCCGACCGCGTCGTCGCGGGGACGGTCAGCGATATCTGGATCGACACCGCCGACCGGCTGGTGCGCTATCTCGAAGTCGCGACGCCGTCGGGCAAGTCGGTGCTCGCGCCGATGATGATGGCGAGCGTCGACCGCAAGCGCCGCACCGTCGAGGTCGATGCGCTGATGGGCCGCCAGTTCGACGGTGCGCCTGCGACACCGCTGACCAACCAGATCACGCTTGACGAGGAGGAGCGCGCACAGGCCTACTTCGGCGGCGGCTATCTCTACGCGAGCGCCGCGCGACAGGAGCCGTGGCTGTGAGCGAATACGACCGCGAACCCATACGCGGCCTGCCGGGCAATCTGCCGCCCGGCGAGACCCTGCTGTGGCAGGGCGCCCCCGACTGGCGGCGGCTGGCGCGCGACGCCTTTCACACGCGCCTCGTGGCGATCTACTTCGCCGTGCTGCTGGTGTGGGCGGTGGTCGATGCGGTGGCCCCCGGCGGCGTCGCATCGCCGATCGGCATCGTCGCGACAGCGGTCGTGGCGTGCGCTGGCCTCGGGTTGCTGTACGGGCTCGCGTGGCTGAGCGCGCGCACGACCGTCTATTCGATTACCTCGAAGCGGGTCGTGCTGCGCTTCGGCATCGCCCTGCCCAAGTGCGTCAACCTGCCGTTCGCGCAGATCGCGACGGCGCGGTTGGCGGGCAACCCCGATGGAACCGGCGACATCGCGCTGGCGCTGCTCGCCAAAGGGCTGGGCTATGCCGCACTGTGGCCACACGCGCGGCCATGGCAGCTGGCCAAGCCCGAGCCGATGTTGCGCGCGCTGCCGAACGCTGCGCGGGTCTCGGAGCTGTTGGCCGAGGCCTTCGCGGCGGCAGTACCCGGTGGACGGCGGCTCGCGTCGGAAAGCGATGCAACGACCGACGCAGGCTACGGCGCGGCGGTGGCGGCATGAGCGAGCACGTCCACGGCACGAGCGTTCCGCGCGGCGCGCTGCTCGCCGCCGCTGCGCTCGTCGCATGCACGCTGGTTGCGGTCGCCTCGGTGCGCACGGGCCTCGTCCCTGCCGCCGCTGATCCGCAGGTCAAACGTGCCGTGGCGCAGGCAACCGTCGTCAAGTCGCGTGACCTCAGCTTCATCGACGCGCCCGACGGCGCGGTGGCGATCCGCGACGCCGCGACAGGCACCGTCACCACCGCCGTCGTCGCAGGGACCAAGACCGGTTTCATCCGCGGCGTCATGCGCGGCCTCGCGCGCGACCGGCATCTCCATAACATTGGCAAGGACGCGCCCTTCCGCCTGACCAGCTGGTCGAACGGCGACCTGACGCTGACCGATCCACAAACGCAGCGCACCATCGAACTCGGCGCGTTCGGTTCGACCAACCGCGCGGCTTTCGCGGCTTTGCTATGAGCCGCGCCTTCGATCATCCGTGCACAGTGCGCGTCGAGGTTTCGGCGACACGCTGCCGCGCCGATGTCGAACTCGACGACAACCTGCCGATCCATCCCGGCGACCGCGTGCGTGTGCACGGCACCCCGATCCGCGCGCGGCTCGGCGAGGCGCGCAGCTACCGCCGTATCGCCACCGTCGAGCGCGCCGGGCCGCTGCGCCGCGCCTGGACGCGCCTGGCCGGCCATTTCGCGCTGACCCACCTCTACGAGGTCAGCTTTACCGGAGCCGTGCGATGAACGCCGCCGTCGACCCCACCACCCTCAAGATCGCGCAGGAGGATACCGTCCTGTCCCCGCGCTTCTACACCACCGATTTCGCCGCGCTCGACGCGATCGACGTGTCGGGCGTGCGGAACGAGTGGGACGCGCTGATCGCCGAGATGGCGGCCGACCCCAACAAGCGCCATTTCAAGCGCACCGCCGATTTCGACGGCGTCATCGAGGCGCTTGAACCCGAATTGCGCCGTGAGTTCACCGATTTCCTCGTGTCGTCGATGACCTCCGAGTTCTCGGGCTGCATCCTCTATTCCGAAATCGCGCGGCGCGCGCACAACCCTGACGTCAAAGCATTGTTCAAATACATGGCACGCGACGAATCGCGCCACGCCGGTTTCATCAACGACAGTCTCAAGGACGCTGGTATCGGCATCGATCTCGGCTTTTTGACCAAGACCAAGAAGTACACGTATTTCCGGCCGAAGTTCATCTTCTATGCGACCTATCTCAGCGAGAAGATCGGCTACGCGCGCTACATAACGATTTATCGCCATCTCGCGGCGCACCCCGAGCGGCGCATTCACCCGATCTTCAACTGGTTCGAATTGTGGTGCAACGACGAGTTCCGTCACGGCGAGGCGTTCGCGCTGCTGATGCGTGCCGACCCCAAGCTGCTGACGGGGCTCAACAGATACTGGATTCGCTTCTTCCTCGTCGCGGTCTATGCGACGATGTACGTCCGCGACCACAACCGTCCGGCATTCCACGCCGCACTCGGCGTCGATCCGACCGAGTATGATTGCACCGTGTTCCGGATCACCAGCGAGATCACGCGGCAGGTCTTCCCGATGACGCTCGATACCGACGCGCCGGAGTTCCGAGCGGGCCTCGAGCGGATGCGGACGCTGGCGGCGGGTATCGCCGAGGCGCAGGCGGCGGGCGGCATCGGCGGCACGGTCAAGCGGCTCGCACTAACGGCGGGCGTCGCGTTGACCTTCGCGCGCCTCTACTTCCACCGTACCGCGCGCAACGAACTGCCCGTGCTGACCCGGCTGCAGCCGGCATGGTGAGCTGGGCCGAACAGGGCGCCCCGCTGGTTTTTGCGGGCGTGCTGTGGTTCGTCGCCACCGGCGCGGTGCTGGCGCTCGACAGTCGCGGGCGCGGGCGGTTCGCGACGTCGCTGGTGGCAACGGGGGCGCTTGCCTGCCTCGCCGTCATCGCGGTCGTCTGGACGGCGCGCGATGCATCGCCGTTCGCGGCCTATGCGGCGTTTACTGCCGCGCTGACGATCTGGGGCTGGCACGAGCTGGCCTTCCTGACCGGCGCGATCACCGGGCCACGCCGCGCGCCGCTGCCAGCGGGCGCGCGCGGGTGGACGCGGTTCCGGCTGAGCGCGGCGACGCTGATCCATCATGAGATCGCGCTCGCGCTGACATTGGCTCTTCTCGCCGCGCTGACGTGGCGCAGCGTCAACCCCGTCGCCGCGCAGACTTTCGGACTGTTGTTCGCAATGCGCTTGTCGACCAAGCTCAATATCTTCGCGGGCGTGCCGCACTTCGACACCGCCATGCTGCCGCCGCATCTCGCTTATCTCGCGAGCTATTTCCGCACCCGGCCTGCTGGGGTCGCGATGGCGCTCAGCCTGTCGGGCCTTGTCGCGCTGGCGGTGTGGCTCGGTGGGCGCGCGCTCGCGGCGTCGGGCGGCGCCGCGGTCGGCGGCTCCCTCGTTTTTGCGCTTGTGGCATTGGGTTTATTGGAACATCTTTTCCTCGTGCTGCCGACGAAGGATGCGGCACTGTGGCGCTGGGCGGGAAAGCACAAACCACAAGAAAATGCCTATCGGGTTACCGGGGCGACGGAGTAAGGGGGGTCTCTATGGACTATGAAGCATTGTTCCGGGCCGAGCTCGACGGCCTGAAGACCGAGGGCCGGTACCGTATCTTCGCCGAGCTCGAGCGCAAGGCGGGGGCATTCCCGCGCGCGAAGCATCACAATCACGGCGAGAACGGCGACGCGACGCAGGACGTGACCGTGTGGTGCTCGAACGACTATCTCGGCATGGGCCAGCACCCGGCGGTGCTGAGCGCCATGCACGAAACCCTCGACAAGTGCGGCGCGGGCGCGGGCGGCACGCGCAACATCAGCGGCACCACCCACCAGCACGTCGTGCTCGAGCGTGAGCTCGCCGACCTGCACGGCAAGGACGCCGCACTGCTGTTCACCAGCGGCTATGTTTCGAACTGGGCGGCGCTGTCGACGCTCGCGGGGCGCCTGCCAGGCTGCGTCGTGCTGTCTGACGCAGGCAACCATGCCTCGATGATCGAAGGCATCCGCCACAGCCGCGCAAAGTGTCTCAAATGGGCGCACAACGATGTCGCCGATCTCGACCGGCTGCTGTCCTCGTTGCCCGCGGACGTGCCCAAGCTCGTCGCATTCGAGAGCGTCTATTCGATGGACGGCGACATCGCGCCGATCGCCGAGATTCTTGACGTCTGCGAAAAGCATGGCGCGATGTCTTATCTCGATGAAGTCCACGCGGTCGGCCTCTACGGTCCGCGCGGCGGCGGTATCGCCGAACGCGATGGGCTGATGGACCGCATCACCGTCATCGAAGGAACGCTCGGCAAGGCGTTCGGCGTGATGGGCGGCTATATCGCGGGCAGCCACGCGATGTGCGATTTCGTCCGCAGCTTCGCCAGCGGTTTCATCTTCACCACCGCGTTGCCGCCTGCGCTGGCAGCGGGTGCGACCGCAAGCATCCGTCACCTCAAGGCGTCGTCGGTCGAGCGCGAAGCGCATCAGGAGCGCGTCGCCAAGGTCCGCCGCCGCCTGAACGCCATCGGCATCCCGATGATGGACAACCCCAGCCACATCATCCCGGTGATGGTCGGCGATCCGCACCACTGCAAGATGATCAGCGACTGGCTGCTCGACACCCACGGCATCTATGTCCAGCCGATCAACTATCCGACCGTGCCCAAGGGCACCGAGCGGCTGCGCATCACGCCGTCGCCGGTCCACAGCGACGACGATGTCGAGCGGCTGGTCTCGGCGCTCAGCGAGATCTGGAGCCAGTGCGCACTCGCACGGGTGGCAATGGCGGCGTGAAGCGCGGCCAGCGCAGCGATGCGAGCGCCTTTCGCGTTCGCTGAGCAGTGCGCGGGCTCGCGCGAACCGCATGATGGGGCGGCATCGATCCGCTGCCGAGCCCGTTCAATGACGCGGCTTTACCGCGGCGCCTGACTTCTCCCCGGACCCTCTCCGCTGCGCCGGGAGAGTAGGGGAGGGAGCAGCAATTACAGTTCAACCCCCGCCGCGATCGCCTCGAGCTTCTTGATCCGCTCCTTGAGGTCGGCAAGGTCGATGCGCGCGCCGATGGCGGGGAGGTCGCTGACCGCATTACGGCCTGGCGCATGGCCATAGCCGTGCTCGAAGCGGTGCTGCTGGAGCTGCAGCCAGCCCTTCCAGCTCCACGCCGCGACGGCGGCGATCATGCCGAGCGCGAGCAGCGCGGAGGACGAGAGGACGACGAGCGAGTCGAGCGGGGGCATGATGGTTTCTCCTTTCCCCGGAAATGGCGGTCAGCGTTGGTGGCGATCGGTGTCGAGGGCGTCGATCTGGTCGGAAAGACGCTTTTGCGGGTCGGTGGCGAGGCGTTCGAGGACCTGGATGCGCTCGTTGAGGCGCGTCACCTCGCTGCGCAGGCGCTCGGTCTCGCCGGTGTCGGGAGCCTCGAAGCCGATGTTGCGGCTCCGTCGGCCTCGGCGCGAGATATCGACGCCGTGACGCGCGGCATAGATGCGCCCGGCGGTGACGATCAGCACGATCAACACGATCATCGTGCCGAAACCGATTTCTCCGAACATCTTTCGTGGCTCCTATGACGCGCGGTCAGCCGTGGTCGGCGACGCGCAATTGGTCGATTTCGGCGGTCAGGCGGCGGCCCGGGTCGGTGGCGAGGCGTTCGAGCACCGCGATGCGCTCCTCGACGCGCCCCAGCTTGCCGCGCAACATCGCGTTCTCGCTCTCGAGCAGTTCGACGGTGCGGCGTGCGGCGGGATGCTCGACCTTATCGCCCCACTCACCCTCGACGGGATAGCCGTGGCGGGCGCGGATCGCGGTGGTGACGATCCACGAGATGAAGCTCATCGCGATCAGTGCGAGGACGAACGAGGGCGAGCCCCAGGACATTTTCGGTACTCCGGTTGACGTGCGTGTCAGTGTGCGACGCGCAGCTGTTCGATCTGGGCGGTCAGGCGGCTGCCGCTGTCGGTGGCGATGCGTTCGAGGACGGCAAGGCGGTCCTTGACGCCGGCCAGCTCGGCACGGAGCTGGGCGTTTTCGCTGCCGATCAGCTTGATCCGCTCCTTGTCCTCGGTCGTCGACGCCGGATGCAACGCCTGCCCCCACTGGCCATCGAGCGGATAGCCGTGGCGGACACGCATCCACGTCGTCAGCACCCAGGCGGCGGGACCGATCAGCACCGCGCCGCCGATGACGGGCGCGAAGGTGTTGATCAGGGCGAAGGATTCGGGGCTCATGACGCTGTCCTCAATTCAGTTTTTGCGGCGGCGGCAGCCGCTCGGCGGGGTCGCGCAGCGCCTCGATCTCGTCGGCGAGATGCGTGCCCTTTTCGGTGACGATGCGGTTGAGCACGGCGACATGCGCCTCGAGGCGTTCGATCTTCGCGGCGTACTGCGCCGCCTGTTCGCCCGCCGTCGTCGCGGCGAGTTCCATCTGGCGCTCCTTGAGCTTGATCCAGCTCTTGATGCTGCCCGACAGGATGGCGACGATCGGGATCGACATGCCGATGATCGGCACGAGAACGCTGGTGAATGCCATTGCTGTGACTCCCCTGGGTGTCGGCAGGACTAGCGCAGCTGCTCGATTTCGCTGGCGAGGCGGCTGTTCGACGAGGTCATATAGGTCTCGACATCCTGCAGCCGCCGATCGACGTCGCGGTACATCGCGCGCGTGTCGCGGATCGAGCGCTGCGGCGCGACGCGGAGACGGGCGTAGAATTTCCGCTCGTCGGGGGTCTCGTCGTAGAGTTCGGCAGGCTTGCGATCCGCCACCCACGCCGCGACGAAATACATGAAGAAGACCGGCGGGAAGAGGAAGAGCATCGTGACGACGAAGCCGAGACGGATCCAGAGCGGCTCGGTGCCGAAGTAATCCGCCACCCCGGCGCAAACGCCCAGGAATTTGGCGTTGCGTTTGTCGAGGTAGAAGCGCGTGCGGGCAGACATTGTGGTGCTCCCTGAGCGAATTGGGGTTAGCGGCGCGCCGGAACGTGGTCGCGGGTGTCGTGGCGGCTATCCTCGAGGCGGGCGTCAAGCTGGCGGTCGCGTTGGTGCGGCAGCGCACTTTCCTTCCAGTGAGGATTGTCGGCGGCGATGATGCGCTCGATCGATTCGAGGCGCGCGTCGAGCCGCCGGGCATTGCTGTAGAGATCGTCGAGCAGCTGCTCGTCCTGCTGCGAAATGCCCTTCGCGGCGCGGAACTTCGACGAATAGTGGAGGAACAGCCACGGCATCGCGACGAACAGGAAGCCGCAGATGAAGACGGCGGTGAAATCGATGTCCATCGCTCAGCCCTCCGTCTTGGCGAGCCGCGCTTTCATCGCGGCAAGTTCGGCGGCGACCGAGTCGGTCGCGCGCATGTCGGCGAACTCCTCGTCGAGGGTGCGCGGCGGACCGCCGAGCGCGAAGGCGTCGGCGCGGCCCTCGGCCATGTCGGCGCGGCGCTCGATGATCTCGAACTTCGAGAACGCTTCCTCGATCCGCGGGCCCTTGTACATCTGGCGCATCTTCGACCGGTTGTTCGCCGATTCGATGCGCGCAATCAGCGCGTTCTGGCGCTGGCGCGCCTCACGCAGCTTGGTCTCGAGCTTGCCGATGTCGGCCTCGTTGGTCGTCAGGCTGTCATCTAGTGCGGCGATGTCGCCGGCCGTGGCATCGGCGAAGGCCTTGGCCTTGCCCTTTTCGACGAGCGCGGCGGTCGCCAGGTCCTCGCGACCCTTCGACAGCGCCAACTCGGCCTTCTCGGCCCACGACGCCTGCGCTGCTTCGGCGCGGGCGACGGCGCGGCGCATTTCCTTCTGGTCGGCGATCGTGCGCGCCGCGCCGGCGCGGACTTCGACGAGGGTTTCCTCCATCTCCATGATGATCATGCGGATCATCTTGGCGGGGTCTTCGGCCTTGTCGAGCAGGTCGGTCATGTTGGCGGCGATGATGTCGCGGGTGCGGCTGAAAATGCCCATCGGCACGAACTCCTGGAAGCGGAACGGGGTGGCCGGGATGGGAGGGGTAGCCATCCCGGCCAGACGACGCAGTGCCGGGGGATTAGGCACTGAGCGTCGCGACTTGTGAAGTGGGGACCGTAACGAGCGCAGGCGCGGTCGCGACGGTGAGGAAGGTGACGCTGACGAGCAGCGCGGCGGCGGCGGCGGCGAGCGAGCGGCCGAAGTTGGTGAAAGTGGCGTTCATGGGTCCTTCTCCTGTTTCCGATGCGGGAACCGGATGACCCGGCTCCCCATGCCAACAGCTCTGCAAAGGCCGTGCCAAGTCGGCGGAGGCCCGTAACTCGTTGTAATCGCCTGCTATGCTTTTCGACCAAGCACGAATCTGAACCCAGTCTTGCCGAGAGTTGGGATTCCGTGCCAAAACTTGGCAGTCATGCAGCAAATGCCAGCCACGCTCGTCGGTCAATCGTCGTCATTCCTCGACGCGGTCGAGCAGGCGAGCGCCGCCGCCGCGCTCAACCGCCCGGTACTGGTGATCGGCGAGCGCGGCACCGGCAAGGAACTGATCGCCGAGCGTTTGCACCGACTCAGCCCGCGTTGGGGTGGGCCGCTGGTCGCGCTCAACTGCGCCGCGCTGCCCGAGAACCTCATCGACGCCGAGTTGTTCGGCTATGAGACGGGGGCGTTCACCGGCGCGACGCGCGCGCGCGCCGGACGCTTCGAGGATGCCGACGGCGGCACGCTGTTCCTCGACGAGATCGCGACGTTGAGCGCCGCCGCGCAGGAACGGCTGCTGCGCGTCGTCGAATACGGCGAGCTGACGCGGCTCGGCTCGAACCGCCCGGTCAAGGTCGACGTGCGCGTCGTCGGCGCGACCAACGAGGATTTGCCGTCGCTTGCCGCGAACCACCGCTTCCGCGCCGATCTGCTCGACCGCCTGAGCTTCGAGGTCGTGACGCTGCCCCCGTTGCGCGCGCGCCCCGACGACATCGGGCTGCTCGCGGGGCATTTCGGCCGGCGCATGGCGGTCGAACTCGGGTGGAGCGGCTTTCCCGGCTTCACCAAAGGCGCGGCGGACGCGCTGCTCGCGTACGATTGGCCGGGCAACGTTCGCGAGCTGAAGAATGTCGTCGAACGCTCGCTGTACCGCTGGGGCGAGGCCGATCAGCCCGTCGGGCGGATCGTCGTCGACGCCTTCGACTCGCCGTGGCGCCCGGGGACGCGGCCCCTCGCCGCGCCGGTGCCGGCGCGGGCCACCGAGGAGGCAACGGCGACGCACGGCCTGGCTCCGATCCCCGATCAGCGCCATCTCGCCGATTGCGCCGACTTCCGCGCCGCCGTGGCGCAACACGAGCGCGACCTGCTCGCCGCCGCGCTGAACAAGTGCCGCCATAACCAGCGGGCCACCGCCGCCGCGCTGGCATTGACCTACGACCAGCTCCGGCACGCGTTGAAGCGCCACAACATGCTCGACCGGACGATCGGCTGACCTGCGGCTAGCGGCGCAGCACCAGCGTCGGCCACTCCCCGTGCCCATTATCGACCCGCCGCAGGCCGCGCGCCGCATAGGCGGCGGCGACCGCGCGCACCTGCGTATCGAGCAGCCCCGCGAGGACGACGTGCCCGCCCGGCGCGAGCGCGGCCGCCACCGGCCCCGCCAGAGCGACCAGCGGCGCGGCGAGGATGTTGGCAACGATCAGGTCGTAGGGTCCGCGCGCCGACAGCCGCCGGTCGCGCATGCCCGTCGCGGCGAACACCAACGTCGCGCCGGGTCGCGTGCCGAGGCTCAGGCCGTTGGCACGCACATTCGCCCGCGCGACCGTCACCGACACCGGGTCGATGTCGCTCGCGGTGATGCGTGCGCCGGGCCAGCGTTTTGCTGCCGCCATCGCCAGCACGCCGGTGCCGGTGCCGAGATCGAGAATGTCTTCGAAGCGCCGCCGGTGCGCGAGGCGATCGAGCGCGCGCAGGCAGCCGAGCGTCGTCGCGTGCTGCCCGGTGCCGAAAGCGAGGCCCGCCTCGATGACCAGCCCGATCTGCCCCGGCCGCCGTTCGTGCGCGTGCGCGGCGGTCGCCACATGGAAGCGCCCGGCGCTGACCGGCGCGAGGCCCTCCTGGCTGAGCGTCACCCAGTCGGCGTCGTCGAGCGCCTCGACCGTCGCCGGGCCGCCGCGCACCGGGACCAGCGCCGCCAGTCGCGCCAGCCATTCGGGCAGCGGCCGCTCGGCGAAATAGGCGTGCAGCCGCCAGTCGTCGGGGGCGTGCGGATCGGGCTCGTCGATGAGCAATGTCGGCGGCGTCTCAAGATCGGCGAACGCCTCGTCGGCAAACGGCACTGCTGCCGCCTCGGCGCGCGTGCAGGGCAGGGTGACCTTCCACGTCGTCGTCGGCGCGCCGCTAGCGGACATAGCTCGCGCCGTTGATGTCGAGCGTCGCGCCGGTAAGCGACGGCGGCGCGTCGAGCGCCAGCCAGCGGATCGTCTCGGCGACCTCGTCGGGGGTCGCGACGCGCCCGAGCGGGATGTCGGCGAGCAGCTTGTCGCCGCCGCGGCTGCTCAGATAATCCTCGGCCATGCCCGTCATCACGAAGCCCGGCGCAACCGCGAAAGCGAGGATGCCGTCGACCGCGTAGGCGCGCGCGATCGACTTGGTCATCGCGATCAGCCCCGCCTTGGCGGCGGCATAGTGCCAGTGCGCGGGGGAATCGCCGCGATGACCGGCGCGGCTGGCGACGTTGACGATGCGTCCGCCGCCGGTTTCGCGGAAGTGCCGCACGGCGCGGCGGCAGAGGTCGGCGGGCGCCTGGAGGTTGATGGCGGTGCTGCGCGTCCACGTCGCCTGCCAGTCGGCGCTGGCAGCATCGACCGCGACGCCCTCGAACACTCCGGCGTTGTTGACCAGCACATCGATACGCCCGTCGAGCCGCTCGAGCGCAGCGTCCCACAGTGCGTCGCCCGCGCCCGGCAGCGCGAGGTCGGCGGCGAGCAGCGTGGCGGTGGCGCGTGTCGCCTGCCCGACGACGTGTGCGCCCGCCGCGTGCAAGACCGCGAAGGTCGCGGCGCCGATACCGCGCGATGCGCCGGTCAGAAGAATATTGGTCATGGTCGCGTCATGGCCCGCCCGCGCCCGCGCTTCAACATTCGTCTGCCGACCGGCCATTGACAGCGCCGCGACCGGACGCGAGCACCGCGTGCAACAGCGGAGAGCATAGCGTGGTAGCGGAGGCGGACGACGATTGGCGCATATCGACCGCGCGGACGCTGATCCGCCCGGCGCTCGTCGCCGATGCGGCGGCGCTGCACTGGATCCGGGGCACGATGCCTTACGACCCACAGACGCGCGACCTGCCCGCCGCGCGGGCGATGATCGCCGAGATGGCGGCGGCCCCGCTCGGCGGCCCCGGTTGGCGAGGCTTTGCGGTCGTTGCCACGGCGGGCGACGCACCTGCCGGCATGATCCTCGGCGACATCGGGGTGCGCTTCGACCACCCCAGCGCCCGGCAGGCCGAGATCGGCTTTGCCTTCCACCCCGACTGGCGCGGCCACGGCTTCGCGACCGAGGCGGTCGGCGCGGTCGTCGAGCGGCTGTTCGCGCAGGGCCTGCACCGCCTCGCTGCCGTCACCGACGCGCGCAACGTCGCGACGCAGCGCCTGCTGACGCGCCTGCGCTTCCGGCAGGAGGCGCACTATGTCGCGAGCTGGCCGGTCGGCGACGGCTGGTCGGACGAATACGGATACGCGCGCCTGTCGGTGGATTGATCGGTAAGGGCTCGCGCGGACGAAAAAGCGCGCTCCAACGCACTATCGAGAGCGTGGTTCCGTGCCGTTTTCAGCGTCGCATCGGGCTGCTTCAGGCGTCGCACGGAAGAGTGTCGGATTTCTTTACAATTTCAAAAACTCGTTTCATTTCCGAAATTTAACGGATCAGGGTGAAACATGAAATTCGGAGTTGGCACGGGTATTGCATCCATCAGTTCAGTGCGGGGCACTGTTGGAGAAAAAAAATGATTAAGCGTATTTCGTATCTCGTTCCGGTCGCGGGCGTCCTGCTCGGTCTCGCCAGCGTGGCCAGCGCCGTACAGGTTGCCGGCGTCTACAACACCGGCCTCGGCGTCGGCGGTGTTGCGCTCGCTCCCGGTGACGGCCAGGTCGATGCCAACTACACGATCGTGTCCACCAATGAAGCCGGTGTCGTCGTCGGCAGCAATGCGCTGACCTACTACAACCCGGCCTATCTGCAGGACGGCGCGTTCTCGCGCATCGTCAACGCGACCGGCACCGGTGCTGGCGCTGACGGCACCACGACCACCTTTGCGACGACGTTCAGCCTCGCCGGCTATGATGCGGCCAACGCCACGATCTCGGGTCAGGCGCTGTTCGACAATTCGGGCGAAATCTTCCTGAACGGTAACCAGCTCGGCACGACGATCACTGGCTTCGGTTCGTTGGCGCCGTTCGGCACCAACTCGAACTTCTTCGTCGCGGGCCTGAACACGCTGACGTTCGTGCTGCACAACGCGGGCGGCCCCGAGGCCTTCCAGGTTGCCGGCCTGACCGTCACCGCCGAGGCCGTGCCGGTCCCCGGCGTTCCCGAGCCCGCAACGTGGGGCCTGATGATCGCTGGTTTCGTGATGACGGGCGCGACGATGCGTCGTCGTAACGGCGCGAAGTCGGTCGCCGCTTAAGCCAGTCGGGCTTTCGAAGATTGGGGCGTCGCGGCAACGCGACGCCCTTTTTCGTGTCCGGCGACCGCGTTCAAAGTCCGTGGTCGAAACCCTTTGATAACCGATAAGTCTCGATAAAATAAAGGTTATTCCTGGCAAGTTAACCGCAAACTGTCGGTCGGCCTTACACTATCGAAAGATCGTTGCGGGGGCGTGGCACCTAAGCCGTTGACGCCGCGCGGGGGCGCTATCTGGCACGCTTGTTGCGAGGGGTTTGGCGAAGTCAACGCCGAGCAGGAGCCCCCCAAATGATTGCGCCGACCTTCAAGACCCTCGCCGCCGCGGCTTTTTTCGCGGCGCTGCCGCTGACCGCCGCCGATGCGGTCATCCTCACCGACCTCTACAACACCGGCGTCGACGCGGCGCATGTCGCGCTGGCGGGCGGCGACGGCGTCGTCGACAGCCACTACACGGTCTCAGCGAGCGGCCTGGCCGGCATCAACCCCGGCGATGCAACCTACACCTATTACAACGGCGCTTATGTCCCCGAGGGCGCGACGTCGCGCTGGATTTCCTATTCGGGCACCCCGTTCATCGGGGCGGGGGCATTCTCGGTGACGACCACCTTCGACCTGACGGGCTATGATCCGACGACGGCGGCGGTTTCGGGGCTGTGGGGTGTCGACAACGACGGCGAGATCTTCCTCAACGGCGTCTCGACCGGCTTTACGCTGACCGGCAGCACCGGGGCCAACTTCAACGCGCTGCATGCCTTCAGCCTCAACAGTGGCTTTGTCGCCGGGATCAACACGATCACCATCACGGTCGCCGACAGCGGCCCACCGGCGGCGTTCCGCATCGACGGCCTCGTCGGCTCGGCAAACGTCGCGGCGCCGACGATCCCCGAACCTGCCACCTGGGGGCTGATGATCGCGGGCTTCACCGTCGTCGGCGCGACGATGCGTCGCCGCAAGCTGGTGCGCAGCATCGCCGCCTGAGCGCCGCAACGAAACCACGGGGCGTCGCGGCAGCGCGACGCCCTTTTCGTTTGGCTGCTGTCCATTAAGGTGGGACGGGGAGATCAGCCATGACCACCGAAGTCCAGCTTCGCCGCGACGCGCTCGGCACGGTGCGCATCTTGGCGCGCGACGCGGCGCTCGTCGACGGCGAGGCGCGTTTCGCCGTCGAGAGCTTCGCGCTGACCGCGAACAACGTCACCTACGCCGCGCACGGCGTCGACATGCGCTACTGGGACTTCTACCCCGCCGCCGACAGCTGGGGGATCGTGCCCGTCTGGGGCTTCGCACGCTGCGTCGAGAGCCGCGCCGCGGGCGTGGCTGCCGACGACCGCTTCTATGGCTACTGGCCGTTCGCGGACGCCGCCGTGCTGCAGCCGGCCAAGGTCACGCAGCGCGGCTTCGTCGATGGGGCGGCGCACCGCGCGGCGCTGCCGTCGGTCTACAACGGCTATGCCCGCGTTACGGCGGCGATGGGCGATGCGGCCACCTATGCGCTGTTCCGCCCGCTCTACCTGACCTCGTTTCTGTTGGAGGCCAGCCTTGCCGGGGCGGCGGATACACTGCTCGTCTCGAGCGCCTCGGCCAAGACCGCGCTCGGCCTCGCGCAGTCGGCGAAGGCGCGCGGCGGCGTGAAAATCGTCGGGCTGACCTCGCCGGGCAACCGCGCGTTCGTCGTGACGACGGGCTATTACGACGAAGTCGTGAGCTATCCCGAGGCCGCTGCCCTGACGATCGAAGGGACGGTTGCCTACGCCGATTTCGCGGGCGACGGCGCGCTGCGCGCCGCGATCCACACGCGCTTCAGCGACCGGCTGACGCGCAGCCTCGTCATCGGCGACACGCATTGGGAGACGAGCGGGCAGACCGTACGGCTAGCGGGGCCGCGTCCCGAGTTCTTCTTCGCGCCGACGGTGCTGGGCGAGCAGATCGCCACGCTCGGGCAGGCCGGGTTCGACGCGGCGGTCGAAGCCGGATGGACGGCGTTCGTCGCGTCGACTGCGCCGTGGCTGCGCATCGCGACGATCGACGGGCTCGACGCCGCGGCAGCGGCGTGGACGCGGCTCGCGGGCGGCGACGTCGATCCTGCCGTCGGGCTGATCGTCCGCCCGAAGGGGGCGGCATGAGCGCGGCGACCGAGGCGGCGCTGCGTCAGGACGTCGCCGATTTCGGCCGCGAGGAGCGCAGCTTCGGCGGCACTCGTGATTCACGAGGTGTTCGGCTTCACACCCGCCGTCGCGCGGCTGTGCCGCTGGATCGCCGCCGCCGGATTCCGGGTCTATGCGCCCATCCTGCTCGGCAGTCCCGACGCGCGCAACACCGACCGGATCACCCTCGGGCGCATCGTCGGCCTGTGCGTCAGCCGCGAGTTCACGCTGTTCGCCAGCAACAAGTCGAGCCCCGTCGTCGACTGGCTCAAGCCGCTGGCGCGCGCGGCGCACGCCGAATGCGGCGGTGCGGGGGTCGGGGTCATCGGCATGTGCCTGACGGGCGGCTTCGCGCTGTCGATGGCGGTCGACCCCGTCGTCATGGCCCCGGTACTCAGCCAGCCGTCGCTGCCCGTGCGCGACCATGCCGCGCTGCCGCTCTCGGCGCGCGAGTTGGCGGCGGTCAAAGCGCGGGTTTCGGACGAGGGTCTGATGGTGCGCGGCTACCGTTTCGCGGGCGACCGGCTGGCACGCCAAGAACGCTTCGACCGGCTCGATGTCGAACTGGGCGACGGCTTCGCGGGTATTGTCCTGCCCGACAGCGCGGGCCATCCGGCGGGCTTCCGGGCGCAGGGCAAGCCGCCGCATTCGGTGCTGACGGGCGACCTGATCGATGCGGCAGGCGAGCCGACGCGAGCGGCGGTCGACGAGATCCTCGCGTTCTTCGCTGCACGGCTGCGCTAGCCGAACCTTGCCCCCTGCGCCGCGACCGCGCATGAGCGCCGGGTGCCCCGTCGTCCCCCCGCCCCCCCGCCCGGCCTGCCGACGCGCGAGGCGGTGCTGGCGTTCATCGCAGCGTCGCCCGTCGCGGTCGGCAAGCGCGAGATCGCCAAGGCGTTCGGCCTCCACGCGCAGGACAAGATCGCGCTGAAGGCGCTGCTCCGCGACATGGCCGACGACGGCGCGCTCGATACCGGGCCGGGGCGCAGCGTCCATGCCGGGGGCGGACTGCCGCGCGTTACGGTGCTGCGGATCATCGAGGCGGGCGATGGTCCGCCGGTCGCGGTGCCCGACGGCTGGGACAAAGGCACGCCGCCGCCGCGCGTCCGCGTCGTCGAGGGACGACATCGCTCGGCGCTGGGCGTCAACGACCGCATCCTGGCGCGGATCGAGGAAGCTGGCGACGGTTATCGCGCCTTCCCGATGAAGACGCTCGCCAAGACCGAGGAATTCGTCCTCGGCATCCTGCGCAAGGAGGCGCTGGGGTTCCGTCTCGTGCCCGTCGACAAGAAGGCGCGGATCGACTTCGCAGTGCTCGACCGCGGCGAGGCCGAGCCCGGCGATCTGGTGCTCGCCGAACCCGCCGGACGCCCGCCGCGCCAGCATGCCCGCGTCGTCGAAGTGCTGGGCGACCCGTTCGCGCCGCGCAGCTTCTCGCTGATCGCCATCCACGCCAAGGGCATTCCGCACGCCTTCAGCGCCGACACGCTGCGCGAGGCCGATGCGGCGGCGCAGCTCGACCTCGGCGAGCGCGAGGATCTGCGCGCGCTGCCGATCCTGACGATCGACCCCGCCGACGCGCGTGACCACGACGATGCCGTCTGGGCCGCCCCCGACGACGATGCGGGCAACCCCGGCGGTTGGCAGGCGATCGTCGCGATTGCGGACGTGTCGTTCTATGTCCGCGAAGGCACCGCGCTCGACCACTCGGCGCGTGAGCGTGGCAATTCGGTGTATTTTCCCGACCGCGTCGTACCGATGCTCCCCGAGGTGCTCAGCGCCGATTCCTGCTCGCTCGTCGAGGGCGAGGACCGCGCGGTGCTCGCATGCCACCTGACGCTGTCGGCGGCGGGCAAGATCGTACGGCACCGCTTCACGCGTGCGGTGATCCGCTGCGCGACCAATATCGCCTACGAGGAGGCGCAGGCGAGTATCGACGCCGACGCCGGCGCATGGCTCTCGGTCCTCAAACCGCTTTGGGGCGCATGGGCCGCGCTGTCGCGCGCCCGCGACGCGCGCGAACCGCTCGACCTCGACCTGCCCGAGCGCCGCGTGCGCCTCGACGAGCACGGGGCCATCGCTGGGATCGAGGTCCGCGAGCGCCTCGACGCGCATCGCGTCATCGAGGACTTCATGATCGCCGCCAACGTAGCCGCCGCGCTGGCGCTCGAGGCCAAGCGCACCGCCTGCATGTACCGCGTTCACGAAGCCCCGGGACGCGAAAAGCTGGTGGCCCTCAAGGACTATCTCGAAACCTTCGGCATCCCCTTCGCGCTGGGCCAGGCGATCCGTCCGGCGACCTTCAACCGCATCCTCAAGGATGCGCGGGGCGCGCTGCATGCCCAGCAGGTCAGCGAGCAGATCCTGCGCACCCAGACGCAGGCCTATTATTCGCCCGACAACAAGGGGCATTTCGGGCTGGCGCTGGCGAGCTACGGGCATTTCACCTCGCCGATCCGGCGCTATGCCGACCTCGTCGTCCACCGCGCGCTGGTCCGCGCCTACAAGCTTGGCGACGGGGCGTTGAGCGACGGTGCAGCGTCGTCGATGGTCCGCACCGCCGAGCATATCTCCATGACCGAGCGCCGCGCGATGGAGGCCGAGCGCGACACCATCGACCGCTATGTCGCGGCCTATCTGTCGGTGCGCATCGGCGAGACGCTCGCGACGCGGATCACCGGGGTCGCCAAGTTCGGCTTTTTCGCGACCGTCGAGGGGATCGGCGGCGACGGGCTGGTGCCGGTATCGACGCTTGGCGACGAACGCTTCGTCTACGACGAGGCGACGCGGCGACTGGAAGGTCTCGAGTCGGGCACGACCTACGTACCGGGGCAGCGCCTCGACCTGCGCTTGGCGGAGGCCAACCCGATCACCGGTGCGCTGCGCTTCGAACTGCCACTCGGCGAGGGGGCGATGAGGCCACGCAACGACCGCGTACGGACCGGACGGCGGGCGGGGCAGAGCCGCGTGCCGAAGGGCGTGCGGCGGGGGCGCTGACCTGTGCCCCATCCCGCCGCTGAAGGCGCAAGCGGGGAGGGGGATGGAAGGTTGACTTTTGCCCCTCGCGCCGCCATTGCCGCGCCTCACGTCGCGCCCGGCCTGTCCGCGAGCGCTCCCAAGGACTCGACATGGCCAAGCCGACTACCCTCAAGATCAAGCTCGTCTCGACCGCCGATACAGGGTTCTATTACGTCACGACGAAGAACCCGCGCAGCCCGAACACCTCGGAAAAGCTGACCTTCCGCAAGTACGATCCGGTCGTCCGCAAGCACGTCGACTTCAAGGAAGCCAAGATCAAGTAGCCGACGGCGAGCGCCCGTCAGGCAGCGATCTCGACGCGGTTGCGACCGCCGCGCTTGCCCGCATAGAGCGCCGCATCGGCGCGCGCGAGCAACTGCGCCGCGTCGCGGTCGTTGTCATCGAGCACGGCGACGCCGATGCTGACGGTGACCCCCTTGCCCGCCAGCCCGTCGACCGGAGCCTGCGCCACCGCCGCGCAGAGTCGCGCCGCGATCTGGCGTGCGGTCGCCAGATCGGTCGCGGGCATCGCCACGGCGATCTCGTCGCCGCCGAAACGTGCGACGATGTCGCGACTGCGCAGATTGGCGGTCAGTCGCGTCGCCACCGCCGCGAGGACGCGGTCGCCCGCCGCGTGGCCGAAGGCGTCGTTGACGGGCTTCAATGCGTCGATATCGACCATCATCACCGCCAGCGGCACTTTGAGCGCGCGCGCCGTCGTCACCGCGCGCGCCGCCTCGGCGTCGAAATAATGACGGTTGTAGAGGCGCGTGACGGGGTCGGTCATCGCCAGCAGCCGCGCGTTGCGGGCGCGCGCGCGGAAATGCTCGGCGATCCCCGCGCGGCGCAGCATCAGCCGCACGCGCGCGCCGATCTCGCCCGCGACCAGCGGCAGCCCGGCAACATCGGCGACGCCCGCTTCGAACGCGGCGACAAGCATCGCGTGATCGTCGCGCGGGACCAGCGCGAGAACGGGCAGCGGGCGGCGCACGGCGGCGGCGTGGAGCGCGGCGAAAGCCGGCGTCAGTTCGGCAAGCGAACCGTCGAGTTCGAGGGCCAGCAGCCCGAGATGCCCACCCCGAATCGCCGCCGTCGCCGCATCTATCGTGAGATGCTCGACCGGCTCGGGTGCCATCACCTCGGCGAGAGCGGCGTGGACGTCCGCGCCACCGACAAAGGCCAGCCGCGTGTTCACTGCGGCGCGATTGCCGTCATCGCTCTGCCGCCAATGTCATTGGCCAAATGCTCGATCCCCGCTAAGCCTCCGCCGCCCCCGCAGCAGAATGTGTTCCGTAGCCGTGATTAACAACGATTTGGTTAAGCATTCGGTTTCGCGCGCCGTCCCGGCGGTCGTCGATGCCGCCGCGACGCTGGCGCTGCGCGCGCTGGCGCATGTCGCGGGCGATCCGGACCTTGGGCCGCGCCTGCTCGATGTGACGGGGCTCGGCGTCGCCGACCTCCGCGCGCGGGCGGCCGACCCCGAAGTCCTCGCCGCCGTGCTGGGCTTCCTCGCAGCGCACGAGCCGAGCCTCGTGGCGACGGCGCGCGCACTCGACGTGCGCCCGCAGGCCTTGACCGCCGCGCTGGAGGCCCTGCAGTCATGAGACCGCTGCTGATCTGCGACTGCGACGAGGTGCTGCTGCATTTCGTGACGCCGTTCGAAACCTATCTGCTCGAGCAGCATGAGCTGACCTTGAGCCTCGATAGTTTCGCGCTGACCGGGAACGTGCGCCGCGCCGACGGTGAGGCGGTCGAGGCGCAAGACTTTCCCGGCCTCCTCGACGGCTTCTTCGACAGCCATATGCCGACGCAGACGCCCGCGCCCGGCGCGGCGGCGGCGCTCGCGCAGATCGCCACGGTTGCCGACATCGTCGTGTTGACCAACATCGCCGACCGTCACGCGCTGACCCGCACGGGCGAACTGGCGCGCCTCGGCATGCCCTACCGCGTCATCGGCAACAGCGGCCCCAAGGGTCCGGCGGTCGCCGCGCTGATCGACCGCTACGGGCCGACGAGGCCGGTGTTCGTCGACGACCTGCCGCCGCACCACAAGTCGGTCGCCGCGTCGGCTCCCGAGACGCACCGCCTGCACATGGTCGCCGAGCCACGCCTGCACGCGCTGATCCCTGCGGCGAGCCACGCGCACGCGCGCATCGACGATTGGTCGCAGGCGCTTCCCTGGATCCTGTCGGCTATGGAGAGCTGAGATGAGTATCGACGACCGCCTCGCCGCCCTCGGCATCGTACTACCGCGGGCCGCCGCGCCCGCCGCCAACTATGTCCCCGGCGTTGTTCACGGTGGCCTCTTGCACATCTCGGGGCAGATTCCCTTCGATGCCGACGGCGGGCTGGTGCGCGGGCGGCTCGGGGCCGACATGACCACCAAGGAGGGCGCGGCGGCGGCGCGGCTGTGCGCGATCGGTCTGCTGGCGCAGATGCAGGCGGCGCTGGGCTCGCTCGACCGCGTCCAGCGCGTGCTCAAGCTGGGCGTCTTCGTCGCGTCGACGCCCGAGTTCACCGACCAGCCCAAGGTCGGCAACGGCGCGTCGGACCTGATGGTCGAGGTCTTCGGGGAGAAGGGCCGGCATGCGCGGTCTGCGGTCGGCGTGGCGGCGCTGCCGCTCGGCGTGGCGGTGGAGATCGACGCGATCATTGCCGTCGATGCCTAGAGGATTCGGGCCTGGTGGCTTTGGGCCTGAAGCATACGAGGTCCGCGCGCGCGTCCTGACCGGCGTTGCCGAGATCGCCGAGGCCGAATGGAACGCCTGCGCCGGTCCCGGCAACCCGTTCCTCCAGCACCAGTTCTTCGCCGCGCTCGAAGCCTCGGGCAGCGCGAGCGTCGAGACCGGCTGGCAGCCCGTCCACCTCGCAGTCGACGGCGCCGACGGCAGGGCGGCGGCGATCATGCCCGCCTATCTCAAGTTGCACAGCCAGGGCGAATACGTCTTCGACCATGGCTGGGCGGATGCGTGGCACCGCGCGGGCGGGCGCTATTACCCCAAGTTCCAGTCGTGCGTGCCGTTCACCCCCGCGAGCGGCGCGCGGCTGCTGCTGCGCGATCCGGCGCTCGCCCCGGCATTGCTCGCCGCCGCGCAGGCGCTGACCGTGCAGAACCGCCTGTCGTCGGCGCACGCCACCTTCGTCGCGCCGGAGCAGGTCGCGGCGTTCGAGGCGGCGGGGTGGCTGATCCGCATCGACCAGCAGTTCCACTGGCAGAACGACGGCTATGGGACCTTCGACGACTTTCTCGCGGCGCTCAGCTCGCGCAAGCGCAAGCAGGTCCGCAAGGAGCGCGTCGTCGATCCAGGCATCGACATCGAGCTGCTGACCGGCAGCGACCTCACCGAGGCGCACTGGGACGCCTTCTGGCGCTTCTACCAGGACACCGGCGCGCGCAAATGGGGGCGACCGTACCTGACGCGCGCGTTCTTCTCGATGCTCGGGGCGAGCATGGGCGACCGCGTGCTGCTGGCGATGGCGAAGCGCGGGCGGCGGTACATCGCCGGCGCGCTCAACCTGATCGGCGACGATTGCCTGTACGGGCGCTACTGGGGGTGCAGCGAGGAGGTGCCCAACCTGCACTTCGAGCTGTGCTACTATCAGGCGATCGACTGGGCGATCCGACATGGCCGCGCGCGTGTCGAGGCGGGCGCCCAGGGGTCGCACAAGCAGGCGCGCGGCTACCGCCCGACGCCGACCTATAGCGCGCACTACATCCCCAACGCGGGCTTCCGCGATGCCGTTGCGGGGTTTCTCGAAGTCGAGCGCGCGGCGGTTGTCGCGCACATCGAGGACCTCGACGAGGAGGGGCCGTTTCGAAAGACAGGATAACCCGGCTGCAATCCACCTGGTTCGTTGGCGAAACGTCCTGACCGTGGTATCTTCCGAGTCGTTCGGTAGCGTCGCATTCCCCCTGATCAAAGGATGATGTGATGAAAATCAAACTTCTACTCGCCGGTGCGATGCTGCTGGTCACGACCGCCGCCAACGCCGTGATCAATGCGCCGATCCCGGCAAGTGCCTATATCACTTTCGGCGGTCTGCAATGGGCGTGGGCAATTCCACTTCCCGGCGCGAGTTTTCCCAACGCGCTGTCGTATCAGGGCACGCAAGGCTGGCGCCTGCCGACCGCTGCCGAGCTGGCTGCCGCGCCTAACGCCACCGACTTCCTGTCGCCGACCGGTAACGTGCCGTTCAACGGCACGGGTTCGGACGGCGCGACGTTCCAGGCACTCAACGCCAACTACACTGGCGCCGCGAAATGCGCGTCGCCGTATTTCGATACGGGATTCGATCATTGCGATTGGCAGGATGGCAATGGCCAGCCATTCGGACCCTGGGCTCCCGGCAATGCGAACAACGCCTCCTTCGCCGACCAGCTGTTCGTCCGCGACCGCAACGATGGAGCGGTTCCCGAACCGGCCAGCTGGGCCTTGCTGACAATCGGCTTCGGCATTGTCGGTAGCGCGGTCCGCCGTCGTCACGCGGCAACCGTCGCCGCCTGATTTCGCCGTCTGCCGCATCGGCGGGACAGCGCGTTACCCTACCGATCCCTGTCATCCCGGCGCCGCGCCGGAGATGACAGGGGTCGGGCTGTGGGCTAAGAACGCCACGGGGGCCTTCGACCCGGAGGCGACGACGATGCGAGCCATTTCGATCTCGGCCACACTCATCCTGACTGCGCTGCTTGCGACGGCAGCAACGTCGGCCGAGCCGGCGGGTCAGGTCTATCGCCTCGCGCCCGAGGAAATCGCGAAGCTCGCCGACGCGCCGCCAGCGCCCTTCGACCCGCTGTTCGACCGTTCGCTTTACGACGGTGTCCAGCAGAAGCGCGACCGCGCAGTCCACGGCGAGATCGGCGCATTTGTCGGCAGCGGCGGCGCGCGCGGGTTATTCGGGACGGCGGAGGTCCCGATCGGCGACCGAGGGTTTGCGAGCTTTTCGTTCGAGGACAGCCGCACCGACGATCGTGGCTATCGGCGGCGGCGGTAAGGCTCCGACGCAACCCCTCTCCCGCCTTGCGGAAGAAGGGGTCAGACGGCGAGATTGTCGATAAGTCGCGTGCGCCCGAGCCACGCCGCCGCCAGCAGCCGTGCCGGACAGTCGAGCGCAGTCATCGCGACAAGGTCGTCCGCGCCGCACAGCGCGACATAATCGACCGGCCCGAACCCGGCAGCAGTCAGCGCCTGCCGCGCCGCCTCGAGCGCTGTAACGACGGCAGCACCTCCCCGAATTGCCGCCGCCGCCCCTGTCAGCGCCTGCGGCAGCGCCGTCGCGCGGGTGCGCTCGTTCGCGCTGAGGTAGGCATTGCGCGAGCTCAGCGCGAGGCCGTCGGCATCGCGGACGATCGGGCAGCCGACGATCTCGGTCGCGAGGTCGAGGTCGGCCGCGAGCCGCCGGACAACGGCGAGTTGCTGCCAGTCCTTCTCGCCGAACAGCGCGACATCGGCGCGCACCATGTTCAGCAGCTTGGTCACCACTGTCGCCACCCCGTCGAAATGCCCGGGTCGCGCCGCGCCGTCGAGGACGTCCGACAGGCCGGGGACGCGCACTTGCGTGACGAAGCCCGGCGGATAGACGGCGACGACCGGCGGCGCGAACAGCAGGTCGCAGCCTGCCCCCGCCAGCGATGCGGCGTCGCCCGCTTCGTCACGCGGATAGCGGTCGAGGTCTTCGCCGGCTGCGAACTGCTTGGGGTTGACGAAGACGCTGGCGACGATGCGCGTCGCGCGCACACGTCCGGCGGCGACGAGCGACAGATGCCCGGCATGGAGCGCGCCCATCGTCGGGACCAGCGCGACGGTCTCGCCCGCCCGCCGCCATGCCGCGACGGCGTCGCGCAACGCCGCGACGTTTCGAACGATGACGAGATCGGGCATGCACGGGGCTTTCGTTGACTTGGACGCCCTCGTGTCCGAAACGCGCGTCCAGAGGGCAAGGGCGAACTTGGAAACCGGCATGTCGACGCAGGCGCGGCGCGCGCACATCATCGTGCTCGGCAACGAGAAGGGCGGCTCGGGCAAGTCGACGACCGCGGTGCATATCGCCGTCGCGCTTGCCCACGCCGGGTTCGCGGTCGGCGCGATCGACCTCGATGCGCGCCAGAAGACCGTCGCGCGCTATCTCGAGAACCGCGACGCCTTCGCGAAGAAGCGCGAGGTCGCGCTGCACGGCCCCGAGGTCGCGGTGATCGCTGACGGCGATGGAGATACCGACCTGCTCGTCGATCAACTGCTCGAATGGGTAGGCAAGGACTTCGTCGTCATCGACACGCCGGGGCGCGATTCGCCGCTGGCGCGCGCCGCACTGGCCAAGGCCGACACGCTGGTGACGCCGATGAACGACAGTTTCGTCGATTTCGACCTGATCGGGCAGGTCGATCCCGAGACCTTCAAGGTCAAACGTCCGAGCTTTTATAGCGAGTTGATCTGGGACGCGCGCAAGGCGCGCGCGCGCGTCGATGGCGGCACGGTCGACTGGGTGGTGCTCAGAAACCGCCTCGCCAATCTCGACGCGCGCAACATGCGGCGCATGGCGGCGGCGCTCGGCGAACTGTCGAAGCGCGTCGGGTTTCGCGTCGTGCCGGGGTTGAGCGAACGCGTCGTGTTTCGCGAGTTGTTCCCGCGCGGACTGACGCTGCTCGATGTCGCGCACCTCGACGATCTCAGCCTCAGCCACGTCGCGGCGCGCGCCGAACTCCGCGCGCTGATCGGCGGGCTGGCGCTGCCGGGATGGGTGTGAACGATCTTCCCCCTCCTCTCCCCGCGAAGCGGAGAGAGGAGGGGGTCGGGGTGGGGTGTGTCTCCACGCGGGGGCTTTCGCGTGTGGCAAGGCACCCCACCCCGACCCTCCCCTCTCTCGGTTCGCAAGTGCTCACCGGGAGGGGAGGGGGAAGCAAGCCATGCCGCTGGCCGCAGCGGTGGAGCACCCCATGCTGATCGCCCTCGTCGCCGTTCTCGGCCTCGCCTACTGGATGCACACGCGCGGCGAACTCCTGCCCGCACTCCGCCGCTGGGGGGCGGTAGTCGCGCTGGCACTGCTCGCGGTACGGATGCTCGAGACGGGCAAGCCGCTGTTCGCCGCGGTTATCGCCGGGGCGGCGCTGTTCTGGTGGTACGCCGCCAAGGGCCGCGCCGTCGAGGCCACTGCCGAAGTCGAGGCCCGCGCGCTGCTTGGCATCGCCGCCGATGCCGATGCGGACGCCGTCCATGCGGCGTGGCGGCGCGGCGTCGCCCAGGCCCATCCCGACGCCGGGGGCAGCAGCGACGCGGTGCAGCGCCTGACCGCCGCGCGCGACCTGCTGCTCGCGCGCGTCTCGCGCTGAGGTTGCCCCCGCGCCGCCGCGCGCGCTAGATACCGGCCACCCCCGCAACCACTCCCAAGGCGACCATGGCCGGCCACAGCAAGTTCAAGAACATCATGTACCGCAAGGGGGCGCAGGACCGAAAGCGCGCGGCCGCCTTTTCGAAGCTCAGCCGCGAGATCACCGTCGCGGCGAAGGCGGGCATTCCCGACCCGGCGATGAACGCGCGGCTGCGCTCGGCGATCCTCGCGGCGCGCGCCGGCGGCATGCCCAAGGACAATATCGAGCGCTCGGTGAGCAAGGCGGCGGGCGGCGACGGCGACAATTACGAGGAAATCCGCTACGAAGGCTTCGGCCCCGGCGGCGTCTCGCTCATCATCGAGACGCTGACCGACAACCGCAACCGCACCGCGACCAACGTGCGGACGATCGTCAGCAAGAACGGCGGCAATCTGGGGGCGAGCGGCTCGGTCAGCCATGCCTTCTCGCGCCTCGGGCGGATCGTCTATCCGGCCAAGGTCGGCAGCCCCGACGCCGTGTTCGAAGCGGCGCTCGAAGCGGGTGCCGAGGACGTCGTGTCGGGCGAGGACGGCCACGAGATCTCGACCGCGCTCGACGATCTACACGGCGTCGTCAAGGCGCTCGAGAAGGTGCTCGGTGAAGGCGACGGCGGCAAGCTGGCGTGGCGCGCGCAAACCGACGTGACCGTCAACGAGGCCGACGCGGGGACGCTGTTCAAACTCATCGACGCGCTCGAGGACGACGACGACGTGCAGGTCGTGTGGGGCAATTACGACGTGCCCGACGACGTGCTGGCGAAACTGGGGTAGCCACAGGGCCGTGATCCTCATCGGCCTCGATCCCGGCCTGCAATCGACCGGCTGGGGTGTCATCGAGGCGCAGGGCAACCGGTTGCGCCACATCGCCAACGGACAGGTCACCAGCCGCGCCGCCGACGCGCTGAGTACGCGGCTGGTCCAGCTCCACGACGGCCTCGACGCGGTGATCCGCGCGCATGGTCCGGGCAGTGCGGCGGTCGAGGAGACCTTCGTCAACACCAACCCGCAATCGACGCTCAAGCTGGGGCAGGCGCGCGGCGTCGTGCTGCTGGTCGCGGCGCGCGCCGGGCTCGAGGTCGCCGAATACGCCACGCGTTTCGTCAAGAAGGCGATCGTCGGAACGGGGGCGGCCGACAAGCGCCAGGTCCGCGCGATGGTCGAGCGGCTGCTGCCGGGGTGCGCCGTGGCGGGCGAGGATGCGGCGGACGCGCTCGCAGTGGCGATCTGCCACGCGCACATGGGGGGATCGGCGCGCGCGCTGCTGCCCGTGAAGACCGCTGCATGATCGCCAAACTGCGCGGCCTGCTCGACTCGGCCGGCGCCGACACCTGCGTCGTCGATGTCGGCGGGGTCGGCTATCTCGTCGCCGCCAGCGCGCGGACGCTCGGCGGGCTGGGCGCGAGCGGGAGCGCCGTCACGCTCCACATCGAGACGCAGGTGCGCGAGGATGCGATCCAGCTATTCGGCTTCGCGAGCGGCGAGGAGCGCGACTGGTTCCGCCTGCTGCTGTCGGTGCAGGGCGTCGGCGGGCGCGTCGCGCTGGCGATCCTCTCGGTGCTGACGCCGTCCGAGGTGCAACACGCCGTCGCGGCGAAAGACACCGCGAGCGTCGCGCGCGCCAACGGCGTCGGGCCGAAGCTCGCGGCGCGGATCGTCAACGAATTGAAGGACAAGGCGGGGTCCCTGCCCGCCGGCGCGAGCCTTGCGCCGGTATCCGTCGAGCGCGCGCGCGGCGCGGTCGCCGACACGCTGTCGGCGCTGGCGAACCTCGGCTTCCGCCCGATGGACGCCAGCCGCGCCGTCGCCGAGGCCGTCGCGGAATTGGGCGATCATGCCGACGTCGGGGAGCTGCTGCGCGTGTCGTTGAAGAAGAGTGCGCGGTGAACGGCCTTCCCGACGGTCCCGCCGCGCCGCTGTGGAGCCCGCCGCTCGCTGCCGCCGTCCAGCGCGACCTGTGCACCGACTGCGGCATCTCGCGGAGCACGACGCCCAAGGACTGCGGCAGCGCCTGCCAGTTCATCAAGCCCGACTATGCGGCGCTCGAAACGCGCGTCCACGGCCGCACGCGCGATCCGGCGAAGACGGACGAGCTGTTCTTCGGCGCGTTCGAGGCGATGCACCGCGCGCGGCTGAAGGCGGCGCTGCCCGGCGCACAGTGGACCGGCATCACCTCGCGGCTCGGCGCGAAGCTGCTCGAGACGGGCGCGGTCGACGCCGTCCTGACGATGGCTCCCGACCCGGACGACCGCTGGAAACCTGTCCCTGTCATCGTCACGCGCGCCGAGGGGATGCAGGCGGTGCGCGGCATGCGGATGGGCTATGCGCCGCTGCTCGCGCTGCTCGAACCCGCGCGCGCCGCGGGGTACAAGCGCATCGCGGTGATCGGCATTCCGTGCCAGGTCCATGCACTGCGCGCGCTCGAGGCGAAGCTCGGGTTCGACAGCATCACCGTCATCGGCACGCCGTGTTCGGACAACACGACGACGGCGCGCTTCCACGATTTCCTCGCGCTACTGACCGACGACCCCGACAGCATCGTCTATCTCGAATTCCGCGCCGATTATCACGTCGAGCTGCGCTTCGCCGACGGGCGACGCAAGGCGATCCCCTTCCTGATGCTGCCGCTCGGCGATCTCGCGCCCGACTTCTTCCCGCTGACCTGCCGAACCTGCGTCGACTACACCAACGCGCTCGCCGACATCACCGTGGGCTACATGGCGGGCGAGGGCGACCAGTGGCTGATCGTCCGCAACGCGCGCGGGCAGGCGCTGGTCGACCTGCTCGGTGACGAGTTGCACACGCAAGCCGTCGGCAGCCGGGGTAAACGCGCGGGGGCGGTCAAGGGCTTCATCGCCAACGTCGAGCGCGCTGCCGGTGGACTGCCGCTGCGCCGCATGCCGCACTGGGTGCGGCCGATCGTCGGCTGGCTGATGCCCCGCGTCGGCCCGCGCGGCCTCGAATTCGCGCGCACGCGCGTCGAGATGAAGGCGGCCGAGACGGTCATCCACCTCCGCCGTGAACGACCGCGACGGGTCAGGTCGATGGTGCCGGGGCATGTTTGGGCGCTGGTACGGGGGTATGGGCTGGGGCCGGGGGCGGACGAAGTGCTGCGGGACTAGTCAACCTCGGTGCCGTCGCCGCAAAGCGGAGCGGGGCCGGGGGCTACCCACCCCAGACCTCCCCGTACAGCCGCAGCAAATTACCCCCCAGCACCTTGTCGACCCGCGCGCTCGGCCACCCGGCCTTGTCCAGCGCGTCGCTGAGCATGCGGAAGCGCAGGTGCGAATTCAGCTCTGCGACCATGTTGAACACGTCCGGCCCTTCGCCCGGCGCGGCGATGCCCTTGGCGGTGCGGTCGTCGAAGAATTTCTTCTGCTGCGCGCGCGCCTTGTCGTCGATGACCAGCGCGCTCAAGCCCCCGTCGGTGCCGATCGCGACATGGTCCTCGCCGCAGACGTCGACGGCGTGCGTCATGTGGCGGACGAGGTCGGCGGTCGTCGGCTTGCCGCCGGGTACGAGGAACGGCATCCAGTAGATGCCCACCACGCCACCCTTGTCGGCGAGCGCCTTCAGCTCGGCATCCCAGACGTTGCGCGGATTGTCGTGCAGCGAGCGGCAGCCGGTGTGGCTGATCGTCGGCGGGCGTGTCGCTGCGGCGATGCCTTCCGCGATGGTGCGCTGGCCGCCGTGCGACAGGTCGAGCAGCTGCTTGTTCTTCTCGATCCGCGCGATGGTCTTGCGCCCGAGCTGCGACAGCCCGGCGTTGGCGGGTTCGAGCGCGCCGTCGCTGCTGAGGTTGCGGAGGTTGTAGGTCAGCTGGACGACGCGCACCCCCAGCCCGTTGAGTGTATCGAGGCGGTCGAGGTTGACCCCCGCCAGCGCAGTATCCTGCGTCCCGAACACCAGGGCGCCGCGCCCTGCCGCCTTTGCCGCGACGATATCGGCGGCGGTGCGCGCGACGGTCAGTTCGCGCGGGTTGGCGGCGGCGATGCGCTCCCACACTGACAGCGCGCCGAGTGTTTTCTCCCACGTATCGGGATCGTTGCCGACCTCGCCGACGGTGACCTGCCAGGCCGTCGTCCCCGAGGCGTGAAGCTGCGCGCGCCCGCGCGTCGACATCGTGAACGAGTCGGATTGCCGTCGTTGTCGGCATCGTCGGGCGCGCCGAGGCCGTCGATGACGATGGCGCGGTCGTAATGGCCCGGCTTCGGCACGACCCGCGCCAGTGCGCCGCCCGCCGCGAGTGCCGCTGCGCCTGCCAGTACCGCTCGCCGCGTCGTCGTCATCGCCCGCTCCTGTCCCCGTTGCCGCAACGATAGCCGCGCGGGGCGGTCGGGGGTAGAGAGCAACGCCTATGACCGACGACCGCCTCCAGAGCCCGCGCGCCCGTACCGAGGACATCGACGCAGCGCTGCGTCCGAAGTCGCTCGACGAGTTCGTCGGCCAGGCGGCGTTGCGTGCCAATCTGCGGGTGTTCGTCGCGGCGGCGCGGGGGCGTGGCGAGGCGCTCGACCATGTCCTGCGGCACGGACCGCCGGGGCTGGGCAAGACGACGCTGGCGCAGATCGTCGCGCGCGAGCTCGGCGTCGGGTTCCGCGCGACCAGCGGCCCGGTGATCGCCAAGGCGGGCGATCTTGCGGCGCTGCTGACCAATCTCGAAGCCAACGACGTGCTGTTCATCGACGAGATTCACCGGCTCGCCCCGGCGGTCGAGGAAATCCTCTATCCGGCGATGGAAGACCGCGCGCTCGACCTGATGATCGGCGAGGGGCCGTCGGCGCGCTCGGTGCGCATCGACCTGCCGCCGTTCACGCTGATCGGCGCGACGACCCGCGCCGGCCTCGTGACGACGCCGCTGCGCGACCGCTTCGGCATCCCGCTACGGTTGATCTTCTACACCGTCGCCGAGCTGGAGCAGGTGGTGCGGCGCGCCGGCGGGCTGCTCGGTCTCGATCTCGGCGACGACGGCGCGCGCGAGATCGCCGGCCGCGCGCGGGGTACCCCAAGGATTGCCGGGCGGCTGCTGCGCCGGGTGCGCGATTTCGCCGCCGTCGCGGGCGATGGGCACATCGACGCGAAGATCGCCGATGCCGCATTGAACCGCCTCGAGGTCGACGGGCTCGGTCTCGACGCGATGGACCGGCGCTACCTGATGATGATCGCCGACATTTATCGCGGCGGGCCGGTCGGGGTCGAGACGCTCGCGGCGGGACTGAGCGAGGCGCGCGACACGATCGAGGAGGTCGTCGAGCCCTATTTGATCCAATCGGGCCTGGTAGCGCGGACGGCGCGCGGGCGGATGCTCAACCCGAGCGCGTGGCGGCATCTGGGCGTCGTCCCGCCCGCGCACCTGACGCAGCTGCCGCTGCTCGACGACATCGACTAGTCGCGCCCGCCGAGCCACTGCGCGAGGTTGAGCATGTAGCGGTGCGTATCGGCGAGCGCTCCGGAATCACGCATCATGGCGTCGCCCGGCGGCTCGTCGACAAAGCTCGGGCAGCCCATCGCGGTGTCCCAATTATAGTCGGCGAAGTGGTGGAAGGTGCTTTGCGCGACCGCACGGCCGCTTCCACCGTCGGCCTCGAAGGCGACCGCGATGTTGAAGCTGCGCCCGCTGACCTTGCTGGTGCCCGTCGCGATAACGCGCGCCCCGCTGCCGGAGGGAACGCCCACGGCACCCTCATGGGGGTGCGCGGGAAGCTGGCGGATCGCGCCCGTCGGCGAGGTGGGGTCGGCGAGGACCGGGTGGACCGGTGCAACCGCCGCGATGACCTGCGCGTCGCCGTTCGCGCCCGAGTGATAGTTCGGCCACGAGATCTTCGTCGAAAATGTGTCGTCGATGGTCTGGCTTGCCGTGTCGGGATCGATATTGCGCGTGTGGAAGAAATGCGCCGCGCCGACGCCGTCGAGCGCGCACAGCGACGCGCCGAGGTCCATGTGATCGCGCGTCAGCAGCAGGCCGCCGCCGCGCCGTCGGAAGCGCGTGATGCCGTCGCAGTCCGCCGGGGCGAGCCCGTCGCCGGTATCGACGGCAAACAGCCAGAGTTCGTCGAAGGGCTGCACGTCGAGGGTCGACAGCACCGGGTCGGGCGCACCCGGCGGATCGCGGTCGCGCGCCGTTACCGTGAAAAATGGCCGACCGTCGCCATCGCGCGCCTCGTGCAGCAGCTGCGTCAGCAACGAAAACCGCGCGATGCCCCAGTCGTCGGCGGTCGGCGGAATTGTCGTCTGAAGCAGGATGCGAATCGGTTGCCGTGCCATCGCGTCGTCTCCCGGTCGGAGTTCGATACGCAGGCGATCTGGGGTTGCCAGGCCCGACACTTCAAGGCCCCGCCGCAAGTTCCGCCGCCCCGCGTCTGCATCGGAAGCGTACGGCCTCTGCTTCAGCCCTGTCGAGGCAAGCTGACGGGCCTGTCGCCGTGGGGTCGTCGCCAGTCGGTTCAGCGCATCATACCGCCATTGAACGTTTGGCGCCGACGCGTGCACTAAGGAGCGATGGGCGGCGGGAATTCGGTCTTGGGTCGACGGGCGGCAGCGAAATCGCCCGGCGGCGTGCTGCCCGACGGCGAGTCCGCGCTCATCGCGCGCGTCGTCGAGCGTGACCTCGGCGCGTTCGAACGCCTGTACCGCCTCTATCATCCGCGCCTGACGCGGTTCCTGATGAACATGACGCGCCGCCCGAGCGTCGTCGACGAAGTGCTCAACGATACGATGATGGTCGTGTGGAGTCGCCCCGACAGCTTCAACGGAAGCAGCAAGCTATCGAGCTGGATTTTCGCCATCGCCTATCGCAAGGCGCTCAAGGCGCTGCGTCGTCAGGACCTGCCGGTCGAGGACGATGCGGCGCACGAGCGCGAAAGCCTCGACCCCGGTCCCGAGCATTTGCTGGTCCGCGCGCAAAGCCGCCAGGCGCTGCTCGAATCGCTGCACGAACTCTCGGTCGATCACCGCACCGTCGTCGACCTGACCTACTTCCACGATTTCGGCTACCGCGAGATCGCCGACATCATGGACTGCCCCGTGGACACGGTGAAATCGCGCATGTTCTATGCGCGCCGCCACCTTGGCCGCTTGCTTGCCGGCGACCTCGCCGACTGGTTGTGAGACGACGATGACCGGACGTATCATCCCACTACACGGCAATGCGCATCGTGACATTGAGGCGCTGCTGCCGTGGTTCGTGACGGGCAGCCTCGGCCCCGCTGACGCGTCGCGCGTCGCCGCGCATCTCGACAGCTGCGCCGATTGTACCGCCGCACTCGCGACCGAGCGCCGCCTCGAACGCGAACTGACGCGGCGTCCCGGCGACGTCGAACAGAGCTGGGCGGTCATGCGCGAGCGGCTCGATCTTGCCGACACGCCGCGCGCGCGAAGTGCCGGTCGAGCCGTCACCGCGGGCCTCGAACGCGTTCGCGGTCGCGCCGCAACGTGGTTCGCGTGGGGGGTCGGCGCGCAGCTCGCGCTGGCGGCGGTCCTCGCGCTGATCGTGCTGCCCGGACCGCCTCCCGCCGCTTACCGGACGCTCGGGGCGGCCGCCGCACCGGTGGCGGGCAATCTCGTCGTGATCTTTCGCCCCGAGACCAGCGAGCGCGTGCTGCGCCAGACGCTGCGCGCCGGCGAGGCGCGGTTGATCGACGGTCCGACCGAGGCCAACGCCTATATCGTGCAGGTGCCGACCGCGCGCCGCGACGCGGTGCTCGCGGCCTGGCGCGCGGCGCCCCAGGTCGTGCTTGCCGAGCCTATCGACGCCGCACGGCGGCCGTGATGGCCCGCGCCTTCGCCTGCCTGCTGCCCGGCATCGCTGCATGCCTCGGGGT
Source organism: Sphingomonadales bacterium (assembly GCA_038211965.1). Classification (GTDB taxonomy): domain Bacteria; phylum Pseudomonadota; class Alphaproteobacteria; order Sphingomonadales; family Sphingomonadaceae; genus Glacieibacterium. The sequence continues at coordinate 34,593 of JBBQVB010000012.1, forward strand.
CGTCGCGGCTCCGGCGCGCAGCGAACCGGCGGCGGTCTCCGGCGGCGCGGGGCAGGTTCTCGTGCTGCTGCGCCTGCCCGCGCCGCATAGCCGCCTCGGCAGCGACTATGGCGGCAGCTACGGTGACGGTGCAGGTCGCGCGGCACGACGCCGGATCGCCGCCGGACTGGCCCGCGATCACGGGTTGGCGCTGGTCGACGACTGGCCGATGCCGTTGCTCGGCGTCGACTGCTTCATCATGTCGGTGCCCGAGGGCCAGTCGCTCGCCGCAGTGTCGGCAGCGCTGAGCAGCGAACCGGGCGTCGCGGGCGCCCAGCCGGTCAACCTGTTCCACACCCAGGGACGCCCGGTCGACGCGTCCGCCGCGCGCGCCGATCCGCTGCTACCCGCGCAGCCGACTGCCGACGCCTGGCATCTGAAGGCGCTCCACAAGGTTGTGCAGGGGCGTGGCGTCCGCGTCGCGGTCGTCGACAGCCGGATCGATACGACGCATCCCGACCTCGCCGGACAGGTCGTGCTGACGCGCAGCTTCGTGACCGACCGCTTCGACCGTCCCGAGGAGCACGGTACTGCGGTTGCGGGAATCATCGCCGCCATCGCCGACAATGGCATCGGCATCGCCGGCGTTGCGCCGCGCGCGCGGCTACTCGGCCTGCGCGCCTGCTGGCAGCGCGATGTCGTTCCGACGGTGACGGTTTGCGACACGCTCAGTCTCGCGCGCGCGCTGCATTTCGCGGTCGAGGCGGACGCGCAGATCGTCAACCTCAGTCTCAGCGGGCCGTCGGACGCGCTGCTTGCACGACTGCTCGACGTGGCCCTCGCGCGGGGCATGACGATCGTGGCGGCGGTCGATCCGGCGCTGCCGCGCGGTGGCTTTCCGGCGTCGTATGCGGGCGTCGTCGCGGTGACCGACGATGTGCGCGCTCCGGCGTCGCCGGGGGTGTACGTCGCACCCGGGCGCGGCGTTCCGGCGACGCAGACCGGCGGGCGCTGGTATCTCGTCGATGGCAGTTCCTACGCTGCGGCCGAGGTCAGCGGCTTGCTCGCGCTGGTGCGCGGTCGACGTCAGGGCATCCCACTGCTTGTTTCCACTTTGCCCAACGGCGGAGCGATCGACAGCTGCGCGACGCTGCGGCAGGCCAACGGCGGCGACGTCTGCGCTGTCGGGGAGCGTCTCGCCGCGATTCGGAACTAGCGTGGCGGTGCGAGCCTGCCGCCTCGCATTGCTCGCAGCGCTGGGGGTTGGCCACCCCGCAAGCGCCCAGCTGTCGGCGAGCCTCGCGGCGGTCTCGGACTACCGGATCCGCGGGCTGTCGCTCAACGGCGGGGGCATCGCGCTGACCGCCAGCGCGGGCTACGATCATCCCAGCGGCATCTACGCTGGCGCCGCCGTCACCGCCGGCGATGCGCGCCGTTACGGTCGCCAGTACCTCGGCCACGTCGAATATCTCGGCTACTCGGCGCGGTTCGGCCGCGGGCTGGCGTGGGAGGCGGGCGTCTCGAATACCCATCTCGATTCGAATGTCTTCCGTCGCTTCTCGGGCCATTACCCGGAAGTCTATGTCG
>JBBQVB010000013.1:0-34955 GCA_038211965.1 Sphingomonadales bacterium
GAACGCGCAGTCGATCATCAACCTGCTCCAGAAACTCAACGGGCTTTTTTCGATGCCGATCCTGTCGGCGTTCGTCGTCGGGCTGTTGTTCCGGGACGTCGTCGCAGGCGCGGCGGTGACGGGCGTACTGTGGGGCGTGGCACTCTATGCGGCGTTCAGCTTCTGGCTCGACCCGGCTGGCCTCGTTCGCCTTCACTATATCGACTTCATGGTGATCACGCTGGCGACGTCGGTTGCGGCGGCGCTGCTGAGCAATCGCTGGCTGTTCGGGCAGCGCGCGACATGGGCGGGCTGGCGCGGCCTGACCGCGTAATCAGCTTATTGACGGATGATGTAATTACTCGCTATCACGACTCCGAGGGAGATGCGGGTGGCGGCGCAATTGCACCAGTTGGAGCTGACGGTCCGCGATCCTGCGGCGACCGCGCGGCGTATCGCGGCACTCGCTGACCGCGCGTCCGGACCCGGCAGCGTCGATCTCGGACGCCTCCGGCTGGCGTTCCGACAGGGCATCCGAACGGCGCGCGGCCCCGACGGCCTGCGCACCACTGGGCCTGCGCATCTGTGCCTTCAGGGCGGCGACATCGAAGCGCTCGCGGCGCGCCTTGCGGCAGGCGGCTGGCGGGCGTTCGGCGCGCCGACGGGCCTGGGGGGCAACATCCGCTATCAATATGCCGAGGATGACGACGGGCTGATCGTCGAGGTGGAAAGCGTTCCGGGTGCCGCCGCCGATGCCTCACCCTGGGTCGCGCATGTCGCGCTGGCGACGCCCGACCGCGACCGCCTCGTCGACTGGTATGCGGCATTGACCGGCACTGCACCGCGTCGCTCGGCGCGCCTCGGCCCGAACGCGCAGATCGACCAGGTGACCGGCCTGCGCGATGTCGAGGTCAGTGGCGCGTGGCTGCCCGCCGGGGCCGTCGAGCTCGAATTCTGGACCTATCACACGCCCCCGACGCGTGAAGCTGCGCCCGGCCCACTCGGCGCGCTGACCTTCGTCACCGCCGACGTCTCCGCCGAAGTCGCGCACCTCGACGGTCACGGCTTCGCTATCGATGCTTCGGGGGCCGCGACCGCGCACGATCCCGACGGCAACGCCGTCCACCTGATCGGCAGTGCCCGATGAGCCGCTTCGCCGGACGCACGGCGGTCGTCACGGGCGCGGCGCGCGGCATCGGGCTGGCGTGCGTGGTGCAGTTCCTTGCCGAAGGCGCCGACGTCGTCGCCTTCGACCTGCCCGACAGCGATTTTGCCGCCCTTGCCGCTGCGGGCGCGCGCCATGTCGCGGGCGACGTGCGCGATGCTACCGACTGGGCACGGCTCGTCGCGTCGTGCGCGCGGCTCGACGTACTGGTCAACAATGCCGGGGTGGGTGGCTTCGTCGGGCCGCTGCTCGACTATCCCGACGCCGATTTCGACCATGTCATGGCGGTCAATGCGCGCGGCACCTTCCTCGGTATGAAGGCCGCCGCGACCGCGATGCGCGCCGCTGGAACTGCAGGCGCGATCGTCAACATCGCGTCGGTCTCGGGCCTCGGCGGCGGCCGCGGGGTGATCGGCTATAGCGCCAGCAAGCACGCTGTGGTGGGCATGACCAAGGTCGCGGCGGCCGAACTCGCTGCATTCGGTATTCGCGTCAACGCGGTGTGCCCCGCGCCGACCGCAACCGAAATGATGTTCGACCTCGAGCGCCGCAGCGACCCGGGCGTGGTGCGCGAGCGTTTTGCCGAGATGATCCCGCTCGGGCGCTACGGAACCCCGCAGGAGATCGCAGCGACGGTCGCCTTCCTTGCCAGCGACGAGGCGGCGTTCGTCACCGGCGCAGCGCTGCCCGTCGACGGCGGCATTCTCGCCCGCTAACCGGAGACCGCCATGGACCTCGACCTGACCGCCCGCCGCGCCGTCGTCACCGGCGGCAGCCGTGGCATCGGCCATGCGATTGCTGACCGCCTGCTGCGCGAAGGCGCGCATGTCGCGATCTGCGCGCGCGGGCAGGCGGGCATCGATGCGGCACTGGCGGCGTGGCGCGCGCAGGGCTTCACCGTCCACGGCGCGGCCTTCGACATCCGCGCCGAAGGTGCGGTCGAGGGTTTCGCAGGCCGCGCGGCCGACGCGCTGGGCGGGATCGACATCGTCGTCAGCAACGTCTCGACGCGGGTCGATTCGCGCGGCCCGACATGGTGGGCCGACAGCTTCGCCACCGATTTGCACCAGCACGTCCGGCTGTTCGACGCGGCGCTGCCGCACCTTGTGGCGGGCCGTGACCCGGCGATGGTCTTCGTCGCATCGATTGCGGCAGCGATGACCAGCCTGCCGCCGCACGAGATCGCTTATGGGGCGATGAAGGCCGCGCTGGTCAGCTTCGCGGGGCAGATGGCGGCGGTACACGGGCGCAGCAACCTGCGCGTCAATGCGGTGATGCCCGGCCCCATCGACTTTGCCGGCGGCTTCTGGGACGAGGTGCGGGTGGGCAACCCCGAGCATTTCAAGGCCGCTGCGCGGCTCGCTGTGCTGGGCCGCCACGGCACCCCGGCCGAGGTCGCCGATGCGGTGGCGTTCCTCGCCTCGCCGCGTGCGAGCTTCATCACCGGCGCGAGCCTGCGCATCGACGGCGGCGCACTGAAGACGGTCAATTTCTGAAGCGTACGTTCCGCCTCGATGGCGGCGCGGTGACGCTGGTTCTGCTGCCCCGCCCGCGCGGCGCACCGTGGCTAGTCTATGCAGGCGCGGCCTTGCCCGCCGGCATCGACCCCGACGCGCTCGCCGCCGCGCTTGCTGATGGACCGCGCGCGGCGCAACCCGACGACCCGCCGGGGCTGTCGATCCTCCCCGAAAGCGGCGGCGGCTTCATGGGTGCCCCGGGGATTGTCGTCGAGCATGGCGACCGCCGATCCGAAACCTGCTTCGAAACGACCGCGTTGACGGTGACGCGCGGGGCGATGCGGCTGTCGATGGTCGATGCCGTTGCCGGACTGACGCTCGACATCGACTGGACGCTCGACGCCGCGACCGGCGTGCTGGCGAGCGCTGCGCGCCTGCGTAACAGCGGCGTCGCGCCCGTCCGGCTGCACTGGCTGGCGGCGGTGGCGCTGCCGCTGCCACGCTGGGCCGACCACGCGACCCGCGCCCACGGCCGCTGGGGCGGCGAGTTCCAGCTGACGATGCAGCCGCTTGTCGCAGGCAGCCTCGTCGCCGAAGCACGCGGCGGCCGTCCGGGCTTCGACGGCCCCGGCCACGCGATGCTCCACGAGTCCGGTGCGCGCGAGTCCTCTGGTCGCGTCGTCGTCGCAACGCTGGCGTGGAGCGGCGCGCCGCGCACCACGGTCGAGACCCTGCCCTCGGGCGCGCGCCAGTTGCAGCAGGGTGCGGGGCTTGCCCCCGGCGAGATCGTCCTCGCGTCGGGCGAGGCACACGCCACCCCGACCGCGCTCGTCGCCATCGCCGATGCGGGCTGGAACGCCGCCAGCGCGATGCTGCACGCCCATCTCCGCGACGCCCGCGCGACCAACGGCGTCGGTGTCGGCCCGCGCAAGGTTCATTTCAACAGCTGGGAGGCGGTGTATTTCGACTTCGACCTGCCCAGGCTCAAGGACCTCGCCACCGCCGCCGCCGCGCTCGGCGTCGAGCGCTTCATCCTCGACGACGGCTGGTTCGGGGGGCGGCGCGACGACACGACGTCGCTCGGCGACTGGACGCCCGACCGCGACCGCTTCCCCGACGGCCTGACCCCGCTGATCGACCATGTCGCGGCCGCGGGCATGGATTTCGGTCTATGGGTCGAGCCCGAGATGGTCAGCCCCGACAGCGACCTCGCGCGCGCCCACCCCGACTGGTGCATCGACGCGTCGGGCCGCGACAGTCCGACCGCACGGCACCAGCTGGTGCTCGACCTGACGCGCGCCGAGGTCGCGGCGCATCTGTTCGAGACGCTCGACATGCTGCTGCGCGGCAACCGGATCGCGTATCTGAAATGGGATCATAACCGCGACCTGTTCCCCAATCCGCACGGCCACGCGCAGACGCTGGCGCTGTACGCGCTGGTTGACCGCCTCCGCGCCGCGCACCCCAGCCTCGAGATCGAGACCTGCGCCAGCGGCGGCGCACGCATCGACCACGCCATGCTGACGCGCGCGGCGCGCGGCTGGGCGAGCGACAACACCGATGCCGTCGCGCGCCTGCCGCTCCAGCACGCGATGACGCGCCTGTTCCCGCTCGAGACGATCGGCGCACATGTCGGCCCCGCGCGCAATCCGACGACGGGACGGCGGCCCGACCTGCTGTTCGCCGCGCGCATCGCGATGTTCGGACACATGGGCGTCGAGGCCGATCCGCGTGCGCTGACCGACGCCGAACGCGCAACGCTGGCGCGGCACATCGCGCTGTACAAGCGTCATCGCGCACTGCTCCATTCGGGCACGCTCCATCGCCTCGACACCGACGACGAGGGCGTCACCGCGCTGCTCGTCGTCGCGGCCGACGCCTCGGAGGCGCTGCTCCTCGCAGCAACCGCGACCGGCGGTGGAGCCGCGACGAGCGCGCCGCTGCAACTGACCGGTCTCGACCCGGCGCGGCGCTACCGTGTCGCGCTGATCGAGCCGTGGCCGGACCTCGCGGCGCGGCATCTCGGCAGTGCGGACTGGTGGCGCGACGATCCCGTCATCGACGGCGCGACGCTGTGCCAGAGCGGCCTGCGCCTGCCACTCGTCGATCCCGAGACGGCGTGGCTGGTCTATCTGAGCGCGGCGCCAATCAACGATGTCACGATGCCGGGGCGCTGATGCAGGATACCGTGCCCCGCCCCCGCGACGCGGTGGATCGTCAGGTCGGGGACCAGGTCGGCGAGGCCGTCGAGCTGCGCCGGCAACAGCGCCGTATCGTCCTCGCCCCAGATCATCGTCACCGGCACGTCGATCCGCAAGGCGGGGAAGGGCGTCAGCGCGAAGCGCCCGGCGGTCTGATCGGGGAAAACGAACGGCGACGCGCGGTACCAGTCTGTCATCGCGGTCAGCGTGCCGGGGACGCGCCAGCCCGCGAGGTGGGCATCGCGTGCGGCGGCGTCGACGGCCCCCGCCTTGAGGTGCTCGCCGAACAGCGCCTCCCAGAACGCCACGCCGCCATCGGCCAGCACCGCCGCCTCGAAGCCGGGGTCGAGCAGCGCGCGCGCATAGGCCGACGCGGTGCGCTGCGCGGGATCTCTGTCGAGCGTCGCCTGGAAGCGCGTCGGGTGCGGTGCGTTGACGACGATCAGCTGCTCGACCGCCGCAGGATGCGCGGCGGCGCAGAACCACGCCGCCAGCCCGCCCCAGTCATGACCGACGAGCGTCACTGGCGTGGACCCAAGCGTATCGGCGATGGCGAGAATATCGGCGCACAGCCGCTCGACGCGATAATGTTCGACCCCGACGGGACGACCCGACCGCGCATAGCCACGCTGTTCGGGCGCGCGGACGCGGTAACTGCCCGCAAAGGCTTCAAGCTGCGGCTGCCAGCTCGCGGCGCTTTCGGGAAAGCCGTGGAGGAAAATCAGTCCCGGCGCCTCGGCCTGACCTGCGTCGAAGTTGCCGAGCACCGACAGGTCGACCGCGTCGCCGCGCACCGTCCGACGGGTTATAGACGTGGTCATCGCGGCGAGTCTGGCGCGGCGGCGGCAAAGGGCAAGCGATGAAGCTGGGCGTCGCCTGGTATCCCGAGCAGTGGCCCGAAAGCCGCTGGGCCGACGATGCGCGGCGCATGGTCGACATGGGCTTGTCGCTGGTCCGGCTGGGCGAGTTCGCTTGGGCGCGCATCGAACCGGCGGCGGGCCGTTTCGACTGGGGCTGGCTCGACCGCGCGGTCGCGACGCTCGCCGCTGCGGGACTCGACGTGATGCTGTGTACGCCGACCGCGACTCCCCCCAAATGGCTCGTCGACGCCCATCCCGAAATTCTGGCGTGGGGGCGCGACGGCCAGCCGCGTCGCTTCGGGTCGCGGCGGCACTATTGCTTCTCGTCGCCCGACTACCGCCGCGAAGCCGCACGCATCGCCGCCGCGGTGGCCGACCGCTACGGCGCGCATCCGGCGGTCGTCGCGTGGCAGATCGACAATGAATACGGCTGCCACGACACCGTCGAGAGCTTCGCTCCCGCCGCGGCCGCCGCGTTCCGCGACTGGTGCCGCGCGCGCTACGCCGACATCGGCGCGCTCAACGCCGCGTGGGGCAACGTCTTCTGGAGCATGGACTATCCCGACTTCGCCAGCCTCGACCCACCCGTCCGGACGGTCACCGAAGCCAACCCCGCGCACCGCCTCGACTGGCGGCGCTTTTCGAGCGATCAGGTCGTGGCATTCAACCGGGCGCAGGCCGACATCGTTCGCCAGCATTCGCCGGGGCGCGACATCATCCATAATTACATGGGTTTCGAGACCAGTTTCGACCACCACAATGTCGCCCGCGACCTCGATGTCGTCGGCTGGGACAGCTATCCGCTTGGCTTCCTCGATCAGGGCTGGGACGACGACGCGACGAAACTGCGCTACGCGCGCGCCGGGCACCCCGACTTCGCCGCTTTCCACCACGACCTGTATCGCGGCATGACGGGGCGCTGGTCGGTGCTCGAACAACAGCCGGGACCGGTCAACTGGGCGCCGTGGAACCCCGCGCCGCGCCCCGGCCAGGTGCGGCTGTGGAGCCTCGAAGCGCTCGCGCACGGGGCCGAGGCGTGCGTCTATTTCCGTTGGCGGCAAGCACCCTTCGCGCAGGAGGCGATGCACGCCGGACTGCTGCGCCGCGACCACGCCGATGCCCCGGCGGCGGCCGAGGTGCGCGCCGTCGCCGCCGAGATCGCGGCGCTGCCCACTGCCCGGACGACACCGGCGCGCGTTGCGCTGATCGTCGACTATGCCGCGCACTGGCTGATCGGGATCCAGCCGCAGGGGCGCGACTATGACCCGCTGCGGCTCTGCTTCGAGATGTATGCGGGGCTGCGGCGGCTCGGCCTCGACATCGACATCCTCCCCGCCGCCAGCGATTTTTCGGGCTATGCCCTCGTCGTCGCGCCGGTGCTGCCCATCGTTCCCGACGGCCTGCTCGACCGGCTCGGCGACGCGGTCGTGTTGTTCGGGCCACGCGCCGGGAGCAAGACGGCGGCAGCGCAACTCCCCGAAACGCTCGCCCTCGGCGCGCTGCAAGCGCGGCTGCCGCTTACCGTGACGCGCGGCGAGAGTCTGCGCCCCGGGCTGGCCGAAGCCGCCGGTCCCGGCCATGTTCACCGCTGGATCGAGGATGTCGAAACCGCGCTCGTGCCCCACTTGATGACGGCGGGCGGTCGCGGGGTCTGGTATGCGCATGCGGGCGCGCACTATCTCGCGGGCTGGCCCGACCCCACGCTGCTCGACGCGGTGCTCACCGGAGTCGTTGCCGAGGCGGGGCTGACGCCGCACCCGACCGGCCCCGACCTGCGCCTGCGCCGCTGCGGCGACATCCGCTTCGCCTTCAACTACGGCCCCGACAGGCTGGCGCTCGGCGACCATGACTATGTCCTCGGCGGCCCCGACCTCGCCCCGGCCGACGTCGCGGCGTGGCGGGTGGCCTAGAAGTTCGCCCGCGCCGTGACGCCGAAGGTGCGCGGTTCGAGGACGCGGACGTTGCGGTAGCTGCCGACCTGCGCGTCCTCGATGATCGAATTGGTGATATTGGCCTTGTCGCCAATGTTCTTGACCCACAGCTCGACGCCGTAGCGGTCGCCGGGGCTGTCGAAGCGCAGCAGCGCGTTGACGAGGCTCCAGGACGCGATGCGGTCGTTGGGGGTGTTGAACTCGCGCGCGAAATAGCGGCTCTGGTTGGTGTAGTCGCCGCGTAGCGTCGCGTTCCAGCCCGTGCCGCCGACCGCCAGCGTATATTGCGCCCCCGCGTTGACCTTGAAGTGCGGCGCATAGGGCAATTCGTTGCCGCCGAGATCGATGGTCACGGCAGGCGTGATGACCACAGGCGGCACATTGGGGTTGGCCTGCGCCGGGTTGGCGGCGTCGACGGTCAGGAAGCTGTTGATCCGGGTATCGAGGTACGACAGGTTGAGGTTGGCGCGGAAGGCGCGCGTCGGCACCCACAGGAATTCGGCTTCGGCGCCGAGGATGCGCGCCGAGCCGTTCGAGGTGACCGCCCCGCCATTGATGCGCTGGCCGAGCTGCAAGTCCTTGTAGTCGTAATAGAAGCCGGTGAAATTGGCTTGTACCGTGCGGCCCGCGAGCTGATTCTTGATGCCCGCCTCGAAGGCGTCGACGATTTCGGGCTTGAAGGTCCGCGCGACGTTGCTGCCAGGGTTGAGCCCGCCTGCCTTGTAGCCGTGCGCGAACGACGCATAGAGCAGGCTCTCGTCGGTGAAGCCGAAATCGGCCTTGTAGTCGACGGCGATCTTGCCGGTAACGCGCCCCGACGCCGTGCTCGCCTCGGTGAAGGCGGGCGGCGGCGCGAGCAGGATCGAGCGCGTCCGGATGAACTTGTCGTCATGGCTGTAGCGCAGGCCAGCGGTGACTTTGGTGCGCTCGCTGAGCTTGAGATAGGCCTCGCCGAACGCTGCGTAGCTTTCGGTGGTCGACTTGGGCGACTCGTTGATGAAGTGGCGCGACGCCGGCGGCAGGCCGAAGGCGATCGCCGCAAGCTCGAGCGCCGGGTGCCAGATCTCGAACGACGCGCTGCCGCTCGACTTGAGATAGAAGCCGCCGACAGTGAAATCGAACGCCTTGCCGGTATTCGACGCGAGCCGCAGTTCCTGCGTGAAAGTGTGACCCTTGGCGATGAAGCTGTCGGTGGTCAGCAACTGATCGGTCGTCACGATGTTGCCGCGCGACGCCTCGTAGGTGATCGGCTTCAGGAAGCGGAAGGGCAGCGCGGCGTTGTCGTAGTCGGTATTGGCCTCCGTCGTGGCGCGGCTATAGCCGGTCAGCGAGGTCAGGCTGTAGTCGCCGAATTTGTGGACGACCTCGAAGGTGGCGAGAAGCTCGTCCGCCTTGAAGGTCGGATCCGTGTCGGCGGCGACGCGGCGCAGATCGGTCGGGTTGGGTGCCCCGGCATAGATGTTGCCGCCGGCCGGAAAGACCGTGCCGGTGAAAAACCCCGCAAGCAGCCGCTGGAACACCGTCGCCTGCGCGTTGGGCGAGTCGAAGCCAAGCTCGTTGGGCGAGCAGCCAAGCACCGCCGTCGCCTTGCACAGCCGCTTGTTCTCGCGGCTGCGGCTGTCGCTCTCGCTATAATACTGGACGACGAGATTGGCCTCGGTGTCGTCGCCGACGACCAGCCGGGTCGAACTGCGGATACTATATTGATCGCGGCTGTCGATCTTGTGGCCGTTGAATTCGTTGACGGTGAAGCCGTCGCGGCGCAGGTAATAGCCCGCGACGCGCTCCTGCAGGACGTCGCCGAGCGGCACGTTGACCGCGCCATCGACCTTGACCGAATTGAAGTTGCCGTAGGTTGCGCTGATCCGCCCGCCGAGCTCGCTCGTTGGCTTGGCGGTGACGACGTTGATTGCGCCGCCGGTGGTATTGCGCCCGAACAATGTGCCCTGCGGGCCGCGCAGCACCTCGATGCGCGCGAGGTCGTAGAACTCGTTTTCGGGGCGACCGCCGACATAGGCGCCGTTGGTGAAGGTCGCGGTGCCGTTCTCAGCGGTCGACGAGATCGCGTTGTTGCCGATGCCGCGCAGTGTCGGACGGTCGTTGCCGACGAGGATCAGGTTGGGCACCGCAAGCTGGAGGTCGATACCCTTTTCGATCTGGCGCTGGATCAGCGTAGCGCCGGTGAAGGCGCTGATCGCGATGGGCACCGACTGAATGCTTTCGAGCCGCTTTTGCGCGGTGACGACGATGTCGTCGATGGCACCGGCATCGCCAGCGCCCGTCGCCGCGACCGCTTGGTCGCCCGCCACCGGGGTCGCGCCCTGCGCCAGCGCCGGACCCGCCAGCGCCAGCAGCGAGACGCCCGCGGCCAGCCGCACCATCGCCCGCATCATCATAGAATCCCTCCCCGCGACAGCTATTATATGTTCCGTCAATTTGCTTCTTGCGTCGCCGAAGCGGAGCCGTCAAGAGTTATTCCATGAAACGTCAACAACGCTCGATCGGACGGGGGCGGCTGTTCGCCTACGGCACGCTGGCGTTCCCGCTGGCGACCATCGGCCTGCCGCTGTCGATTTATCTCGCGCCGTTCTATGCCGGCGAAGTCGGCCTGCCGCTGGCGGCGCTGGGCACCGCGATGATCGCCGCGCGGCTCGTCGACGTGGTCGTCGACCCGGCCATCGGCGCGCTGTCGGACCGCTGGAGGCCGCGGATCGGACGGCGCAAAGTGTGGCTGCCGATCGGCATCGCGGTGATGCTGCTGGGCGTCTGGAAGCTGTTCAACCCGGTGCCGCCGGTCGGCATCGGCTATTTCCTCGGCTGGGTGACGGTCGTCTATGTCGGCTTCACGGCGACCAAGCTGCCCTATGAGGCATGGGGTGCCGAACTGGCCGACGACTATGCCGGGCGGACCCGCGTCGCGTCGGTACGGCAATTCTATACGCTCGCGGGTCTCGTCGTCGCGTGTATCATTCCGGCACTGGTCCTCGCGCGGCCCGGCGCGACCGCCGCCGACGTGCTGCACGGCCTGGGCGGCGCGATGCTCGTGCTGCTGCCGCTGGCTGGCCTGCTGGTCTTCGCCTTTGTCCCCGACCCGAATGCAGCCGGCGAGGCAAGCGGCGGGACGCGCCGCGCCATCGGGCAACTCTGGCGCAACGGGCCGTTCAAGCGCATCGGCCTCGCGCTGTTCCTCGGCTATATTGCCGAGACCTTCCGCATCACCATCACGCTGTTCTTCGCGCGCGACATCATCGGCGTGCCCAATATCGGCATCATCTACGTCTGGTATTTTGCCACGGGCCTCGTCGCGGTGCCGGTCTGGCTGTGGCTCGGCAACCGCATCGGCAAGCATCGCGCGCTGGCGCTGGCGTTCGGCGTCGTCATTGCCACCAACACTGCGATCTTCTTCATCCCGCGCGGCGCGGTGACGGTGTTCACGCTATTGTTCGTCGCCAAGGGTTTCTGCTTCGGCGCGCTCGAACTATTGCCCGCCGCGATGATCGCCGACACTGCCGACGTCGATACGGTGATGAGCCGCGCGCGCCGCCAAGGGTTGTTCTTCGCCGCCGTCGGCATCGCGATCAAGCTGGGGCAGGCGATCGGCCAGGGCCTGTCGCTCAACCTCCTCGCCGCCGTCGGCTACCGCGCCGCCGGGGGCAACGGCACGGCGGCGCTCGACGGCCTGAGGATGCTCTACTGCTTCGCGCCGACGCTGCTGCTGGCGCCCGGGCTGTGGCTGGCATGGCATTACCCGCTCACAGCATCACGACACGCGGCGGTCCGCGCGTTCCTCGACCGGCGGGCCGCCCCGCGAGATCGCGCGCGGCCGCCATGATCATTGCAACTACCAGGTCCTCGATGTGCGCAATATCGCCACCTGAGCGGAACAGATAGTCGCCCGCCGCCCCCGTCAGCCCCATCAGCAGGTCGGTCGCGATCGTCGCCGTCGCCGGGTCGAGGTCGAACGCCGCCGTCATCGCCCGCGCGAAATAGCGGACCGTCAACTGACGGTCTTCGGCGTCGATGCTGCGGATGGCGCGTGCCACGACGGGTTCGTTGAGCAGCCGCTGGATGAGCACACCGCGCGCCGCGACATGATCGAGATAGGCGCGCGTCGTGGCGCGCACGAGCGCCTCGATATCGTCGGTTCCCACCGCCGTCGCGGCGGCCTGTCCCTCCTTCTGGAGCTGCCGGTACTCGCGCAGCAGCAAGGCGCTGAGCAGCGCGGCGCGGCTGGGAAAATAATTATAGACCAGCGCCTTTGAAATTCCCGCCGCGCGCCCGAGGCCTTCCATGCTGACCGCCGAAACGCCGTCGGCCATGACGAGGCGCGCGGCTTCGTCGAGGATCAGGTCGCGCCGGACTTCGGGGTCGAGCCGCCGCCGTTTCGCCGCTGCTGCCATGCCGCCTCCCTCGCCGCCTGCTTTGCCGCTGGTACCAGCCTAAGCCGCTTGACGCGTCGGCGCATCCCCTTATTCCTGACGAAGGGTACAATAAGGAGTGGGCGATGCGGTTCGGGCTGTCGATGGCAATTCTGCTGGTACTGCCGCTCGCGGCGGCGGCGCGCGCGCCGAGCGTCCCTGCGGCCGACGCGCCCGAACTCGCCGCGCTCGGACCCTACAAGGTCGGCGTGCGCGAGCTGACCCTCGTCGACCGCGCCCGCCCCGGCCTGACGGGCACCGCCGACCGCAGCCTGCCGCTGCTCGTTTGGTATCCGGCGACCGGCGGCGCGGCCGCCCCACCGCGCGTCTATACCCGCGCTTTGCCGCGCGCGGGCGGTACGCCGGTGACGATCACGACCGAAGGCATCGCGGCGACCGACGCGACGGCGGCACCGGGGCGGTTCCCGCTCGTCATCGTCAGCCACGGCTTCGGCGGCTGGCCGGCGGGCATGAGCTATCTGACCGAAAATCTCGCGTCGAAGGGCTATGTCGTGGTCAGCATCGCGCACAACGACGACGCGGCCGGCGACAATTTTCGCCTCAGCTTCGGCAACGCCGTCGTCAACCGTGCCGCCGACCAGCAGGCGGCGATCGCCGAAATGGTCCGCCGCGCGGGTATCGTCGGCGACGCGATCGGCGCGCAGGTCGATGCCGCGCGGGTGGCGGTCATCGGCTATTCGATGGGCGGCTTCGGCGCGCTGGCGACGGGCGGCGCGGGTTACGATCCGGGTGGCCCGACGCCGAGCCAGCTGCCGCCCGCGCTGCTCGCCCGTCAGGCGCAGGGCGCGCGCACCGCCGAACCGCACATCAAGGCGGTCGTCGCCATCGCTCCATGGGGCGGGCAGCCCGCGAACCGCTCGTGGTCGCCGCAGGGGCTTGGCGGTCTCCGGGTGCCTGCCCTGTTCATCGCGGGCGATCAGGACGATGTGTCGAATTATGGCGAGGGCATCCGCTGGCTCTGGGAAAACGCCGTGCACAGCGAGCGCTGGCTGCTGACCTATGCCGATGCCCGCCACAATGTCGGCGGCAACGCGATCCCGCGCGAAGTCGCTGACGATCCGGCGTTCCAGGAAAACTTCGCCGAGCCGGTGTGGCGCACCGAGCGCCTCAATGCGATCAACCTTCATTTCGTGACCGCGTTTCTTGATCGCTATCTGAAGGGCGACGTGCGCCGTGCCGCGTATCTCGACGTGCCCGTTGCCGAGGCGAATGCGGCGATATGGCCTGCGGCAGGCGGCGCGCCACGCTTCGCCCCGAGCGACGGCAGCTCGACGACCTATTGGCCCGGGTTTCAGAAGCGGTGGTTGCTGGGGCTTCGGCTCGAACACCGAGAAGTCCCGCATTGAAGCGAGGCTTCCAGCGGCACCGTGCGAACACCGAGCCAACGCTGATGGAGCGTCGCCATGTCGGCACGCAGCGCAGGATAGAACGTTTTTTCATTGTCCCGGCTAATCCCGGAGCGACTGACTGGGTGGTGCGGCCAAGAAGACTCGAACTTCCACGGCCTTTCGGCCACAACGACCTCAACGTTGCGCGTCTACCAGTTCCGCCATGGCCGCACGACCATCATGTCCGGGGACTGGCCCCGTCCGGTAGGAGCGGGGGGTTAGCAGAGGGGTCGGCGGCCCGCAAGCCGTTCAGGCGAAGGCCGCAAGATTGACTGGACCGCCGCTGCACAGGCGCACCCGTCTCCCGACGACGGGGGCGTCGATCAGCGCGTCGAGGTCGTCATGCATCTGCGCCAGACCGCGCTCGCCGCTGTCGAGGCGCGCGTAGAGAATCGCGAACGCCGGGCGGCCCTTGTCGTGGATGACGGTGCAGGCTTCGACGACGCCCTCGCCGTCGGGGGTTTCGGTGAAGCGCGGCGCAGGCAGTGCGTCGATGTCGGCCTGATACGTCGCCGGGTCGGCGCGGTGCCAGTCGGGCGCGGGCTGGCTCGAATAGACGCCGAAGCTGTGCTTTGTCAGGTAGCCGCCATTGGCGAAGACCAGGCCCCTCGACCCCGGCGAAGCGCGGCAGCGTGCCACCATCTCGGCGATCCCGTGCGTCGAATAATTGTTTCCGGGGCCACCGAAATACGGCAGCCCGCCGGTCAGCGTCAGCCCGCGCGGGTCGTCGTGCACCAGCCCGATCATGTCGGCGGCAATCTCCACCGCGACTGGGAAGCAGCTGTACAGTTCGATATGATCGAGGTCGGCCACGCCGACGTCTGCCTCGGCGAGCGCGTGCGCCGCGCCGATCCGGATCGCCGGCGACGAATGATAATCGACGCGGTTCGAGACGAGGATATGCTCGTGCGTGTCGGCGCTGCCGTGGAGGTAGACGCGGCGGTCGTGCGGCACCCCCACGGCATCGGCGGCAGCGGTCGACATCAGCAGCAGCGCGGCAGCCTGATCGACGAACATGTTCGAGTTCAAATACTTGGTGTACGGGTAGCCGATATAGCGGTTGGCGCCGGTCGGCTCGATAAGCTCGTCGGGCGTGCGCGCGACGGGCAGCGCGGCGTAGGGATTGGCGGCCGCAACCTGCGTGAAGCGCGCCATCAGGTCGCCGATACGGCGGCGGTGCGCGAGCGGCGTGTCGCCATAGTGCGCCGCGAGGGCATTTTCGAACAGCGGGTAGACATTGACCGGCATCGCGACGCCGTGGGCAAGCTCGTGGCGTGAGACGAGGGCGGTCTCCTTGCCGAGCGTCTCCGCCTCCCCGCCGGGGTCGTCGGACCAGTCGAGGACGATGCCCGCCTTTTGTGCGCGCGCCTGCGTGCCCAGCGCTTCGCAGCCGGCGATCAGCGCGACATGCGCCTCGCCCGCCCGGATGCGCTCCGCGAACATGTTGACGAACATCTGCGGCGTGTTGCCCCCGACGGGCCCGTAGATCTGCTTCGACGGCGACTGGCCGAGGCGGCTCGCGAGCGACTTCGGCAGGTTGGTGTACTGGCCGAACGGCGCGCGGAAGGCGGGCGACGAGTCGGCGAACAGGCGGATCACCGCGAGCGTGTCGACGGCGATCCCCGTGCCGCCGCTGTCGGCCAGCGCCGCCGCCCCGACACGCGCCAGCAGGTCGAGGGGGGAGAGCGCCTTGCGCGGGTCGGCCTCGCGCCCGGTAAACTGCGCGACGCCGCACATCACCGGGGTGTTCGGGCTGGGAGTAGCGGTGAGGGGTGGGCGCGCCATAGCCCCTTCAAACACCCGGCGTCGCCGCCGTCCAGCCCTACAGCGCGCTCAGGCCATAGCTCGTCTGGAACAGGTCGCCTGCGCCCCACGCCGTCGCCTTCGCGATCGTCATGACGCTGGTATAATAGGGATACCACGTCGCTTCGGCTGCGGTCGGCGGCGATGCCCAGCACATCACCAGGCCCCATTGCCCGTCGAACGACAGCACGTTGTTCGAGCTTTGCAGCGAGCCGCCCTTCTGCGCCCGGTAGGCGCCGCCCGCGAGCATGGTGACGGCGTCGAAGCCATAGCCCGCGCGGCCGAGGCCCGCCGACGTCAGCGCCGCGCCCGCGTTGAGCATCGCCGTCACCGACGTGCGCGGCAGCATGCCGGTGTCGTTCTTGGTCTGGAGCGCCGCGATCAGTCGCGCCTGGTCGACCACCGCGCCGGTGAGGCCGCCGCTGCCGTCGGCGATCTCCAACTGTTCGTCGCCGTATTCGGCAGGCACGAGCGGGCGCGCGTCGGTCATGTCGCTGAGCTGAAGCGCCAAAGTCGGCGACTGGTAGCGTGCCTCACCCGCTGGCTGTGCCGCGATCAGGCTGGCGGCGCGGCGGATGCGCGTGATGCCGAGCGGCTGGAAGATGAACTTGTCGAACGCCGCGACCGGCGTAAACGTACCGCGCAGCTTCGCGACGACGCGCGCCAGCATATAGTAACCGCAGTTGTTGTAGATCTGAACGTCGCCCGGTTTGTTGTCGAGCATCAGGCTGGCGACGTACGAATCGGTCTGTGCGGCGGTGACGGGCAGCGCGATGGTGTGCCCTGCCGCAGCGAACGCCGACTTGACGAGGTCGCCGCCGATGAAATTCTGCGGTTTGAGCCCGCTCTTGTGCTCAAGCAGGTGCTGGATCGTGATATCGCCGAACTTCGGATCGGTCGGCGCGCTGCCGCCGGGCGTCTTGAGCTGAAGCTTGTCCTGCAGCTTGTCGCCGAGCGCGAGCAGGCCAGCGTCGATGAGCTGCCGGATCGCCACCGCCGCGACGGTCTTCGATACGCTCGCCATGCGGAAGCGCGTCGTCGGCTCGGCCAGCGGCCAGCCCGGCTCGGCATGGGTATAGCCGCGCGCATAGACCAGTCGCGTCCCGTTGACGATCGCGAGCGCGGCGTGCTTGACGGGCGAGTCGCGCATCGCGGCGTGGATGATGTCGTCGATCTGCGCGTTGGCGACCGGTCCCGCAGCGGCGAACTGGCGCGGGATTTCGGTTTCGGTGCCAGCGAACAACGCGGCAAAACGGGCATTGCCTGCAGACGATCCCGCCGCCTGCACGCAGACGGGAAACAGCCCGGCTTTTTTCGCCTTGTCGAACTCGGTCTGGTAGTCGCTTGGACTGAGGCCGTGCCGCGCGAGCCACGGTCCGATCGCCCGATCGGTGAACACCGACAGATAGCGCTGGTCGGCATCGAGCGTCACGAAGGTCGGGCGGCACCACGCCGAGGCCTGGGCGTCGAACCGCGCCTGATACTGCGCGCTGGTGTCGGCGACGCCGTCGGCATTCCACAGGCTGTGGTCGGTCACCGGAAACCAGATCGCGGCATAGCGCGGATCGGCGGCGCTGCCGTACGATGCCGCCCAGTGCAGCCGCAGCCCCTGCGCCCGCGCACTGGCGTTCATACCCTGAATCGTCGTCAAGTCGGTCGATGCGCCCGAACCGAGTGCGCGCCGGGTCAGCGGGATCGGGTTCATCGGCTGGAAGACCGCAGCAAAGCGCGGGTTGCCGCTGCTCCCCGTCGCAGCGATCATCACCGGCCCGAAGCCGAGCTTGGCCTGCGCCTGAAAGGTCGTCTCGAATTCGTTGGCGGTGAGCAGCGGAAAATCATGCTGCGCGACGACGTTGGCGCGCTTGATCATGACCGCCGCATAGACCGGGTTGCCGATGTCGCCATAGATGCTCAGCGACAGAAAGCGGAAGCCGTCCTTGGCCGCCGGGTCGCGCAGTGCGATGTGCTCGGACAGGCTACGTCCGTGCCATGCCATGATGCCGGTCATGTCTTTTCCCCCCGAGGCTGGTCGGTGCCCAAGGCTCTCGGGGCCTCGCAGCATCGGAAAAAATGCGACTGCGGCGAGACTACATCACATACAGATTACGGGTCCGTTACCAATTCCTCGAGATGGGAGGCTTGAGGGGAAGCGGCGGCAAACGCGCCGCCTCCCCCGCGTCGGTCAGTTATACCGCCGCAACTCGTCCTTTGCGATCGCCGCGCGATGGACCTCGTCGGGCCCGTCCGCCAGCCGCAGCGTGCGCTGTCCGGCATAGCCCGACGCGAGGCCGTAGTCCTGGCAGACGCCGCCGCCGCCGTGCGCCTGGATCGCCATGTCGTGGATCATGCAGCTCATGTTGGGCGCGACGACCTTGATCATCGCGATCTCGCGCTTCGCCGCCTTGTTGCCGACGGTGTCCATCATGTAAGCGGCCTTGAGCGTCAGCAGGCGCGCCTGCTCGATGGCGATGCGCGCGTCGGCGATGCGTTCGTGCCAGACGCCCTGCTCGCTGATCGGCTTACCGAAGGCAGTGCGCGATTTGAGGCGCTTGCACATCTTCTCGAGCGCGCGCTCGGCGGCACCGATCGACCGCATGCAGTGGTGGATGCGGCCCGGCCCGAGCCGCCCCTGCGCAATCTCGAAGCCCGCGCCCTCGCGCAGCACGACGTTCGACTGCGGCACGCGGACGTTGTCGAGGATGACCTCGTAGTGGCCGTGCGGCGCGTCGTCGTAGCCGAACACCTTAAGCGCGCGGACCTTGGTGATGCCCGGCGCGTCGAGCGGCACGAGCACCTGGCTCTGCTGGAGGTGGCGCGCCGCTCCCATGTCGGTCTTGCCCATGACGATGGCGATCTTGCAGCGCGGGTCGCCGACGCCGCTCGACCACCATTTGCGACCGTTTATGATGTAGTCGCTGCCGTCCTTGGTGATCGAGGTCTCGATGTTGGTCGCGTCCGACGACGCCACGGCGGGCTCGGTCATCAGGAACGCCGAGCGGATCTCGCCCGCCATCAGCGGCCTGAGCCACTCGGCCTTCTGCGCCTCGGTGCCATAGGTGCGCAGCACCTCCATGTTGCCGGTGTCGGGGGCCGAGCAGTTGAACACTTCGGACGACCAGCCGGCCCGCCCCATTTCTTCGGCAAGGGGGGCGTATTCGAGGTTGGTCAGCCCCGGGCCGCGCCAGTCGCCGGTGTCGTGCTCGGAGAGGTTGAGGAACAGGTTCCATAGCCCTGCCTCGCGCGCCAGCGGCTTCAATTCCTCGATGACGGGCAGGACCTTCCAGCGGTCGCCCTCGGCGACTTCGTGCTCGTAGCGTTGCTCGTTTGGATAGATGTGCTGCCCCATGAAGGCGCGCACGCGCTCGATGAGGTCCTTGCCCTTGTCCGAATAGTCGAAATTCACGGCGCTCTCCTGATAACGGGTGTGTCCGGGAGGTGGGGTATAGCGCGTCGGCACGGGCTGGCCACAGGTTTCAGGGGATGCCGCACCGCTGTGGCGTAATATCGGGCATGACCGCATCGGCCGCTGCCATTGCCCTCAACCGCTTCGGCCTCGGCGCGCGCGCGGGCGAGGCGCCGCCCGCCGACCCGAAGGACTGGCTGCGCAGCCAGCAGGCGCGCTTCGATCCGCGCCCGGAGGTAATTACTGCCGTGCCGGGGTCAGGGCCGATGGCGGCGCAGTTCCGCACCTATCTCGCCGAAATCCGTGCCACCCAGATCGGCGACATGGGCGAGGCTCCCAAGGTCACGGGCAAGGAGGCGGCGCAGGCGATCCGCAAGGATCTGCGCGTCCTCTACCGCGAAAGCTATGGCACGCAGGTGCGCGCGCGCATCGTCGCGGCGCTGACCACGCCCGCACCCTTCGCCGAGCGGCTCGCGCATTTCTGGGCGAATCATTTCGCGGTGTCGGCGGACAAGCTGCAGACCGTGGGCCTGGCGGGAACGCTCTAATTCGAGGCGATCCGCCCGCATTTGTTCGGAAGCTTCTACGATCTGCTGCTGGCGGTGGAGACGCATCCGGCGATGCTGCTCTATCTCGATCAGGCGCAGTCGATCGGGCCGGACAGCTTCATTGGGCAGCGCGCGGCGCTCCGCCCCAACGCCAAGCGCAAGGTCGGGCTCAACGAGAATCTGGCGCGCGAAATCCTCGAACTCCACACGCTCGGCGTCGGCAGTGGCTATACGCAGGGCGACGTCCAGGAGCTGGCGCGCGCGCTGACCGGGTGGAGCGTCGGCGGCTTCGTGCGCGCACCGGTCGGTGTCGAGGCTCCCGACGGGGCGTTCGTCTTCCAGTCGGGCTGGCACCAGCCGGGGACGCGCGTGCTGCTCGGCAAGACCTACCGCGCCGACGACGCGACGCAGGCGCGGGCGATGCTCGCGGACCTCGCGGTCCATCCGGCGACCGCGCGGCATCTCGCGACCAAGCTGGCGCGGCATTTCGCGGGCGATGTGCCGCCGCCGACGCTCGTCGAGCGGCTGACCGCCACGCATCTGCGGACCGGCGGCGACCTGAGCGCGCTCTACGCGGTGCTGTTCGCCGCGCCCGAAATCTGGGCGACACCAGGCCCCAAGTTCAAGACGCCGTGGGAGTGGACCATCTCCGCGCTGCGCGGCATCGGCGCGAAGGAAGCGCCGGACCTGAAGCTCGTCGGCGCGCTGACCGAGCTGGGCCAGCCGGTATGGCGACCGGGATCGCCCGCCGGGTGGGACGATACGGCGGCAAGCTGGGCCGCACCCGACGCGCTGCTGCGGCGCGTCGAGGTCGCGCAGCGGTTCGCGAGCGTCGTTGCCGACCGACTCGATGCACGGCGGCTGGCGGGGGAACTGCTGCCGGGGACGCTGACGCCTGCCACCACGCAGGCGATCGCGCGCGCCGATTCGCCGGGGCAGGGGCTGGCGCTACTGCTCGTCGCGCCGGAGTTCATGCGGCGATGAGGATTTTCTCTCTTCCCCTAAACCTCTCCGCTCTCGGCTCGCGAAGGCTCACCGGGCGGGGAGGTGGAGACCCGCTATGCTGACCCGCCGCTCTCTCCTCGGCCGCGCCGCGCTGACCGGCGTCGTCGCGCTGACCCCGCGCCTCGCCTTCGCGTCCGCCCCCACCGACCGCCGTTTCGTCTTCATCATCCTGCGCGGTGCGATGGATGGGCTGGCGGCGGTGATGCCCGTCGGCGATCCGTTCTACGCGGGGCTGCGCGGCGCGCTGGCGACGCCGGGACAGGGGCCGGTGACGAAGCTCGACGCCATGTTCGCGCTGCACCCGGCGCTCGCGTCGACCGCCGCGATGTACGCCGGCGGCGAGGCGCTGTTCGTCCACGCCGTCGCATCGCCCTACCGCGAGCGGTCGCACTTCGACGCGCAGAACGTCCTCGAGACCGGCGGGACGGCGGCGTACGCGCTCAAGGACGGCTGGCTCAACCGCCTCGTCGGCGCGCTGCCGCCCGCCAAGGACAGTGCGATTGCGATTGCCGCGACGGTGCCGATGGCGCTGCGCGGGTCGGCACCCGTCGGCAGCTATGCGCCGTCCGCCCTGCCGCAGGCGAACGACGACCTGCTCGCGCGCGTCGGTGCGCTGTATGCTGGCGACGCCCAGCTTCACCCGCTGTGGAGTTCGGCGATGGACGCGCGGATGCTCGCCGGGGCCGACGGTGCAGGCAAAGGCAATCCCGAAGCGCTCGGCAAGCTTGCGGCGACGTTCCTCGCCAAGCCCGACGGGCCGCGCCTCGCGACCATCGAGATCGGCGGCTGGGACACTCACGCGGCACAGGCGCAGCGGCTCAACAACCAGCTCAGGCAGCTCGACGCGACGCTGGCGGCGCTGAGGGCGGGCCTTGGACCGGTGTGGGCGAAGACCGTCGTCCTCGCGGCGACCGAGTTCGGACGGACGGCGGCGGTCAACGGCACCGGCGGGACCGACCACGGCACGGGCGGGGTGGCGATCGTCGCGGGCGGCGCGGTCAAGGGCGGGCGGGTGATCGCCGACTGGCCGGGGCTGGGGAACGGCCAGTTGTTCGAGAACCGCGACCTCCGCCCGACGACCGACCTGCGCGCGCTGATGCTCGGATTGGCGGCGGAGAGCTTTGCGCTCGACCCCGCGCGGGTGTCGCCGCTGGTGTTCCCGGACGGCGGGGTGCGGGCGATGTCGGGGCTGGTGCGGGCTTGACGTTCCCCTCCCCAGGATCACGCGGGGATGACGGACCGCGCCGCCCGCGCTAAACCCCCGCGACGCCGCGCGGGGACACACGCATGACCGGACCACTCGACGGCCTGCGCATCATCGAAATGGCAGGCATCGGGCCGGGGCCGTTCGCGGGGATGATGCTTGCCGACCACGGGGCGGAGGTGATCGGTGTCGAGCGGCCCGGCGCGCGCGTCGACGCGCGCGACCCGCTGCTGAGGTCGCGCCGGACGATTGCAATAGACCTGAAAGCGCCAGACGGCATTGCGCTGGTGCGCGACCTCGCCAGGGAATCGGACGGGCTGATCGAGGGCTTCCGGCCCGGGGTCATGGAGCGGTTGGGGTTGGGACCCGAGGTGCTGCTCGGCGAAAATCCGAAGCTGGTTTATGGCCGGATGACGGGCTGGGGGCAGACCGGGCCGTATGCGCACGCGGCAGGGCACGATATCAATTACATCGCGCTGGCGGGCGCGCTGCACGGCTATGGGCGGGCGGGCGACAAGCCGACGCCGCCGATCAACATGGTCGGCGACTTCGGCGGCGGCGGCATGATGCTGGCGTTCGGCATGCTCGCGGCGCTGCGTCACGCAGCGGCGACGGGGCAGGGGCAGGTCATCGATGTGGCGATGACCGACGGCGCGGCGGCGCTGTCGGCGATGATCTGGGGGTTTCGCGCCAACGGCATGTGGACCGACGCGCGCGGTACCAACCTGCTCGATACCGGCGCGCATTTCTACGACACCTATGAAACCAGCGACGGCAAGTGGCTGTCGATCGGGTCGATCGAGCCGCAATTCTATGCCGAGCTGCGGCGCTTGGCGGGCCTCGCCGACGACTCGGATTTCGATGCGCAGATGGACCGTTCGGCGTGGGGACCCCTCAAGGCGAAGCTGACCGCGCTGTTCCTGACGCGCACGCGCGACGCGTGGTGCGCGTTGATGGAGGCGACCGACGTGTGCTTCTCGCCGGTGCTCAGCATGGCCGAGGCGCCCGCCCACCCGCATAACGCCGCGCGCGGGACGTTCGTCGAGGCGGGCGGCGTCGTCCAGCCCGCGCCCGCGCCGCGCTATTCGGTCAGCGCGACGGTCGCGCCGACGATGGCGGCAAAGGTCGACAGCGCGGCGGTATTGGGCAGCCTCGGCGTCGATGCCGGCCGGATCGCGGCGTTGCGCGCGGCAGGCGTCATCGCTTGATCGGTCGCCGCGACCTGCTGCTGGGCGGCGCTGCGGCGCTTGCCGTGCCAACGCTAGCCCGCGCCGCGGCCGTCACCCGCCTTCGCATCGCGGGCAACCGGATCTTCCTGCCGGTCAGCGTCAACGGGCACGTCACCGAGGCGCTGCTCGATTCGGCGGCCGAGGCGACGCTGATCGACAGCCGCTTTGCGGACCGGCTGCGGCTCGGTGGCGGACCGGTCGTGACCGCGCGCGGCTCGGGCGCGGCGCTGGCGGCGGCGCGGCTGGTGCCCGGCGTCACGCTCGGCGTCGGCGGCCTCGTGCTGCGCCCCGAGGCGGTCGCGGTGATCGACCTGTCGGACATCGCGCGGCGGCTGACGCATGGCCCGCTCGACGTCGTCGTCGGGCGCGAACTGTTCGATGCCGCACGGCTGGGTATCGACCTCGATGCCGCGACGCTGACGGTGCTGCCACGCGGCGTCGAGCCGCCGGGGCGGCGCCTGCCGCTGACCGCGCAGCGCGGTATCGAATGTATCCCCGTCGTCGTCGAAGGCCATCCAGCTTTGGCAGCGTTCGATCTCGGCAACGGCGGGCGCATGCTGATCGGGGCGGCGTTCGCGGCGCGCCACGGCCTGCTCACCGACGGGCGCGCGACCTCGACCGTCGGCGTCGGCGGCATCGGCGGCGAGGCGCAGCGCACCGCGTTCGTCGTGCGGACGCTCGACATCGCCGGGCGGCGACTGAGCGGGGTGCCTGCGACCATCGACAGCAACACCAGTGCAGCCGAGGCGAACGTCGGCGTTGCGGCGCTGCGCGCGTTCGGCATCGTCACCGACTTCGCCGCGCGCGCGATCTGGCTCGACCCGCGCCGATGATCGCGCCCTACGCCACCGACCCGGCGCAGTCGCGCGGACGACTGCATCCCGAAGCGTCCAGCCCGACGCGCACCGCCTTCCAGCGCGACCGCGACCGCATCGTCCATTCGAGCGCCTTCCGTCGCCTGATGGGCAAGACGCAGGTCTTCGTGACGCCCGACGGCGACCATTTCCGCGTCCGCCTGACGCACAGCCTCGAAGTCGCGCAGATCGCGCGGACGTGCGCGCGCACGCTGGGTCTCGACGAGGACCTGACCGAGGCTTGCGCGCTGGCGCACGATCTCGGACACCCGCCGTTCGGGCATAGCGGCGAGGACGCACTGCAAGCGGCGATGACGCCGTACGGCGGCTTCGATCACAACGCGCAGACGCTGCGCATCCTGACGCGGCTCGAGCTACGCTACCCGGCCTTCGACGGTCTCAACCTGAGTTGGGAGACGCTCGAGGGGCTGGCCAAGCACAATGGTCCCGTCGCCGCCCCCGGCTGGGCGCTCGCGGAGGCCGATGCCGCGTGGCCGCTCGACCTCGCATCGTGGCCGGGTCTCGAGGCGCAGGTCGCGGCGCTGGCCGACGATATCGCCTACGATAACCACGATCTCGACGACGGTCTACGCGCCGGGGTCTTCGACCTCGACGACCTGCTGACGGTGCCGTTCACCGCCGATGCCTGGGCGGCCGTGCGGGCGCGCTTTCCGCACGTCGCCGAGCGGCGGCGGCTGGTGCCCGAACTGGTCCGCGAGCAGATCGGGCACATGACCGCCGACCTGCTCGCCGAGACGCGCACGCGGCTGGCGGCGGCCGCCCCGGCGTCGGTCGCCGACGTCCGCGCGGCAGGCGCACCGCTGGCGGGGTTCTCGCCCGCCATGGTGGCGGCTTCGGCCGACCTCAAGGCGTTCCTGCGGACGCGCATGTACCGCGCGCCCGAGGTCAAGCGCCTGCGCGACCCCTCGCAACTCGTCGTCGCCGGGCTGTTCGGCGCATTCCATGCCGACCCGGCGCGCCTGCCCGACCGCTGGCGCGCGACGCTCCCCGCCGACGAGCCGCAGCGCGCGCGCCACATCGCCGACTATATCGCGGGCATGACCGACCGCTTCGCCATCCGCGAGCACGAGCGCGTCGCCGGGTCGTCGCCGCTCCCGGGCGGGGCGGGGTTCTGACGTTCTGCGCCCTCTCTTGAGGGGAGGGGAAGAGTGTTACCTGCCTCGCATTTCGGCTAGGAGTCGCGCGTGACCCCCGCAGCGCAACTCGACAGCTTCATCGCCAAATTCAACCCCGCCATCGCGGCGCAGGCGCGCGACGCCATCGCCTGGATGGGCGCGCGGTTGCCGGGCGCGACGCGGCCGGTGTACGACAATTACAACGCGCTCGCGATCGGCTTCGGACCGAGCGACCGGGTCAAGGACATCGTCTTTTCGATCGCGGTCTATCCGCGCTGGGTCAGCCTGTTCTTCGGGCGCGGCGTCGAACTTGCAGACCCGCACGCGCTGCTGCAGGGGGGCGGCGGCAAGGTCCGTCATATCAAGCTCGTCCCCGGCCCCGAAGTGCTCGAGGACCCGCACGTCGAGGCGCTGATCGCTGCCGCGCTTGCGCTCGCTACGCCGCCGATCGATCCGTCAGCGGCAGGCAACATCGTCATCAAGTCGGTCTCGGCGAAACAGCGCCCGCGCCGCCCGTGAATTCAAGGGAATTGCCGATGCGTCGCCTGGTATTGCTGCTGCTGTCCGCCACTGCCGCCAACGCCGCCGAGCCTTCGGCGCATGCCCTCGCGCTCGCGGCGGGGTACAAGGCGGCTTTCGTATGCAGCGACAGCTTCGTCGCGGGCGAACCCGAGGCGCAGATCGAAGCCGACGACCTGACCGGCATCTATCCCGAATATCAGCCGCTGGTCGGCGGATTGACGGCCGTCGTCGACCGCGCCGCGAAGACCGTCAGCGTGGCCTTCGACCCCGCGCTGCCGCCGCGTGTCGCGGCGTGGCGGCCGCTGCTCGGCTGCGCGCAGCTGCCCGTCGGAGCCGACCCGGCGAGCGCGCGGTTGCTGCCGCGGCTCGACGTCGCCGTGCCCGACCTTGCCGTCACCGACGCGCGCCCGTGGCCGCTCGGCGATGCGGGCGTCGATCGTCCGTTACGCCGCCGCGCGACGCCGCTCGACCGGGTCGTCGGAAGCGCGTTCGACCACGCCAGCTATGGCGCGAAGACCGAGACCACTGCCGTCATCGTCGTCGTCGACGGCAGGATCGTCGCCGAGCAGTACCGCGCCGGGTTCGATCTGCACACGCCGCAGCGCACCTGGTCGGCGGCGAAGACGCTGACCGCCCTGCTCGTCGGGCGCGCAGTGGCGCTCGGCAAAGCGGACGTCGCAGCCCCGGCGAACATTCCCGAATGGCAGGCGGCCGGCGATCCGCGCGCCCGAATCACCCTCGAACAGCTGCTGCGGATGAACTCGGGATTGTGGACGAACGGTCCCGGCAACCGCACCGACGAACTCTATCTCGGCGGTGCGACGGTGCCGCAGACCGCGGCGACGATGCCCCTGGAAACCGCGCCCGGTGCGCGCTTCCGCTATGCCAACAACGACATATTGCTCGCGGCGCATAGCCTGCGGACGAGCCTGGGCGGCGACGCGCTGGCGTTTCCGTTCCGCGAACTGCTGTGGCCGCTCGGCATGACGCGCACGACTCCCGAGACCGACCACGCGGCCCACTACGTGCTGTCGAGCCAGGTATGGACGACCGCGCGCGATCTCGCGCGGCTGGCGCTCCTGGTGGCGCACGACGGCGTGGCAAACGGCGTGCGCCTGCTTCCCGAGGGGTGGACGCGCTTCATGGCGACCCCGGCGGGCGCGCAGCCCGATCCGGCATCGCGCCCCGGCGTCGGCTACGGCGCGGGGATCTGGCTGCATGGTACCGCGGAGGGCCTGCCGCCGGGCAGCCTCGCGATGGAGGGCAATCGCGGCCAATATGTCTATATCGCGGGCGGCGGGCGCGTCATCGTCGTGCGGCGTGGATACGATGCCACCGACGCGCGGTTCGATGCGGCGCGTTTCGTCCGCGACGTGCTCGCCGCCACGTCGAGCCGGTCGCGCTGACACGAAAACGCCGCCGGTCTTGCGACCGGCGGCGTCTGTCGTCTCGTTACCGGCTCAGGCGGCGAAGGTCACGTTGGTGACGCGCCGGCGCATGACGCTGCCGATCAGGCCGAAGCCGACGATCAGCATGGCCCAGCTGGCGGGCTCGGGAACCACGGCGGCACCGAACTGCGCCCCGTACTGGTTGTAGATCGACGCCGTCAGGCCGTTGCCCGCGAACGGGTTGGCCTTGATGTTGTAGCCGATGGCATCGAACAGATCGAGATCGAGCTGCGTGACTTCGCCCATCTGCGCGTAGCAGAAGGTCGGGTCCATGATGCCGAGCTGCGGGCCGCAGCGGTTGACGCCCGTGGCATCCTTCCAGTGCGACGCCTGACGACCGTCGCCGTTATAGGCGCCGGTCGAGAAATAACCGTTGCCATAGTTCGTCACGCCGCCATCGATCGAGAAGTACGACGCGGAACCGACCGACAGGTCGAGCACCGGCGTCGCGCCGGCAACGAGGTTCGTCGGATCGTTGCTGTAGCGGAACATGTCGAGGGCGCTGAACAGCGAAGTGTCGTTCATGCTGTAGGTCAGGCCGCCGGCGATGCCCGGACCGTTGGGCTTGCCGTTATAGTCGTAATAATCGACGCCCGACACGAAGCCGAGCGCGTGGCCGATCTCGTGGATCGCGACGCCGATGAAGTCGAACGTGTTGGCATTGATTCCGTCGGTCGGGTTGAAGTCAAAGCCGAAAGTGCTGCTGAACGTCACGCGACCGTCGCAGCCCGCCGTCAACGCAGCGGTGCAGGTGCCCGCGCTGATCGAGCCACCGATCGCCTTGATCACCGAACTGTTCAGATACAGCACCTTGTTGTTGTACGACCCGTCGCTATCATAGACGCGCTTGGTGATGTCGGTGTCGACACCGAAGCCGGTGACGGGGTCGCCGACGCCGCTGACGATCGCGCTGATTGCGCCGCCGTTGAGCGTCGGCTTGACGGCGGTCAGATCGACGACCGAACTGCTCTTGGTCGCGTTGACGCGCGTTTCCCAGTTGGCGACCGTGTAGTCGACGCTGCGGCTACCCGTCGAACCGATGACGTTCGGTGCCAGCGGCGCGAACTTGACGCCGAGATTGAGCGTCGCGGTATTGGTGAACGTGTTCGCCCAATAGGCGGCGGCGATCTTGAAGCCCTGCTCGGCCGGCGAGCCGGTCACGCCGCCCAGGTCGACCAGGTTGATAGTCAGTGCTTCGGCGCTGCTCGCGCCCAGTGCCGCGATTGCCGCGCCCGAGCAAAGTAACTGTCTGAACGTCATGAAGGCCCCCTTAAACGTCCGGTACATCCGGTCGTTGAGGCTCGATTTGGCCAAGCCGACGTGCCGCTGTCAAGCCGAATGAGCGGAACCTTTTGAAATACAAGGTTAACCTTTCTAAATAGTAATTAATTGGTTTATTTCGGTGCATTGTTCCGGAGCAGCTATAACTTTTGGCATTCTGCGGCGAGCGGGCTGCGAATCGCCTATGCAGCTTGGCCGCGCCTGCGCGCTGTGACTAGAAGCGCGCCATGACAACGCCCGCCTGGATGCCTACCATCGCCGCGCTCAAGGCGGCGCTCGCTGCGCGCGACCGCGCAGGTGCGAATGTCGCCGTGACGCGACTGCTCGACGCGCGCGCGCCGCTCGGGGGTCAGTGGCGCGGCATTGCCGAGTTGATGCGCGTCAGCGGTGAACTGACCCTCGCGCACCGCGCCATCGATGCGTTCGTCGCGGCTTCGGGGGGCAGCGCCGAGGCTCGCTATGCCAAGGTCGTGTTGCTCACCCAGTCGGGGCGGCTGCGCGCCGCGCACGAACTGATGCTGACCCTGCCCGACGCGGCTGCCGACCGGGGCGCGCGCGACTATCTGCTCGGCAATACCGCGCTGACGCTGGGATTGGTCGACGCGGGGCGCGCCGCGCTCGAGAGCTGCATCCGCCTGCGTCCGGGCTGGGGACCGGCGTGGCTGTCGCTCAGCGGCACGACGAACCTTGCGTCCGATCCGCTCGGCGACCGGCTGCTCGCCGATGCGGCAGCCGCCGAACGCACCGCGCCCGCCGACCTCGCGCGCTTCTGCTATGCCCGCGGCAAGCTCCACGCCGACCGGCGCGAGCATGCCGAAGCCTTCGCTGCATACGACCGGGGGGCGAAGCTGTTGCGCGGCTTGACCCCCTACAGCCGCGCGGGCAACGCCGCGAACGCCGAAGCGGCGATGACCGGCTTCGACGGCGACCTGATCGAGCGGGCCCGCGCCGGGCGATCGGTCGCCACCGCCCGCCCGATCTTCGTCACCGGCCTGCCGCGCTCGGGGACGACGCTGGTCGAGCAGATCCTTACCAGCCACAGCGAAGTCGCGGACGGGGCGGAGCTGAGCCTGATGCATCATGTCGCGCTGGCGGCAGGCGGTACGTCGGGCACCGCAATCGACAAGCACCTTGGGAGCGGCGGGTCGCTCGACGCACTGGCAGGCCTGTATCTCCACCTCCTCGACGAACGCTTCGGTACCGATGGCCGCATCGTCGACAAGACCATCGACAACAGCCGCTTCCTCGGCCTGATCGCCGCCGTGCTCCCTGACGCACCGCTCGTCTGGATGCGCCGCGACCCGCTCGACAGCGCCTGGGCATGCTTCCGCACCTTTTTCGTCCACGGCGTCGCGTGGAGCTACAGCCTGACCGACATCGCGCATCACTTCGCGCTCGAGGACCGGCTGCTCGACTACTGGCAGGCGCGCCTCGGCGAGCGGCTGCTCGTCATCCCCTATGCTGCACTCGTCGAGGATGCCCCGGGCTGGACGCGCCGCCTGCTCGCGCATTGCGGCCTCGCCGACGAGGCCGCAGTCTATACCCCGCACCTCACCGAGCGCGCCGTCGCCACCGCGAGCGCGCTGCAGGTGCGCCGCCCGCTTAATCGCGACGGGCTGGGGGTCGCCGAACCCTACCGGCAATGGCTGGGGCCGTTCGAGCACGCCTATGAAAAAGCTTCGGTCCCCGGTTGACCGCACTGTCCATACCGCGCCGAACCTGCGATGTTGGCGGGGTCGCAACCGAGGGTCCAAGCTTATGGCGGTCGCTCCCGCCCGCTCGCATCGCGTCCACCGGCATCATGGTCATCACGGCCATGGCCATCACGGCCATCATGGCCAGCGCCATCGTGCCGGCCATCCGCGGCACGCCGCGCCGGACGCGCCGCCGCCGCGTACCGCGCACGCGGCAGCGCCCGCCGGCCTCGCGGGCATGTGGTGGGAGGGTCTCGCCGAGGCCGAGCGGCTCGTCGAGCTGATTCACGCCGGCTGGTCGCACCTGCGCTCGAACGTCAGCGGGCCGTCGCACAATGCGCCGCCGCTGACGCGCCGCATCGGCATCGAACCCGCCGCGCCGACACCGACCGGGCACCGACTCGGCAATTTGTCGATGCTGTACGAGACCGGCTGCGTGCCCGGCCAGGAAGCCAAGGCGGCGGCGACGGTGTCGAGCGGCCGCAACGATCCGGGCGGCAAGTCTTACGGGGCCTATCAGTTCAATTCGACCGTCGCGACGGGGGCGGTCGTCAAGATCTTCCTCGCCGCCGTCGAGGGCAAACCTTGGGCGGCCGGCTTTGTCGGGCACGACCCGACCGTCGCGGGACCTTTCGAAGTCGAGTGGAAGCGCGTCGCCGCCGCGCAGCCGGTCGAGTTCTTCGAGGCACAGCACGTGTTCATCAAGCGCACCCATTATGACCGCGCGATGGCCAAGGTGCTGACCGCCACCAAGGTCGACCTGACCACCGCGAGCGCTGCGGTGCGTGATGTCGTCTGGTCGATGTCGGTGCAGCACGGTCGCGCCGCGAAGATCATCGCTGCGGCGGTCGAAGCATGCGCCGGGCACGGCAATCCGGGCGAACGCGCCTATGACCGGCTGCTGATCGATACGCTCTATGACAAGAGGATCGCCTATGTCGCCCACCTCAATCTCGAATCGCTCAATGCCCGCTACAAGAGCGAGCGTGCGGGCGCGCTCAAGATGCTCGACGGCACGACCGGTGGGCCGCCGTGAAGCAGTCGCGCTGGCCGTCGCGCTGGGGATAATCATCGCGGCCGCGACGCCCGCAGCGGCGGCACCTGCAGCCGACCGCTGTCTCGCGGCGGCAGGTGGCGTCACCACGGCCGTGCGCGCCTGCCTGACGCGCGAGGCGCAGCAGCAGGACGCCCGCCTCAACGCCGCGTACCGCAAGCTCGCCGCGCTCCTTGAACCCCAGGTCCGGCCGCGCCTCGTCGATGCGCAGCGCGCGTGGCTGGCGTTCCGCACCAAGGACTGCGCATTCGAAGGGGCGCGCGACGCGGGCGGCTCGGATGCCGCGCTCGCGGTCGATCAGTGCAGTCTTGCACGAACCCGCGACCGCGCCGCCGAACTCGAACGGCTGGTGGCGTCGGAAAAGCTGTGAGCGGGCGGCGTGACGTGACCGCCGAAGCCCGCTAGACCGCCGCGCTTGCCCTCGCAGCCGGACACGCCCTTGACCGCTCTCTACCCCCGTTTCGCCGCGCACGTTGCCGATGCTCTTGCCGGGCTGGTGCGCGACGGCGACCTGCCCGCCGGGCTCGACATGAGCGCGGTGACCGTCGAGCCGCCGCGCGATCCTTCGCACGGCGACCTGGCGACCAATGCGGCGCTGGTTCTCGGCAAGGCGGCGAAGGTCAATCCGCGCCTGATCGCGACGGGCATCGCGCAGCATCTGGCGCGGCTGCCCGAGGTTGCCGAGGCCGAAGTGGCGGGACCGGGGTTCCTCAACATCCGCCTGCTCGGCGACGTCTGGCGCGACGAACTGCGGACGATCCTGTTGGAGGGTGTCGACTACGGACGCTCCGAGATGGGCAGGGGCGTCACAGTCAACGTCGAGTACGTCTCGGCGAACCCGACCGGGCCGATGCACATGGGGCATTGCCGGGGCGCGGTGGTCGGCGATGCGCTGGCCAATCTGCTGGCGTTCGCCGGGCACCGGGTGATCCGCGAATATTACGTCAACGACGCGGGCGGGCAGGTCGATACGCTCGCGCGTTCGGTGCATCTGCGCTACCGCGAGGCGCTCGGCGAGGCGATCGGCACCATCCCCGAAGGCCTGTACCC
Source organism: Sphingomonadales bacterium (assembly GCA_038211965.1). Taxonomy (GTDB): domain Bacteria; phylum Pseudomonadota; class Alphaproteobacteria; order Sphingomonadales; family Sphingomonadaceae; genus Glacieibacterium. The sequence goes on from JBBQVB010000013.1 coordinate 31,652, forward strand.
GGGCGAATATCTCGTTCCCGTCGGCGAAGCGCTAGCCGCCGAATACGGCGACCGCTACGTCCGCGCCGCCGAGGCCGAATGGCTGCCGCTGTTCCGCAAGGACGCGGTGCGGCGGATGATGGACCTGATCCGCGCCGACCTTAAATTGCTGGGCATCGTCCACGACATCATCGCCTACGAATCCGACGTGCAGGCGGCGGCGAAGCCTGAGGCCGCCGAGGCGCGGCTGCGTGCGGCGGGCCTCGTCTACGACGGCGTCCTCGAAGCGCCGAAGGGGCAGGTCATCGAGGACTGGGAGCCCGTCGTGCTGCCGCTGTTCCGCAGCACGCAGTTCGGCGACGATCAGGACCGGCCGATCCGCAAGTCCGATGGCAGCTGGACCTATTTCGGCAACGACATGGCGTACCACTTCCAGAAGGCCGAGAGCGCCGACGCGCTGATCGACATCTGGGGCGCCGACCACGGCGGCACCGTCAAGCGCATCCGCGCGGCGGTGCAGGCGCTGACCGCCGACGCGAGCGGCCACGCGATGCCGTTCGACGTCAAGATCATCCAGATGGTCAAGCTTCTGCGCAACGGCGAGCCGGTGAAGATGTCGAAGCGCTTGGGGTCGTTCGTCACCCTCGCCGATGTCGTCGAGGAGGTCGGCAAGGATGTCGTGCGCTTCATGATGCTGACCAAGCGTGCCGACAGCCAGCTCGATTTCGACTTCGCGCATGTCGTCGAGCAGTCGCGCGACAACCCGGTGTTCTATGTCCAGTATGCGCACGCGCGGTTGCGTTCGGTGGCGCGCAAGGCGGCGGAACTGGGTATCGCGGCGGCCAACCCTGACCTCGGCCTGCTCGACGACGAGGAATTGGCGCTGGTCAAGCTTGCCGCGCAGTGGCCACGTACCGTCGAGGCGGCAGCGACGACGCGCGAGCCGCATCGCATCGCCTTCTACCTCGGCGACCTTGCGGCGGCGTTCCACGCACTGTGGAACCGGGGCAACGACGATGCGGGGCGGCGCCTGGTCATCGCCGATGATGCGCCGCTGACTGCCGCGCGGCTGGCGCTTGCCGACGCGGTCGGGCAGGTTCTCAGGAACGGCCTTGGCGTGATGGGGGTCGAGGCGGCCGAGGAACTCCACTGATGGCGCCCAGAGGCCTTGGGGGCAAAGAGCCCGATTACGACGACGATGCCGAGGTGCCGTGGCTGGCGGGGGTGGCGGAGGAGCGCGACGCCTCGACCGCCGTGTCGCAGCGGCGGCTGGTCGGCGGCATCGTCGTGTTCCTCGGACTCCTCGCGGCGATTGTCGGTGGGCTGTACGCGATCACCGCGCGCACCCGCGAGGGTGGCAGCAGCATTGCCGTCGCCGCGACGCCGGCCGAGGTGCCGCTGATCGCCGCCGACCCCGGCCCCTACAAGGTCCGCCCCGACGATCCCGGCGGCATGCAGGTCGAGGGCGCGGGCGACACGATGTACGCGGCGGGCGAGGGGGCGAACGTCGGCGGCGAACTCGATCCCGGCGCGCTGCCCGAGGACCCGATGGCGCGACCGGGAGAGCGCGGACCGCAGGACCTGCTGCCGCCCGCAGCGGGCGCGTCCGAGGTCGCGGCGATTCCGCCGGTCGGGGCGGCTCCGCGCACGCTGCCCAAAGCGTCCGCGCCCGCTGCCCCCGCCGTCGCGCCGGCGAACACGCGCTTCGAGCCGACCGCGCGCCCGCAGCAGGGCGACGATCCCCGCCTGCGCGTCGATCCGACGGTTCAGGCCGCCGCGCCCCCAGCGCCGCTCAAGCGCCTGCCCAAGCCGCCCGCGCCCGTACCCGGTGTCGCCCCGGTCAAGGCCAGCGGCAGCGCAGCATTGCAACTCGGGGCGTTCTCGTCGAGCGCCAAGGCCGACGCGGCGTGGAAGGACTATACCGCGCGCTTTGCGTACCTCGGCGGGCTGGGCAAGAGCGTCGGCAAGGTCGAGCGCGACGGTGCGACCTTGTACCGGCTGCGCGCGACCGGCGTCGCCGACCACGCGACCGCGGTCGATCTGTGCGCGCGGCTCAAGGTGGCGGGCGAAGCGTGCCTGGTGGCAGAGTGACCCCGCTGTTCCTCGGCCTGTCCGGCCCTGTCCTCACCGCCGACGAAATCGCGCTGTTCCGTGGCTGCGACCCGGCGGGCTATATCGTTTTCAAGCGCAACTGCCTCGACCCCGCGCAACTCCTCGCGCTCACCGACAGCCTGCGCGATCTCGCCGGGCGCGATGTCCCGATCCTCATCGACCAGGAGGGCGGGCGCGTCGCGCGGTTGCAGCCGCCGCACTGGCCGGTGTTTCCCGCTGCTGCCGCCTTCGGCGCGCTGTTCGACCGCGCGCCGTTCTCGGGGCTCGAGGCAGCGCGCGCCAATGCCCAGGCCATCGCGCTGACGCTGCGCGCGGTCGGGGTCAACGTCGACTGCCTGCCGCTGCTCGACGTGCCCGCCCCGGACGGTCACGGCATCATCGGCGATCGTGCCTATGCGACCGACCCGCTGTGGGTCTCCGCCCTCGGCAAGGCGACGCTCGACGGGCTGCGCGCGGGGGGCGTCTGCGGTGTCGTCAAGCACATTCCCGGCCACGGCCGCGCGCGCGTCGACAGCCACCTCGACCTGCCCGTCGTCGAAGCGTCGCGCGCGGAACTGGAGACCGACTTCGCGCCGTTCCGCAAGCTCCGCGCCGCGCCGATGGCGATGACCGCGCACGTCGTTTACACCGCGCTCGACGCCGGCCGCTGCGCGACGCTGTCGCCGACGGTTATCGCGGGTACGATCCGAGGCGACATCGGCTTCGACGGGCTGTTGATGAGCGACGACCTCGGCATGAAGGCGCTGGGCGGCGGGGCGCAGGCGGGGGGCAATGCGGCGCAGGACTTCGGCGCGCGGGCGTTGAACGCACTCGAGGCGGGTTGCGACATCGCGCTGCACTGCTCGGGCGACTTCGCCGAGATGCGCGCGATTGCCGAAGCTGTCCCCGAGATCGGGGCCGAAGCGGCCCGGCGGCTGGCGGCGGCGATGGCGTGGGCGGCGGAGCCACAGGGCGAGATTGCGGCGCTGATCGAAAAGCGCGACACGCTGCTGGCGCTGGCGGGGTGACGGAGCACCGACTGCTCCCCTCCCTCTTCAGGGAGGGGTCAGGGGTGGGTGCGAGCCTTCGCGAGCTCTTTCTCCGCAGAACGAGTCCAGAAGCAAGAAGCGCGGCGAAGGGCCGCGCACCCCCCCCCCGCCCCACCCAGGAGAGGGGGGGGGGGGGATGTGGGTAGCGACCCCACCCACCCAGAGCACACGAGGGGCGCCGCAGT